>NZ_BTPE01000001.1:0-493703 GCF_036245645.1 Algoriphagus taiwanensis | reverse complement strand
ACCCGTTCCTTCCGAACAGGACTGCAAAGGTACGGGATCTTTTTTATTCGGCAAGAAGAAAATTGAATATTTTTTTCTTTCCTCTCCTTTTGAACTCCCCGTCTTTTCAAACTTCCCCCGACTTCCTCCTACATCCCCGGCGCCTTTCGCGTCGTTTGGGAGTGCAAATATCGACAGAAATATGTCCGTAGCAATAGCAGCTTCACATTTTTTGCAAAAGAAATTGTAAACCTCTGATATTGATCGGGAAAATTTGAAAAAGAAAAAACCTTGAGGTAAACGATCCCCAAGGTTCTTTTAAAACTCACTTGATATTCTCTGTTTACATTGAAATCAAAAACCAGCCTTACCCTTCTTTTTTATCTCAAATCAATAAGAAACGGCTTTTTGATTTCTTCATGTAAGAAAAATTTTGATGTTTTTTTTTAAAGCTTTTTCAAAACGATATTCTTCCAATAGACTTTGATTCCTCCACCATCATGAATCTGAAGCAAAACGCCTCCTTTTCCCTGACCGATTTTTTCGTCAGAGAAGTTGACCATCTCAACTCCATTTAGGTAAGAAGTGACATTATCCCCTTTTACCACAATTCTCATTTTGTTCCATTCCCCGAATTTCAATGCTTTGTCTTTTTCGGGATCAGGCTTAATCAGCCATCCTCTTCCATAAGACTCGTAGATTCCTCCTGTATCACTACCGGGAGGCGCTACTTCCACCTGCCAGCCCGAAACCTTGGTCCCATCTACCGTGGAACGGATAAAAACTCCACTATTTCCATTGGCTTCTTGCTTAAACTCCAGTTCGATTTCAAAATCATCAAACTCCTCTTCAGTCCCCAAATAGCCATAGCCTTTGTCCGGACCGCTTTCAGAAACCAATAACCCATCTTCTACATACCACTTTTCTGTTCCATATACTACCCAACCTGTCAAATCCTTTCCATTGAAAAGCTTTTGCTTTTTCTGGGCATAAGCACCATGCGCAATCAATAAGGTCAGGAGAATAAATCCTATTTTTCTCATAGAGGTCTAATTTTGATGTTTTTGAACCAAACAGGATCTCCATGATCCTGCAATGCGATTAATCCCTTGCGGGCAATTTTGTAATCAGGAAAATCATTCCATTTGCCGGAATTTCTTCTTGCCGTCCAGTCCTCTGAGTAAGGAACGAACTCCACGGTCTTTTTCCCATTCAGCCAATAGCTTGCTCCTTCTTCTGAGAAAATTATTTTGGACACATTCCATTCACCGGCAGGCTTGACCACTCCTTCGTAATCAGGCTCATACATCGCATAATCCCCGGCAAGCGATTGCCATTTTTCCAATGGCTGCGCAAATCCCAACTGATCTATCACCTGGTATTCCGGACCTGTATAATAAGGTGCTTTGTAATTGGGGCCTTCTACCACGTGATAGAAAACACCACTATTGCCTCCCGGAGAAATCTTCCAAGTAAACTCCATTTCAAACTCCTCAAACTCCATCGGGCCAAATACTATGTCTCCTCCAAAGTCTTCACCTCCGGTAGCACCCAAGCCCTTCATCGCACCATCCTCAATAATCCAATTGGGAGGAGTGCTGTCTCCATTGAAGGCACGCCAGCCATCCATTGATGTCCCATCAAAAAGAAGCATCCAGCCTTCCGCCTTTTCTTCTTCTGTGAGGGAGTTGTCTACAATCACCACCTCTTCTACCACAACCTCTTCAGTTGCTTTGGGACCACAAGCCCACACCAGAGGGACTAGCATTCCCAGAAATAACCATTTTTGTTTTTTCATGGATTGATCAATTAATTTCATTCAATATCGCCATCGACCTGAGAATTCAAAATCGAAAAGCTTGAGGCAGAAAAGTTAATTGAATTTTTTAAAAAAGTGCCTAGTAGTATTTATAATTTTTATAAATGGAAAGTCAAGTCTCTGAGAGGATTTTCTTATAAATTCCGAAAGTAATTCCCAGAATGGATCAATCGGCTTCCATACCATGAGAAAAGCTCTCCATCGACAAGCTTAATTTGGGAATTGGGAAGAAGAGAGCGAAAAAAATCTAGGTGCTTTTCTTTGAAAGGAAAAGGCTCGGAGCTCAAAAGCAGGAATTCGGGGGAAAGGTTCTGCAGATCCTCCGCCGAAAGCTGAGGATATCTTGTTTGCATAACCAGGTTTTCAAAACCAGCCACTTTCAACATAGAATCAATGAAGGTGGATCCACCCGCAACCATAATGGGCTCATTCCAAATCAGGTAAACGCAAGTTCCTTTTTTTGCAATCGGTTCTGCAAAGGAAGATTTGATTTTCCCGATTATTTGTTCGGCTCTTAAATCTGATTGGGTAATTAGCCCGACTTGCTCAATCATCCGATAATTATCCTCCAACGAAAAAATATCACTCATCCAGACCGGATATTTTTTAGCCAATTTTTCAATCCCCTCTCGATCATTCTCCTCCTTATTGCCTATGATCAAATCCGGATGGAGCGAATCAATGAGTTCAAATCGATAATTCTTGGTTCCCCCTACGATGGCTTTACTCTTGCTAAGATGCTTGGGATGTATACAAAACTTGGTGACCCCTAAGATTCTTTCTTCCAAACCCAAATCAACCAACAGCTCTGTCAGGGAAGGCACCAAGGAAATAATCCGCTTTGGAGGATGCGGTAAAAAGACTGAGCGGTTAAGTTGATCCAGGAAGTGCATATTCAAAAAAGGTGTTGGTTATCAGTTATTGGGTCAAAGCCAAACTCCATTTTGCTTGATAACTGATAACCAATACAGGATTAACTTATATATCTGAAATCAAAACTTGGGTCGAAATCCACTAAGAATGCATACATCAGCTCAATCACTTGCTCAATATCCTGCTTACTGGCAGTCTCAACAGTGGTGTGCATATATTTTAGAGGTAAAGAAATCAAAGCTGAAGGCACTCCCTCATTAGAATAAGCAAAGGCATCCGTATCGGTACCTGTACTTCTGGAAGCGGCAGCACGCTGAATAGGAATTTCATTTTTTCGCGCAGCGGCAATAATCAAATCCAGCAGCTTCTTGTGCACCGAAGCGCCGTAAGTTAAAACCGGTCCCTTCCCTGCCGTTTGATCACCACTAGTCACCTTATTATATAAAGGAGCAGTCGTGTCATGACATACATCCGTGATGATGGCCACATTGGGTTTGATTCGGTGAGCAATCATCTCGGCACCCCGAAGGCCGATTTCTTCCTGAACCGCATTGACTACATAAAGTCCAAAAGGAAGCTGTTTACCGGATTCCTTGAGCTTTCGGGCAACCTGAGCAATCATATAACCTCCGATTCGATTGTCCAAAGCGCGGCCCGACCAGAATTTACCATTCAATTCGATCAACTCATCCTTGAACGTAATCACACAACCTACATGAATCCCCATCTCCTCGACTTCAGCTTTAGACCGAGCTCCTACATCGATGAAAATATTATCCAAAGTCGGGGCATCCTCTTTTCCTTCCTTTCGAACGTGGATGGCAGGCCAACCAAAGACTCCCGGAACAATCCCTTTGTCGGTATGAATATTTACCCGCATGGAGGGAGCGATCATATGGTCTGACCCCCCATTTCGCCGGACATAGATGTACCCATCGTCTTTGATGTAATTTACAAACCAGCTGATTTCATCCGCATGAGCTTCAATGACCACCTTGTACTCTGCCTCAGGATTGATCACCCCAACGGCTGTTCCATAATTATCAGTGAAATAGGTGTCTACAAAAGGCCTGATATAATCTAACCAGATTTGCTGCCCGGAGGCTTCAAACCCGGTTGGAGAAGCGTTGTTAAGGTAGGTTTTCAGAAATTGGGTTTCGTTTTCGAATTTATTCATAGTTCAAGTTTCCGTGATCGTGTTATGAGTTATTGAGTTATTAGGTTATTGGTTTGGGGAGCCTGATTTTACTTTTTGAAGGTAATTGATGTATCCATTAAGTAGCTTGAGGCAATCATTATGAAGAACTCTAAAGCTTTCCAATTCTAAATCCGAAATATATTCCTCATCAAATGCCACAATCATATGATCCAACGTCTCTGAAAGAGAACCTCGTGATATCCTGCAGAATTGAATGTTTTCCTGAAAAAAGAAGCGGCCATATCCTTCGGCAATGTTATTAGTTATGGATCTAGAGGATTTTCTAATCTGAATTGTCAAGGCATATTTCTCTTCAGAAGGGAATTTTTTACCATTTTTTGGACAAACAATCTAACCTCCCTTGCCTTTTTCCAAACTTCCAAGTCCTCAAAAGTCCTGATGATAATAGTTACTGCCTTTAAAGTGACTTTTCTCAAATAACTTAATAACCAATAACCTTTTCTTTAAAGAGGAATATTCCCATGCTTCTTCCTTGGCAGTTTATCCACCTTGTTTTCCAGCATTTTGAAGGCTTTGATTAGTTTGGCTCGGGTTTCGGAAGGAATGATGACTTCATCAATGAAACCCCGGTGAGCAGCTCTATACGGATTGGCAAACTTAGCGGTGTATTCATCTACCTTTTCCTGAAGTTTGGCTTCTGGGTTTTCAGCTTCAGCTATTTCTTTCTTGAAAATAATCTCTGCAGCTCCTTTTGCCCCCATCACAGCAATCTCCGCAGTGGGCCAGGCATAGTTCATATCGGCTCCGATATGCTTGGAGTTCATCACATCATAGGCACCTCCGTATGCCTTTCGAGTAATGACGGTGATTCTTGGAACCGTCGCTTCAGAAAAAGCATACAAGAGCTTAGCCCCATTGGTGATGATTCCATTCCACTCCTGGTCCGTGCCCGGCAAAAAGCCCGGTACATCCACTAAAACCAATAATGGCACATTAAAGCTATCGCAAAAACGAACAAATCGGGCTGCCTTTATCGACGCATGATTGTCCAAAACTCCTGCCATGGACTGGGGCTGATTGCCCACAATCCCAATGCTGCGACCTGCAATGCGGGCAAAACCCACCACGATATTATCCGCATAGTTTTCATGAACTTCCAAGAAGGACTCCTCGTCCACGATCCCCCTCACCACATCTCTCATATCGTATGGATGATTCGGGTTTTCTGGAATCAGTGTATCCAGTTCCTTCCTGGACTCATCCTTTTTCAGTTCATAGGGATAAATGGGAGCCGTATCTTCACAGTTTTGAGGGATGTAGCTCAGCAATCTTTTGATATGTTTGATTGCCTCTACTTCGTTTGCACAGGCAAAATGGGTGACCCCAGACTTGGTGCTGTGGGTAGATGCTCCCCCAAGCTCCTCGGCGGTGACAGTCTCTTGGGTCACGGTTTTGACTACGTTTGGACCGGTCACAAACATGTAAGAGGTATTCTCCACCATAAGAATAAAGTCCGTAATGGCCGGAGAGTAAACTGCCCCTCCTGCACAAGGACCCATAATGGCGGAAATCTGAGGAATCACCCCGGAAGCCAAGGTGTTTCGATAAAAAATATCTGCATAGCCTCCCAGAGAATTGACTCCCTCCTGAATACGGGCACCACCAGAATCATTCAAGCCGATCACCGGAGCACCATTTTTCATAGCCAAATCCATGATTTTGCAGATTTTTTCCGCGTGGGTTTCTGAAAGCGAACCTCCAAAGACAGTAAAATCCTGGGAGAAGACATACACGAGACGACCGTTGATTTCACCATATCCTGTAACTACACCGTCTCCAAGGTAATGCTCTTTGTCAAGACCAAAATCCTTTGCCCGGTGCATGACAAACTTGTCGATTTCTTCAAAAGTACCCTCATCCAAAAGAAGGTCTATTCGCTCTCTGGCAGTCAGCTTTCCTTTTTTATGCTGAGAATCTATTCGGGATTTTCCTCCTCCCAACTCCGCTTCAGCATTTTTTTTGGCCAAAAGCTCGATTTTTTCCGCATTGCTTGGCAAGGTATACAAAGTATTTTTTGGGTCAGTCATATTCGGGATTTTCGTTCTGTCATCAAATATAGGCCCTTGAGTCGATTGGAAAGCCGAAAAATAGGAAGATTGGAAAATTCAATAGATGAATAACCGATTCTACCTGACTCTCACTCTTTTTCAATCGACTGAGCTGTTCAACCTTGAACTTTTCAAAAACTTTCTATATTCGCCCATCCAAAAATTTTGGCAGAATATGAGTACCAGAAAGGCTGCGGTGATCGACATGGGGACCAATACATTTCATTTGTTATTGGTGGAATTAAATGGCGTCGATTTCAAAACACTTTACAAAGAAAAAATCCCGGTAAAGCTTGGTCAGGGCGGTATCAGCCAAAATCAACTTGCTCAAGATGCCCAAAAAAGGGCTTTTCATACCCTCAAGCATTTCAAAAACCTGATTGATGGAGAAAACATCGATCAGGTTTTTGCTTTTGCAACATCAGCAGTCCGAAATGCCAGTAATGGGGCAGAATTTGTCCAAAAGGTGAAAGAGGATATAGGTATAGAAATTCATGTCATTTCCGGAGAAGAGGAAGCCCAGTTGATTTATGAGGGAATCAATCTCTCTGGCTCTCTCAATGGCCATGTCAATCTGATGATGGATATCGGAGGAGGTTCGGTGGAATTCATCATCGGGACTTCTCAGGAAGTGTTCTGGAAAAGAAGCTTCGAAATCGGAGGGCAACGCCTTTTGGATGCTTTTCATTATCATGATCCCATTTTGCCCGAAGAGGTGGACAAGCTGGAAGCCCACTGCCAGGAAAAGTTATCTCCCTTATTGGAGGCCATTCACCAGTACAAGCCAACCGGACTTGTGGGAGCATCAGGGACGTTTGATACGCTGACGGATATTTATTTTGAATCCATGCTTCAGTGCAAGCTCACCGGACAGCATGTATTTGAGTTGCCAAAAGCTGAATTCGAGCGGATTTTTGAGCTGCTCAAAACCAAAAATCGAGAAGAACGACTGAATATCCCCGGAATGATTCCTATGCGTGTGGATATGATCGTAGTAGCCAGCTGCCTGATCGAATTTATCCTTCGCTATGTGCCAGTAGAGGCTATTGTCTGCTCCCATTATTCCTTGAAAGAGGGAGCAGTTTCCCGTCTTTTGTCCGGAAAAGTAGCAGTTTAAGGATTTTAGCCACAAAGGCTAAAAGAGGCCAATCTCTTTCCTAACCAAAGCTGATGATTTCCTCGATCAGTTATCTTTGCCTCATCGACAATTAATATTTCATGCAAAACTTCTCCTACGAACACCTTTACCGATTTACCTACGACATGCTATTCCAAATCGGCTGTCCGGAATCTGACGCAAAGACCGCCACAGAAGTATTGCTATCGGCTGACCTAAGGGGCGTAGATAGTCATGGTGTGGCTAGGCTGAGCGGCTATGTGAGGCTGTGGGAAAAAGGCCGAATCAATGCCAAACCCAAGGTAAAAGTAACCTACGAAACTCCATCCACAGCTGTGGTCGACGGGGATAGCGGTCTGGGATTGGTGGTCGCTCCTTTTGCAATGAAAGTGGCTATGGAAAAAGCCAAAAATGTGGGAACGGGTTGGGTTTCTGTCAAGAATTCAAATCACTACGGCATCGCCGGATACCATGCCATGATGGCTTTGGAACAGGATATGATCGGAATCTCCCTGACTAATGCCAGCCCCCTGGTAGCCCCCACTTTTTCCAAAGAAAGACTCCTTGGAACCAATCCAATTTCCGTTGCTATTCCCGCGAAAGAAGAACCTCCATTTGTCGCTGACATGGCAACTACCACTGCTGCCAATGGAAAACTGGAAATTCTTCAACGAAAAGGGCTAGATACCCCAACCGGCTGGGTGCAGGATAAATCCGGGAATCCAACCACGTCCGCCAATGGAGTCAAAGATGGTGGAGCTCTTCTTCCTTTAGGTGGAGATCGGGAGCATGGTTCTCACAAGGGTTATGCCTTGGGAGCAATCGTGGATATCTTTTCTGCTGTACTTTCAGGAGCCAATTACGGACCTTGGGTCCCTCCATTTGTGGCATTTTTGGATCCTCTTCCCAACTTGGTGGGTGAGGGAATCGGACACTTTTTTGGAGCTATGCGGGTAGATGCCTTCCGTCCCGCGGATGAATTCAAATCCCATATGGACAACTGGATCAGAAGATTCAGAACCGCAGAGACCACGCCCGGAAATGAAAAGGTAATAATCCCGGGTGATCCGGAAAGAGAATTGGAATATATCCGGATGAAAGATGGAATTCCTTTGCTGGACCCGGTGGTCAAAGATTTGACTGAATTAGGAGAACGGTTTGGGGTTAAGTTTTAATGCTTGGAAGGGGTTTATTCAAATTTTTAAGTTTTAAAAAAACTCGCTTTTCTCTTTTAAAGATCTATTTCGAGAACCTATTCCTCAATAATTCTGTATTTTACATCATGGAATGGAAAGATCGAATTGTTTCAGATAAAAATGTTCTTCTTGGCAAACCTATCATAAAAGGCACCCGAATTTCTGTGGAATTTATCTTAGAGAGGCTAGCCGATGGATGGTCAGAATCCAAGATTTTGGAATCCTATCCGCATTTGAAAAAGGAAGATTTACAAGCAGTTTTTTCCTATTTGAATGATTTCGTTAAAGATGGATTAATGGTAGAAATTCGAGGCATACTTTCCCAATGAGCTTCTTAGCAAATGAAAATTTTCCTTGGCCAAGCATTCTTTTCCTGAGAGAAAATGAAATCGAAGTAGTTTCGATTGCTGAAAAATTCCAAGGGGTTTCCGATCAGGAAGTAATGAATATAGCTATCAAACAAAATCTAACTATCTTGACTCATGACTCGGATTACGGAGAATTAATCTTCAGGCAAGGACTAAAACCAGATTCAGGAGTGATATTTTTTAGACTAAATGAATTTGAGCCTGAAGATCCAGGGAAAATCATCCTTGATTTAATCAAAAGAGAGTTTAGTTTTTTTTCAGATCGCTTACCCTTGTTGATAAAAACTCGATAAGAAAAAGAAGCTATTAAACTCTTTCTTTAATGAGCGATTCGCCGAAAAAATATCGACTAGACCGAACTGCCTTTCAAGCCAGAAACACTTCTGAACAAGTCAATTATGCCAAAGAATACCGAGATACAACTTGGCAGGAACGACTTCGGATTCACCAATACCTCAATAGCATCGCCTACGGGTATGATTTGGACAATCCGCCTAGAATGAATAAGACTTTTTTTCAGATTAAAGTCAGAAAATAAAGAGATTATCTCCTCCTTGATCATTAACCTTATAACTTTTTTAACCTTTCCACCTTACAACTTCCCCCTCCCATCCCTACCCTGTTTGCATCTGAGTACCCTTTTTGTAAATTGTTGATCAACAAAATGCTTTAACCCAAAAACCTATGAATCAATTGAATCGAAGAGATTTTTTGAAAGGATCTTCTGCCCTGATGACTTTGGCCAGTTTTGGCCTTTTTGGAATGGACTTCAAAGATCGGGAAGGCCCGCTGAAAGTAGCACTAATCGGTACCGGCTGGTATGGTAAATCCGATCTGTTCCGACTCATCCAAGTAGCTGACGTGGAAGTGGTAGCCCTATGTGATGTAGACAAAAACATGCTTACTGCCGCCGGTGAACTCGTCTCCCAACGGCAAAAATCCAAAAACGTACCCGAGCTTTTTGAAGACTACCGGGAATTGCTCAAAAAACATAAATGCGATCTGGTGCTGATCGGTTCTCCGGATCATTGGCATGCTCTTCAAGCTATAGAAGCACTGAAATCCGGCGCTCATGTCTATCTGCAAAAGCCTATTTCGGTAGATGTGATTGAAGGGGAAGCAATTTTGGCTGCCGCTAGGAAATACAATCGTAAATGCCAGATCGGAACCCAACGAAAAAGCACTCCACACCTGATTGATGCCAAAAAGCAGATCATTGACACAGGAAAGTTGGGCAAAATCAGCCATGCTGAGGTATGCTGCTACTTCCACATGCGGGCCAACGGAAACCCTCCCGTAGAGCCCGTGCCCGATTTCTTCAATTACGAAATGTGGACTGGACCGGCACCCATGCGCCCCTACGATGGGCTTCCTCATATCCGTTGGTGGAGAACTTTCATGGAATATGGCAATGGAATCACAGGAGATATGTGCGTGCACATGCTGGACACCGTTCGCTGGATGCTCAAGCTGGGCTGGCCTAGCCAAATCACCTCCACAGGTGGGATTTTTGTACAGAAGGAAGGCAAATCCAATATCTCTGACACCCAAACCGCGATCTTTGAGTTTCCTGAACTGAATGTGGTATGGCAGCACCGCACTTGGGGAAATCCGGTAGACCCTGAATATCCCTGGTCCTTTAAGATTTATGGAGAGAAGGGAATGCTTGCCGGCAGCACCATGCAGGCGGATTATTTCCCATACGATCAAAAAGAGGAGAAAATCCACTTCGACTGTGTTTTTGAGCGGGAACAATATCCTGAAGACCTGACTGAAGACCGAATCGAACTCAATGCCGCTCCGGCTACTCGTCTTCACATGAAAGACTGGCTGGAATCCATCGACAAGGATACACTACCGATTGCCGATGTGGAAGAAGGCCACATCTCTACTGCTGCCTGTATTCTGGCCAATATCTCTATGGAATTGGGAGGACGACCACTTCGCTATGACCCGAAAACCAGGACAGTGATCGACGATCCTGAGGCTACCGCCAAGCTGAGAAGACCCTACAGAGGTCCTTGGGTTCATCCTGAGCCAGACAAGGTTTAATTTTCCAATCACTTAGATAACAAAGTCCCGAATAAGACCTTTATTCGGGATTTTTTTGTGGGAAAATTTAAACTAGCTAATCTTCTAAACGAACCACAGTTGGGTAGTTTTCCGTAAGAAAAATCAAGTTCAGGTCCTATGAAAAACCTTTTCGCTATTCTTTTCCTATCGCTATTTTCTCAGACCCTTTCAGCCCAGGTATGGTCTGCAGGGGGCCTTTTCAATGGAGGGATAGCCGTAGGAGAGTTGAAGAATGAAGTAGGAGGCCTGTTTATCCCATCTCTCTCAGGCCTTTTCCTCTATGAAGCTCCTACCGCACCGGTATCTCTTGGCGTGGAACTGGGCTATGGTATCTATGGAAGCAAGCTGGAAAGGAGAACCGATTTATATCCGGGGTTCAATGATGAACTTCGCCTCCGAAGAAACAACAACATTTTTACCGGAATGGCCGTCATCCGCTATCAGACCAATCCAATGGGCAAAATAAGGCACTTTTTTGAAGGAAAATTTGGAGCTAATTACCTCTATACTCGATACAAGGTCAGGGAAACCATCCTCTCAGAGGAAATAATTGAGGCAGGAAAAGACATGGAAAACTGGACCCTTGCCTATAGCTTGGGTACAGGAGTCCAAATCCCCATTGCCGCAGAACCCGGGCTCTTTTTAGAATTTAAAGCCAACTATCAGAGCAGCAGCGATCTAAGGTTTCTGACAAAAGGGGACGTAAGCTATGTGCCTTTACCTGGAGGAGGAGGTCAATTTGAATTTGAAACCAGAAAGGCACCTTTGGAACAGGTCGTCATTTCTTTTGGGCTGGTTTACATTGGCTTATAACGCGTATTGATTGTTTAAAAAACATTCTTGTTTTAAAAAAACACCTCCTGAGGTCAGTTCTATTTTCTATCCGACCTGTTATTCTTAATGCTAGGATTTAGTGGGATTCTTAACTTGTCCGTAACCAGATTTTGAGATAAAAACCTGATATTGTCTAATGAAGGGAAATTAGGCTAGACTATTCAGCCCTTCTTCTTTTTCAGAAAACCACTAACTCTACTCTGTTGTGAATAAATATCATCTCAGCTTTTTGGCCCTGATGTTCTTTGGGCGACTAGACGCGATATCCCAAACCATTATTGGAGCTCAAATTGATAATCGAGCCGGAATAAAAGGACTCAGCCTAAATCCGGCTAACGTAATTAACCCCCGGCTCAAATCAGAGATCCACTTATTCTCAGTTAGTGCCTATGTAGGCAATGACTACATAGGGCTCAGCCTAGGTGATCTGGATCAAGTCACCAACTTTCAAAAGTTTCAGGAAAACTCTAATCTAAATCCCAAGCCTGACAACAACTTTGTGGGCAATCTGGATTTATTTGGCCCTGGCTTCCAGCTTAATTTGGATTCAAAAAACAGTCTGGCACTTACAACTCGGTTTCGGACTTTTTTCAATCTCAACAACGTGGGTGGGGAATTCTTTCAGACCATTGTTGGTGAAGATGAATCTGGTAGTTTTGAGGTAGTGATGCAAGACTTGTCAGGAATTGCTCATACATGGGCAGAGATTGGTCTTACCTACGGTAGGGTACTGGTAGAAAATGAAGCTTACAGCCTTCGAGGAGCTGCCACGATCAAGTATCTCGCAGGAGGCCGCGGAGCTGTTGGGTACAGTCGGGTTTTGGGTGCCGTGTATCTGGAAACTCCCAATTCCCTGACCACGCGGGGTAACCTAAATTTTGGCTATTCAGAAAACTTTGACTCAGAAGATGACATTTTTAGCGATTTAGAATCCGGATTTGGAGCAGACTTGGGTTTTATTTTTCAAATAAAAGATCAAAGTAAAAAGGCTTACACTGATGGGTACAAATTCAAAGTAGGCGTATCAATCTTGGATCTAGGAAGCATCCGATACCAAAATTTCAATGACTGGGACTATGACATGAACCAAACCCTTCTATTGGATGAAATTCCCGAGCAGGATTTAATTGAATTCTTAGAAGAAAACTATTCTGGAAGCCAACAACGTGCAACTGTCAACTTGGGAATGCCTACTTCTCTTCAGCTTTTTGCGGACTATGCGCTGAGCAACCGATTTTATCTTTCAGCACAGGGCTCTATCAGTCTAAAATCCAACGAAGAGTTTCCTGTAAGTCAAGTAATTAACAGCTTTGTTCTGACTCCAAGAATGGAAACAGGTTGGTTCAGCCTATATAGTCCCATTTCCTACCGTCAATACGATGGAAGTGTATCATGGGGAGTAGGCGTTCGATTGGGTCCTGTGATCTTAGGCTCTGGCTCTATTCTCACCAATTTAATTTCCAAAAACTCCAGAAGTACGGATGCTTATTTTGGAGTTCAAATCCCCATTTACAAAAAGGGGGTAAAAGCCAACTCTACCCTTTAAATCAAAGGAATCTAGCTTTGGCAATTTTCAACTTTTGTCTTTGATCTTGTAGCGGTAGAACACATTGTAATCCATTTCCACTTCGGATTTGGGCTTGATGTAGACGACATCATTTTTATCCACGAAATGGACTTTACCTTCCACGGGAAGCTCTTTAAGTGCAAAACTTTCCCCTAAGTGATTCACCAAAATAAACTTGTCTTTCCAGTATTTTTTGAATACCTCATTGAATTCCTGATCATTCATATAATTGGGATTTCTTGCCTTAAATTCATCACGCGCAGATTTTGGAATCTCGGTATGGAATTGAATCAAAAAGAAATTTCCTCCACTTTTTAAGTCTGTGAAACTGGGATAAAGAAAGTAATCTTCCTTTGGATCAAACTCCAATCCCTCATTTCGATCGGGATGGCTTAAGAAAGTTTCTCCTACAAGCTTCAGCTTTTGATTTTCCCATTGGTAAAGAAAAAACTGATTCCCGATTCTTGGCAAAATCCCGATCAAACCTCGCTTCTCCAGCGCTTGCACAAAAGGAAAAACCTGTCCTTTCCATTCTCCATTTTTCCTGAATTCCCAGTTCTCCGGGAAGGAATTGAATCTCCAAAGTGAATCCGATTCCGGATCATAAATAAATCCAGCCTTCGCCTGAGAATAAAACTCGGCCTTTTTCCAGCTCTCGGTCATCAACTCGGGATCTACTCCATTTCCCTCCATACCCACGATAAGCTTTTTTCCTTCGGACTGTATAGGGGAAAAGCTGACCCAAAAAGGGTTAATCTCAAGGAAACTAAGTCCAAGGGCTAGAGGAGGACTTTTTTTCATTTTTTTGAAATCCTTGGTGAAAAAATTCAAAGGCATACCGGCTTCCATATCTTTGATGATCAAATTCCCCTCATCAAAAACCAACTCCACCGGAAAAGCTACCTGATCTGGGGCCTCTCCTTTGAGTTGCAGCGTATCCAAAATCATCCCCGCGGGATCAGTTAAATAAATATGACTCAAAGAACGGTCTTTGAATATCATGCGACCATCCTCAGCATCTACCGCCGCAAGGGTCAGGTCATAAAAAGAATCTACCACGACCGAATCCACCCATTCCAATTCCGCTTCAAATCCGGAGGCTTTTTCAACACTTTTTTCCTCGCTACAACTCCCAATGCCTAGAACAAGGCTCCCAAAAATCAACAGCTTTCTCATTTTGTTTTTTTGTTTATCGCTAAATGGATTAAAAAATAGGACACCAAATCCAATTTATTTTTCAAGCCTGCTTTTTCACCTTCCTCCACATCATCACCGGCAAGATCCAAAATACCCCCAGCAAGCTGAAAACCAGCCCGCCTATGGTTCCTATCGCCAGAGAAAACCAAAAGATCTCATTTTGCCCCTCGATCAGGAAAGGAATCAAACCGAAGCAGGTGGAAAGCACCGTGAGCAAAATGGGGATGGCTTTGCCGGCAATGGATTTCAGAAGTTTTCGGTTTTCTTTTTTCCCACTTCGGTTGTTGAAATCATTCAAGATGAATATCCCGGCATTCACCGCCAATCCACCCAGCATGACAAAAGCCGCATAGCCTCCTTGGTCAAAGTAGAAGTCGAAAAGGGAAAAGATCAAAAACAGCCCGATAAAACTGATCGGAATCAGAAAGATGATCAAGAAGGGCTGACGGAAATTCTCAAACAGAATTGTGCAAATAAAGAAAATAGCCACGATCAGGAGCCCCAAAAGCCCATATTGCCTTTTGGTCTGCTCAAAGCTCCAGCCCCATTCCTGCTTTTTGGCTTCGTAGCCAATCGGCATTTGAGCTTTCAGTTCTTTCAATACTTCCTCGAGGTATTCGTTTCCAAATTTCGCTGAACCCATGTATTCAAAGGAAACCACCCGCAGGTATTGCCGGTCTTCCTTGTGTAGGGCATTAGTCGTCGTCTCCAGAGAAAGGGCCCCGAAATCCGAAATTTTAACGATTTTCTCCTCTCCACTGAATAGGCCCTTTTGCTCCAAATCAAACTTGGAGAAGTCTTCCGACTGCTCCTCCTTGAGCATGAGTCCATAGTTTTGATCTGCCAAATTCAGGTAAGCCGCCGGGCGCTGAGGCTTGGAAAGGTCCTGAAGCGTATTGACCAATTCGTATTGGGAAGTCCCTCCTAGGGCAATTTGGTTTTGATCCAGGCGGAGGACATACTCCTGCGTTTTTTGCTCATTATAGCTGAGCCGCTCGTTGGTATTGACGGTTTGGATTCGCTTGTGGCGTAGGAGCTTTTCGGCCAAGACATCCGCCTGCCGCTCCAACTCGTCAAAATTATACCCGCGCATCTCCACTCGGAAGCTGGGAATCCCCTCTCCTCCTCCACCGGTGTAGAAGCCCTGTCCGACCCCGTAAATGTTCCATTGTGCCCCACTCCAATCCGTGGATTTGACCGAAAGTTTCCCTTTGAGCTGATAGGGCAAGGCCCCTTTTTCGTAGGCTTCCTTAAAAGTGATTACAATTTGAGCGTATTGTCCTGAAATCACATAAGTCACAAACTGATCGATGCCCTCCACACCTTTCAGGTATTCCTCAAACTCCCGCATGATGAAATCCATCTGCTGTAGCGTATTGCCAAAAGGAAGTCGGGCTGAGACATAAAGACGCGTCTTTTCGGGTTCACGATAGCTGCTTTTCTCATACACACCCCGCACAAACATCCGCAGAGAACCACCAAGTGCTTTGTCCACATAGGGTCGGATTTCTTCTTGGTAAAAGGTATTTCCGACCGTTTTATTGTACCACTCCTGCCCTTCCCATTTGGCAGGCAAAAAGAAAATCGGTGTCCCAAATAGCAAGATCACCCCAAAAAGGAAAGCTTTTCGGAAGCGGGAAGTCCCTCCGACCATTCGCTCGTATCGATTCAGCCAATTCACACGGGTGCGCAGCTGAGGGATGCTCAATTTTCTCCCTTTCACCACCGAATCTTTAAACAAAACCTCGTAAAAAGCCGGGGTAAAAAACAAAGCCACCAGTAAGCTGACTCCCAACATGACCGAAACTACGATGGAAAATTCCGTAAGATTTTTCCGGTCTTCCTCCGGCAAAAGCAAAACCAGCAGCAAGGCCGCCACCGTCGTCAAGGATGCCGCCAAAAGGGCCATAAACACCTTTCGATTGCGGTACTTATGCAGGTGATCCATCATCACGATGGCATTGTCCACTACCAGCCCAAAGCTGATCGTCAGGCCTGCAATGGAATACAAATGGATGTCCACACCCAAAAAATAGAGGATCATCGAGGTCAAACTCAGGTTGACCACAATCCCCAAAAAGAGAATGCTCAGGTATTTGATATTTCGGTTGATCAGAAAAATAAAGGCAATCAAAATCAGAATGGAAAGGCCCGAGCGCTGATAGATTTTGTTCAGCTCTTTCTCCAAAAACTCCGTGTCGTCATTCTCCAGCCTGACTTCAAAGCCTTGGGGTAAATTCACCTTTGCCGCTTCCAGTGAGGCTTTCAGACTTTTGGCAAGCAGGACTTTGTTGACTCCGTCCCGGTTGTAGATTGATAGAGTCACAGAATTGTTTCCGTTGATCCGATAAAAACTGATCGGCTCCGCCTCCTCCAGGGTGACTTTGGCCACGTCCCGAAGGCGGATTTCCAGGCCTTGGTCTTGCTTGATGATCAGGTTTTCCAACTGCTCCAGATTGGTCAATTTCCGATCTAGGGTTACAAAGAGCGTCTCACCTTGATTGTTGTAGACCGTCCCGGGAAACTGCTGCCCAAAGGCTCGAGTCAGCTCCTGACTTAGCTGATTTCGACTCAGGCCGAAAGCCTGCAAGCGCTGCCCATCAAAGGTCACATAAAGTTGCAAATCATTGGCACCACGCACCTGCACCTCCTCCACCTCCGCAAATCGGGTGATCGC
Organism: Algoriphagus taiwanensis; assembly: GCF_036245645.1. Taxonomy (NCBI): domain Bacteria; kingdom Pseudomonadati; phylum Bacteroidota; class Cytophagia; order Cytophagales; family Cyclobacteriaceae; genus Algoriphagus; species Algoriphagus taiwanensis. The sequence goes on along the minus strand of NZ_BTPE01000001.1, from coordinate 476,736 downwards.
AGGCTTGAGTACATCTTCAGTGATTTTTTTGATCTCAAAACTGGCAAAAGGCCCATTCACGCTGTAGGTGAGAATCGGGGTCTTGATATCCGAGCGGGATTCGGCACTTTGGGTCACCACCGGATACGACATGCGCTCATCCAGTTGCGGATAAATCTGCCGAATCAAGGCAAGCACCTCGAATTTCTTCAGTTCCATATTCGCCTTCTTATCAAAGCGAAGGGTAACCGAGCCCTGATTGTAATTGGATACGGACTTGATTTGCTTTAGCTCTGTAAGTTGGGAAAAAGCCCCTTCCAACGGAGAGGTGCCGAGTTTTTCGATGATTTCAGGAGAAGATTGAGGGATGGTAAAACCGACCGAAAGTACGGGTTCCCGCTCCCGGGGATTCAAATCCACGGACAGCAGGGGAACCGTGGCAAACCCCAAAATTCCCAACACCACAAAAGCAATCAAAACCCGAAATGGAGTCATAGCTTTTCTCTTTTCCCTACATTTTTATCAAAAAACCAATACATCAGCGGCACGAAATACAACGCAGTGGCTGTCCCGATCGTCAAGCCTCCAATCACCGAAAAGACCAAAGGCCGCTGCAAATCCGCTCCCAATCCCGCGCTGAAAATGATCGGAATCAGCGCCAAAATCGTGGTAATCGAAGTCATGAGAATAGGCTTGAGTCGGATCTTTCCCCCTTCATGAATCGCCTTTTCCCGGATTTGCTTTTCGCTGAGGGAAGTATCCTTCGCAAAATCCAACTTCAGGCGATTAATCGTGTCGATCTTCAAAATGGCATCATTGACCATGATCCCCAGCATCACCACCAGCCCGATTGCGGACATCACATTCAGCGAGGAACCGGTGAGTAAAAGGATCAAAAATGCTCCTCCTATCCCCAAAGGCAGGGTAAACACCACAATCAGTGGCTGCACAAAACTTTCAAACTGGGCCGCAAGAATAAAATACAGCAGTAAGACCGACACACCCAAAATCCCGATCAATTGACGGAGATTTTCCTGGTCTCTAAAATACTGTCCCTTCATCTCCACGGCCAGGTCATGCCCCACTCCCCAGCTCACATAGTCTCCGGCCAGATTATCTGGATTTTCGGCTTCCACCTCCGCACTCTGATAGATTCCTCCCCGGTCTGCGGTGATGTACTTGTACTGATTGGTGTATCGGAAATCCACAAATTCTCCCAACAGGTAGGAGGTACTGTCCGAGGCAAAGATTCGGGTATTGCGAAGCAAATCCTCAAAGCGATCCTGATTTTCCTTTAGGCGAATGGGCGTCACCTCCCCAAATCGCCGGATATCCGTAATCGTAAACACCCCAAACAAGCGGGAAAGCTGCTCCTGCACCGACTCCACGGGAGTCTGGTACAAGGCCAGCTTCTCTGCCAAAAGGGAAAAGACCACCGACCGCTCTTCCTGCAATCCCGGCCCCGGGGTCCATTCTTGTGTTGGAAAATCAGCCAGCCAAGGCTTCATTTTTTCGGCAGGAATGGGTTTCTTCTGAGTGAGGTCTTTCCATCTCACTTCGTAAAAAGGCAGATTGCTGGAGAAAAGCTGATCGAAAGCATTGGGCGCATCTCCAAGCACATAAGTCGCCAAAGGAAACTCCTCCACCAATCGCGCTCTCAAGATTTCGATTTGCGTATTTTTCTCAGCTTCGGAAGGGAAAAGCAGGTAAAGGAGGGATTTCTGAATGGAATTGTCTCCGTCAAAAAGAAGGAACTGACGCACCCCCACATCCGTCTCGGCTTGGGAATAATTCCTGATTCCCTGAATCAAACTGAGCATCCGATCCCGGTTTTGGGCAGCAGAAATGGGTTCATTCCAGTCAATTTCCAAGGTAGCGTCCGGCTTTTCGATTTCGGGAAGTCCTGATGAAGGGAGCAGAAGGCCCAAGCCCAATCCCAAAGGAATCAGGATAAAAAAGGCGATAAGGGCCATTTTCCTCCGGGCAAAAACCAAGGAAAATACCCGCTCATACAGGCCCAAAGTTTTCAAAAACGCCTTGGGCTCTCCCTGAAGGTTTTGTCTTTTTCCAATCCGGAAAATCAGCCAATACAAAAGGGGAAGCAGGACAAAGGCCACCATCAGCGACACCGAAAGAATCGCCGCCACAGCTACCGCCTGATCATAAAACAAGGCCCCGGAAATCCCACTCAAAAACACCAAGGGAACAAATACCGCCAAAGTCGTCAGCACCGAACTGATCAAAGCACCCATCACCTCATTGGCACCCTGTACGCAGGCTTCAAAGAGAGGCAGTCCGGACTCCCGCTTTCGGGTGATATTGTCCAAAACGATGATCGCATTGTCGATCAGCATCCCAATCCCCAGGGCCAAGCCTGAAAGCGAAATAATATTGATCGAAATGCCGAAAAAGTAAAAAACCAAGAAGCTGATCAGCAAGGAAGTCGGCAAACTCACCCCCATAATCAGGGGAATCCGGAAGTCTTTGATAAACAAAAAGAGCACTGCAAAGGCAAAGATTCCCCCAAAAAGCAAACTGGTCTGCAGGTTGGAAATGGCGGCATTGAGCAGATTGCTTTGGTCTTGGGTGAGTTCAAAGTCCACCTGAGGATAGTCTGCCCGGAAGTAATCGAGGGAAGTTTTCAGCTCGGGGATCAACTCGTTCATTTTGGCAGAAGCCTGCTTGTGTACGGTGATGACCAGCCCTTCCTGCAGGCCAAACAGGTGAAATCCCAGCATCTCTTGGGTTTCGTAGCGGGCTTTGGCTACCCGGCCCAGAGGGACGAGAGTTCCTTTGGGAGACCGGACCGGAAGGGATTCGATGTCATTTGGGGTATCGACTCGGGTTGCCAGACGCAAAAAGTAGCGAAACTGCCCGTCCTTGACGCTGATGCCAGGCAATTCTGCATTTCCAGCCTGAATGGCTTCGATAAGATTTTTCTGAGTCATCCCTAAGGCCGCCAAAGCTTCATCATCCGGCTGCACGGAAATGATCCGCTCCCGCTTCCCGTTGATATCGACCAGAGAGACACCCGGAAGCTGCTCGATTCGCTTTTTCAGGACGTTTTCGGCAAGGAGGCTGACTTCCACCGGGTCGGTATTTTCTTTGGGAATCACCTGCACCCGGGCCACAGGAATATCCGAAGTATTGATTCGGATGACTTCGGGTCGGGTCAGGTCCCTTGGGAGGGAATTGACCAGTCGGTCGATCTTTTCATTGACATCGATGTAGGCCAGCTCCATTTGGGTTCCGTAGTCAAAGGTCAGTCGGACCGTCCCCACTTCCGAACCGGCCTTGCTCTCCATTTCTTCCAGCCCATTCAGAGTGATCAGTCCTTCCCGAATCTGTTGCAGCACATTTTGCTCGATGGACTCCGGGGAGGCATTGGGATAGGTGACCTTGACCACGATCTGCGGGACATCGATCGGGGGCAAAAGTGAGATGGGCAGGAGGCGGAAGACAATGAGCGAAAAGACCACCAAGGCCAAAAAGGACATCATCACCGCGATCGGCCGCTCCAGCAAAAATCGGATCATAGCTTACTCGGTTACGATTTGGACAGGGGCCTGATGGGCTAGTTGCAGGTTATTGGAGGTAATGACGGTACTGTTCTCGGGGATTCCGTCCAGCACTTCGATCTCGCGTCCATTGTCCCGGCCTACTTCCACGTAGTTCCATTTGGACTCCTTGCCCCCCTCTACGGTGAAGACTACCGGTCTACCGGAGCGATAGACCACGGCATCCTTGGGCACGACCAGGCTGTTGCTTTGGGGAGCGCGGATGATGGCCCGGGCATTCATGCCGGGAAGGAGATTCTTGGAGGAGTTTAGGCTCAGCGTCACCTGAACGAGTCCGTTTTCGTCCACTTTGGGATTGACAGCAATGACACGCCCATCGAGCGCATTTTGAGGATCGGAGATGGGATAGATCTCGGCTTTTTGACTGGAAGAAATCAAGGGAACGTCCGACTCCAGCACCTTGACCCGAAGCAAAAGCTGATCAGTGGAGAGGATCTCGGCAAACTCCGCATTCTTGGTCACCAAGCTGCCTTCCTTGAATTTGATATTGGCGATTTTGCCTGAAACAGGTGCACGCACCTCGCAGCGGGCTAGATTAAGCTCGGCTTCTTTAAGCTCTACTTCGGCAAGGGAAAGTCCGGAGTTCACCCGAATCCGCTCCTCCACGGTTTGGACCACCTGAGGATCTTTGGACTCAAGCGCAAGCTGAAACTGAGCCTTGAGCACTTCCAGTTCCGATTGGGCTTTGGTGAGATTGATTTTGGCCTTTTCCAGCGCAAACTCCGCCTCCCGACGATCGAGAGTAGCGATGATTTGACCCTTTTGGACAAACTGTCCCTCCAGCACCTGAACCTTTTCGAGGTAACCTTCCCGCTCCACGAGGGCCTTGACTTCGGAAAGTGCCTCCAGCTTGCCGGCGGCATTGATGAGGTAGTCAAAGCTTTTCCGCTCAGCGGTGGCCACGCGGACTTCGGTAGCAGCCACTTCATTTCGGAAGGACTCGGAAGGAATCTCTTGGGATTCGGTCTTGGACTCAGTACAGCCTAATAAGCTGATAATCAACAGAAAGAGTAAATAAAAGGAAAAACGCATGTGGTACGAGTTGGAAGTAATCGAACTAATGCACGAAAATAACAACTCAACTTTAAATATTCGTTTAATTCAACTTTTTTATCACTAGTTTTTCAAGTTGGTTCTTTCGGAATTTTAAACTCATATATATTTTTTGTGATTAGCCCTTGTATTAATAATTTTTCTCCTTCTTCATCAACAAAAAAGTTTTGAGGATGAAATTCATCATCTTGAGTACCTGTATTAAACTTAAATACTCTAGATAATTCGCAACCATCGGTACTAATTTTAAATTCTAGCAGATTTCTAGCTTTACTTCGATCTAGACCAATTCTATCTGTAAAAGAAAGATACAACCTTCCTTTGACATATTGAGCATCTATAATATATGAAGGTATAGAGTTGGTACCCATTCCTCTTTTATTAGTTTTGATATCGTTCTCAGTTGAATCCAATGCTCTTTTTATTGGTTCATATTGTTCCAAAGAGTATCTTTTTTGATTACCTCCTTTATAATCAACTATTTCTATATATGGCAAACTTGCACCAACAAAAATTATATTATCATTCTCATCTAATTGAAAATATTTCATTTGTCGATTTGAACCAACTCCAGTTTCAGGAAATAGTGTGCCTAAATGCCTTATTAAATTTCCACTAGAATCAACTTCAATTATAGAATTATTTGAAACAAAATCTAAAACTGAAAAGAAATATGTGCCTTTAGTAGATTTAGAAAATCTAAATTTCATCACGGGTTCGGGTAATCTTAATGAAGACATAAAAGTTCCAGAATCCATACCGAAAATTTTAAGGCTTTGATTACCATGGTCCAGAATGGAAATATTCCTGCCATCCAAAACCAATTGTTCAGGATAACTTAAATCCATCGGTCCCTCTCCTTCTTGATCGTAGATCCATACTTTTTCAAAACTTGAATTTACCTTAGCGATATATGACGGATATTGACTTAAAATAAAATTACCATCCTTTTTTGTTGAGGCAAGATTAACATTCACAAAAAATAAACTATCTATTTCACTAATGACTTTTTCCGGAATCAATTCAAGAACAGTTACTTCTTTGTTTTTGATTTCTTTACATGAAGAAAATAAAAACACAATTGCAAAAAAGAAAAACACTATTTTCATATCTCTTTAATTAAACTTTAAAAAAGAGAACTCCATATAAATTGAGTCCATTAATCGAGTAAATTATTGAACCGGACAACTTCCAAAATTCCTTCCGCCGTCACTCCATGTACATTCAACCCATCCACGACCTGAATTACAAGTTGCATTTCCAGAACAAGAAATGGTCTGTCCTCCTGCACAGTTTACACTAGCAGTACATGAAATCGCTTCCACAACTGTCATTAAAAGAAGGCCAGAAAATAGAAAGATAACTTTTTTCATTTTTTTAAGAATTAATTGGTTAAAAACTCTCCAGAACCAACCCTTAGCTCTGCAAAAAATCCAGACTCCGGCGCCGACCTTGATCTTTCGTTGGTAAGTTTACATTTGAAAAAAAAAAAAAAACAAGTGTAGTTTTTAAATATTTTTCCACATTTATGCAAGTAGTTGATTTTCAGTGATAAATTTTTTAGTTAGTAATGCTAACGGATTTATTTCCAATCAACTAGCTAGCTACGCTAAGCTGATTAGGTCTCCGTCCAGCCCTTCATTTTCCATAAGTTCAGCCGGGTAGGGTATCCAAAGGCCCTTGGAAAAGACAAAAGCACGAGAGGGATCGTACTTTCCTTTTTCCAAGGGATAATTTCCCAAGACTTCCAGCTTCTCATTTAGGACAGTCAGGTAAAGTTGCCTGTTCCTGAGTAGAGAGGTGTAATTGTCCTCTCCTACAGGTGCTTCTTTCCCCAACGCCATTTGGGAAATGCGATAATAGACTTTTCGGTAGGGATCGTAGAGAAGTTTCAAATAATTAGGAGAAGTCATTACCCAATTTTGGAAATAGGCCTCATCCCAAGTATCCCGCAGGGTTTGAGGCTCGGCAGATTGCCTTCCTCCAAAAGAAGAAATGGGGACTTCCCGCTGTTCTCCGGAATCTAAATTATATGTCAAGACAGCGGGGGAAATGGAGTAAATAAACGCAAAACCAGTTTGCCCTACAGCCACCGAAGGAAACGTGGTGTAGTTCAACTCCACTCCGTCAAACTCCGAAGGATGATGGATGGGAAAAGAAGTCCAGCTTTTGCTTTCCAAAGAATAGGCTGCAAAGATGCGTTTCTTCTCCTTTTCGGCCTTGGCAAAGTAAAAAAGCACACTTTTCAGCTCCTTCAGATAAACCAAACTCGAGGCTATGCGCTCGTAGGGAAACTCGGCGTAGACTTCTCCGGAAATCTGAGCCAATCCCTCAAGCAAGCTAAAGGTTTGTTGGTCAGTACCACCGGCTCGATAAAGCAACAGCCTGGCCCCATCGTAAAACAGGATCGAGTCAGCAGAAATGTAATGCATCTTGGACGGCCTAAAATCGCCGATCAAGTCTATTTCCACTTGCGAGACCTGCCTATCTAAAAGAGAAAACTTGGACAGCCTGGTTCCGGCTTCATCCACAAAATACAGGGTATCGCCTTTGACATGAGAGATACGGATGGAAAAGGGGGCCAACTCAGGGAAGGAAAGGGAGCTAACTTGTAATGAGTCCTTTGGATTAGAAACCTCCTCTTTGGAATCACAGGATATCATAATGCCTAGGGCAAAAAAGAAAATCAAAATTCGCATCCCCTAAGAAACTAAAACCGACTAATGAAATAAATAGACAGATCCTTTCTTAACTTCTTTTAAGCCTAGGTCCATCTCTCTCCTTGGCGCCGCAATACTCCGATAATAAGGTCTTATTCTCAATCCCGGATGTTCCTTGTCCGCATAATATTCGACAAGTTTATCCAGTTGCTCCAAATCCACCGCCTCGATGCGTACTTGTGCTAAGCCATTCTGAATCATTTCCAGGCGAGTTGCAGCCGCTCGAGACAGATCAATCTGACGCTTGGAGTACGCGGGTAATCGGTCATTGATCCGGACGACTACAGACAGGCCGTTTTTCTGATTGATGACACGGACCACGGTCCCCATGGGAAGCCGCTTATGTGCGGCGGTCAAACTATCTATGGAAAAAATTTCTCCATTAGCCGTCTTCCTCCCGTGAAAACGTTTCCCATAAAAGCTCGCCGTTCCCTCCTGAATCAACAAAGAGTCCACCTGTCCAAAACTTTCAATCGAAAGCGAGACAAAGAACATAAGCAGGGCAAGTCGGAAAATCACTTTCGAAGCTAGGGTTTTCGTCCCTTTTTCCAATAAAAGTGCCAATTCCTGTCATCGCCTTCCTTTCCCTTGGCATATCTCCCGCCTAGGGCTACCTTAGTTCCTATTCTTAAGTCAGTTGATCAAAAGATATCAGTTAGAATCTAGAGGAAACCCTTTCTTACGATAGTAAAATGGCCTCGACTTCGCTCGGCCACCGGATTTTAAAGTTTTAATAGGAGGAGGGGAGGAATATGCGGCTGCGCTGAATATTCCTCCCCTCCTCCAAAAAACCAACTGCACGGACACCGAGTGACGGTTGATGAGCTAAGTCGAATCAAGTCGAGGTGATACTAAGGGAGAAGAATCAACAAAACCCTTAATTTGGATCATAAAGACCTACTTTTATTCTAGTATTCTGCCAACTGCGACTGAAAACTGAAAACTAGCATGCTAAAAATCCTCCACACCGCCGACTGGCATCTGGGCAAGCGCCTGCAGGAATACTCCCGACTCGAGGAGCAAAAGCTCGTCCTGGACGAAATCTGCCAAATCGCCGACCGGGAAAAGGTTGATCTCGTTCTGCTTGCCGGGGATATTTTTGACAGCTTCAACCCCGCCCACGAAGCGGTGGAATTGCTCTACAAAACACTCCGTCGCTTGTCCAAAAACGGTACCCGACCCATCATCGCTATCTCCGGCAATCACGACAGCACCCAGTTTGTCGAGGCACCCGATCCACTGGCCCGCGAGCTAGGCATTTTCTTTTACAGCCGATACGATTCTGTAATTCCTTGTGGAAAAATGGATTCCGGAGTAGAGATCTTAAATTCTGAAAGCGGGTTTGTGGAGCTCAAACTACCTCAGGTGGAGTTCCCCGTTCGGGTGATTTTGGCCCCTTTCGCCAACGAAGTCAGCCTTCGCACCTACCTCGGAGAGGAAAACCGGGAAGAAGAATTTCGAAAGCTACTCGCATCCAAATGGCAGGACTTGGCCGATCGGTATTGCGATGAAAAGGGGCTGAATCTCTTTGTGGGACATTTCTTTTTTATGAAGGAAGGAGAAAAGGCCGAGGCCGAACCCGAATCCGAACGACCGATCCTCCACGTGGGAGGCACACAGGCTCTTTTCACTCAAAATATCCCAAGCCAAATCCAATACGCAGCCCTCGGTCACCTCCACCGCTACCATGCTGTGGGTCATGATTCGATTCCGGTGGTATATTCGAGTTCGCCGCTTGCCTATTCCTTTTCCGAAGCCGATCAGGAGAAAAAGGTGGTAATCATCGAAGCTGAAGCCGGAAAGCCAGTCAGCTATCAGCCCATCGGGCTCAAGCAGGGCCGGCCGCTCTATAAGGTGAAATTTGACAACCTAGCCGACACGCTCGCTTGGCTGGAATCCAACCCCTACTGCTTTGTGGAAATCACTTTCATAGCTGACGAATCCATCGATGCGACCACCCGAAAAGCCATCATGAAAGCCCACGACGGCATCGTCAGTCTGATCCCGCAACTCAAAAATGCCGGCGTTCAGGAATCTTTTGCATTGCATGTGGATGACTTGGGCAAAGACATGGAGACGCTCTTCCGGCTTTACTACCAAAGCGAAAAAGGGCAGGAACCCAACGCGCAACTGCTTGGACTTTTCAAAGAAATCATCAGCCAAACCAACCCCGCATGATCCCTGTACGACTGGAAATCGAGGGCCTTTACTCCTATCGGGAAAAACAAACCGTGGAATTTGACTCCCTAACCGCTGCCGGACTTTTTGGGATTTTCGGGGCTGTGGGCAGTGGCAAATCTTCCATTTTAGAAGGAATTCTACTCGCCCTCTATGGCAGTACCGAGCGACTGGCAGCCACGGGCGAACGCTCTTCCATGGTCAATCTGCAGAGCGATCACCTGCTGATCAACTTTACTTTCCGCGCCGGAAATAACAATGCCCAAACCTATCTCGCCCGCTATTCTGCCAAGCGAAATAAAAAAGACCCCGAGAAAATCGATACCGGGGAGCACATTTTCTATCAACAAGTGGGTGGCAATTGGGAAGCCATTGAGGACAAGGCCGATGCCGTGCTTGGCATGAGCAAGGAGCATTTCAAGCAGACGATCATCATTCCACAGGGTAAATTCCGGGAGTTTATCGATCAGTCCCCCAAAGAACGGGCGGATATGATGCAGCAGCTGTTTGGATTGGATCGCTTTGATCTTTCTGCCAAAGCCGGAGAGCTCAGAAAAGCTGCTGAACTGGAAAAAACCCGCCTGAAGGCCCTGTTGGACAATTTGGAAGGCATCTCTCCCGAATCCCTTCAGGAAAAGAAAGATGAAAAGACCCAACTCGAAGCCGATAGTCAAAAAGCAACCAAAGTACTAGCCGAAGCTGATCTGGAGTTCCGAAAATTAGAACTGAGCCGAAAGGCATTTCTCCAGCTTAAAGAGCTAAAAATCCAACTCAGCACTTTGGAGCAAAAGCTGCCGGAAATGGAAGAAAAGCGGCAGCTGCACAAGGACTTTATCACCGCCAAAACCTACCTCCGTCCGGTTTGGGATCAATTGCAGGACCGAAAAAAAGACCTGGAAAAATACGAGGTCAGTTTGACGGATTGCGAGCGGTTCAAAGAGGGCTTCGTGAAAGAAATTGCCCAACTCGAGGCCGAAGAAGTCGAGCTTCGCAGGAAAAACGAAGAGCGTCCAGCCCGGGAAGCAAAAATCCGGGACTTGCGGAAAGTCATCGAAATTCAGGAGATAAGCGGCAAATTGGAAGCCGCTCAAAAGCAAGTTGAAAGTCTTCAGCCCGAACTGGAAGACAAAAAATCCCAGTTAAGCCAACTTGAAATTTCCATTCAGAACCTGGAAAAACAATCCGAAGCACTTCCTGCTTCCAACCCTGAGCTTCTCGCTGAGCTGAAAAGCACGCAAAGTCAATCGAAATCCAATCTGGAACGGCTTCAAGACTTGATTCGGATCAAAGGGAATTTTGAGCAGGAAGACGGAAAAATCAGGGTCCTTTTGGAAGAAATCAACCAAAGAATTCCAAAAGGGGAAAAAAGTCTGGAATCTTGGACTCAGACCCAAAAGTCCGTCATTCTCTCTCTCGAAACTGAGCGGGAAAAGCTCCTGAGAAAGCAGGGCCTGAATGCCCACGCCCACTTGCTGGTTAACGGAGAGCCTTGCCCGCTTTGCGGCGCTCATGAGCACCCCAATCCTATCCAAAGTCAAGCCGATGAAAGCCAAATCAAGGCAAAAGAACTCCAAATCAGCCGGGAAAAGGATGAGCTGGAAAAGATTTTGGCCCTAATCCAAAAGGAAAAAGTCGAGCAGAACAACCTGGAAAACTTGGGGAGAAATCTGCAAGACAAGTTGAAGGAAATCCAAAAGTTGGAAGCACAGCAAAAGGATTTTTGGGAAAAGCTCAAGAAGTTGAATATCACAAACGAGGAAGAGCTGACTCAACAGATCACCCAACTTGCTCAAACCCACACTCAAAAAGAAAGCTTGCTCCAGCAAATCCAAACCCAACGGAAATCCTGGAATGCAGGCCGTGAAGTGGCGGAAAAGGCAGAGAAACAGTTGCAATTGGCACAAATGGAAGTTCAGGATATCTCCTCCCGAATCCAATCCAAGCAGGAGGAAATCAAAGACCCAACCTTTTGCAGGCCTTTTTTCCAGAAGGATTCCCAAGTTATCCAAACTGCCATCGCCAAAGTCGAGCGGGATATCGAAGAAGCAGCCGAACTCCTAGAAGGAAAAAGAAAGCACCTTCAGGAAAGGAGAACCGCCCAAACCAGGAACTTGTCAGACATTGAAAATTATAAAAAGCAGATTCATGAAAACCGGGAAAAAATCACTTCCCTGAGCGCAGAGTTTGACAGTCTGAAAGGTCAACATGGATTTTTGGACGAGGCAGGCTTGATTCGGCTATTTCATCACTCTCTGGATGCGGAGAAAACTGCCCTGGAAATCCAACAGTTCGACCAGAAACTGGCCATCACCCGCTCCCGCATGACCGAACTGGAAGCGGAAGAAGGCGTGCTCACTTTTTCTGAAGACGCCTACCAAGCCATGCAGGAAAAGCTGGAGCAACTCCAAACCCAAGCCAAAACGCTGCAAAATCAACTCCTTCTCCTAAAGGAATCCCTGAAAGAAATGAACCAAAAGCTGGAGGAGAAGGAAAAGCTGGGCAAGGCTTTTCAGGAAATCGAAGCTCGGGAGACAGGGCTTCGGGAGCTGGAAAGGTTATTTTTCGGGAAAGGTTTTGTCAAGTACGTGAGCTCGATCTACCTCCGAGAGCTTTGCAATACAGCCAATCTGCGCTTTATGAAGCTGACCAAAAACAGCCTCAGTCTGGAAATCGACGACAGCAATACCTTTTGGGTGGTGGATTACCTGAACGGAGGGAAAAAGCGACTGCTTAAAACGCTATCGGGCGGACAGACCTTTCAGGCTTCCCTTTGTCTGGCTTTGGCCTTGGCTGAAAAAGTCAAAGCACTCAATCAGGCCGATCAAAGCTTTTTCTTCCTGGATGAAGGTTTTGGAGCCTTGGATCGGAATTCCCTTCGGGTGGTATTTGAAACCCTCAAAGCCCTTCGCCATGAAAATCGGGTGGTGGGCATCATCAGCCACGTCGAGGAATTGCAGCAGGAGATCGGGGTCTTTGCACAGGTGGAATTGGATGCTGATCGGGGTTCACAGATCCGGTATTCTTATTAGTTTTTGCCACAAAGGTCTTCAAGGTTAAATGGAGAGCACGAAGGGTTTGTAGCAAGAGGAACCCAAATCCGTGGTCATCTGTGTCTTTTTCTGTGTAAATCCGTGGGAAACTTTTTACAAAAAAATCTGAGAATCTCTCTTTCTGCCTTGGTGAATTGGCAGCAAAATAAACCCATTGAGTAAATTTACTCAGTATATTGAGTAAAATCGGTAAAAGTGACATTAAAGGCTGATATTCAATTATTTACAAAAACATTTTTAAGCAAAAAAGACAGCCATTAAGCTGCCTTTTAAGTGTATAAATCCAGTACATTCATCTGAAGGAAGTCTTCCCAAGGAATCCCATCGGTACCGATCACCAGGGATTTTTCAGGCCGGAAAGCCTTGGCAAATGCATTCAAGCCAGCCAACCCTCCTACTTTGGAAGTCTTCACTTCAAGTGCTATGATTCGCTTTTGGTATTCGACTATGAAATCCACTTCATCATTTCCCTCCCGCCAATAGTAGATATTCAGCTTTTTGATCTGAAAGGATTGGTTGATCAGGTGTGCACCCACGGCGGATTCCACCCATCGGCCCCAGGCTTTATGATCGGCCTTCAGCGTCTCGAAGGTTTCATTGGAAATCCCCGACATGATGGCCGTATTGTGCACTTGGAATTTGGGACTGGAGGAGCGCTTTCGCACCAGATTGGGACTATACTTTTCCAATCCTCCCAATAAACCTGCCTCATTGAGCAGGACAAGGTAATTGGCCAAAGTGGTGGTATTGCCGGCATCAGCCAGCTGTCCCATGACTTTGGTGTAGCTAAGCACCTGACCCGAATAGGAGGATCCAATCTCAAACAGACGCTTCATCAGCGCAGGCTTATCCACACGAGTCAGCATAAGAATATCACGGGAAATGCTGGTCTCCAAAAGGGAATCCCGCACATAAGCCTTCCAGCGATCTTCATCCTCCTTCAGCGTGATGGCTCCGGGATAGCCTCCGTACCAGATATATTCATCCGGAGACAAGCCGAAAGCAGCTTTCATCTCCCGGTAAGACCAATGTCCTAAGTACATGGATTCAAATCTACCTGCCAGAGACTCGGTCAATCCTTGCTGCAGCATCAGTCGGGAAGAACCCAACAGAATCACCCGAATGTCCCGCTCCTCCAGAGTGTCTCGATCCCATTCGGCTTTGACCTGCTCGCTCCAATTGTCGATTTTTTGCACTTCATCAATGACCAATAGATAGGGAGAATCTGGGGAAAGCAATTGTTTGGCGCGTGCATTTTCCCATTGCTGAGAGATCCAGACTTGATCGGTGGCAGCTACAGCATCTGCTGCTACCAAAGCATGAGGATAATTCAGATCACGAATGATTTGCCGCACCAAGGTAGTCTTACCTACCTGCCTTGGGCCATAGATCACTTGGATAAACCTCCGGGGTTCATCCTGTAGTCTTTTCTTAATGATCTCTTTTTCAGCTCTTTGGTAGCTCATTTCTATATTTACTCATTTTACTGAGTAAATTTACTCAATATATTGAGTAATTTCCAAATAACATCTTCATATAATTGATTACCATCTACTTATGAAATAATTTTTTCTTGAAAAAAGGTAAAAAAATACCCCGACTAGTGCCGGGGACTTTTTAAACTAAATAGACCTTACAAGAAAATCTTTACCCTGTCAAAAAGGGCCTACCTGAATTTTTTGATCAGACGAAAATATGTTGGTTGACCCACTCGATCTCCTCTTCACGGATAGTATGATCTGGATCCTCAAATAACTTTACGGTTACGTCTGCTCCCATTTGCCGTAGCAGATCTGCAGATTCCTGAATTCTGATTGCAGGGACGTGAAAGTCCCGGTCACTGCTACCGATGAAAATCGGAGTTCCCTGAAAATCACCGGAATAATTCCCAGCTTTCAACTTTTCTCCAACCAACCCGCCGGTGAAAGCCACTATCCCACCCAACTTTTGAGCATTTCGGGCAGCGAATTCCAAACTCAAACATGCTCCTTGAGAGAAACCCACGAAAAAGACATTTTCGGGAGCAACTCCCTCGCGCAAAACTTCATCGAAAAGCGATTGGATTTGCTTTAAAGACGATTCCAGTGCAACAAAGTTGCCGGAATCTGACTTCATAAAGCCAAACGGATACCAAGAGTTTCCGTTTGCCTGAGGAGCCAAAATTGCATAGTCGGTCAAATTCAGGTATGAACTCAGGCTAAGGATACTATCAGCGGTAGCTCCGCGACCGTGGATGAGGATCACTGCTTTTTGGGCTTGATCTAGCGCAAGGCCCTTTTTTACTACGTTAGGCATACTTTTCAGGGTTTAATGTGATCGGTACTAAAGCTGCTTCAATTCGCTTTCTGCTAGGCTCTGCCCACTCGGGTAGTTTTAGAAGTTCGCCTAAATGGGCTTCTTCCTCATCAATAGCGAATCCCGGTTCGTCGGTAGCAATTTCAAACAAAACTCCTCCCGGCTCTCTGAAATAGATAGACTTGAAATAGTTTCGGTCCTTTACTTCTGTGACATGATAGCCATTCTGCATCAGAATTTCCTGAATCGCCAGTTGACTTTGGGTATTGGCTGTGCGGAAAGCGATGTGGTGAACTGTTCCGGCACTTTGCATGCCCCGGTTTCCAGTTTTGTCCAAGACAATATCGACGATATCTCCGGGCTTACCCTCGGTCCCATACCGATAGCGATCTCCTTCCTGCCCGATATATTTATAATCCATATGACGGGTAAGAAGCTGCTCGGTCAGTTCCTTGGCTCGGAGATTTAATGTGGCTCCATAAAATCCTTTGATCGAGTGCTCGGCTGGAATTTGCCCATAAGTCCAGCCCAGGCGATCGTCTTTGTCGTTTGCTACCAGTTCGATTCCCATCCCGTCGTGATCTTCAAATCGGATCAGTTTTTCTCCAAATCGAGTCAGAACATCTGAAATGGCTACTTTGTAACGCTTCAATCTTTCCATCCAAAACTCCAAAGAATCTTTTCCAATGGAAAAGGCCGTGTAAGTCAGTTCGCCGGTTCCTTTGGTCCCTCTTCTTGCTCCCTGAAAAGGAAATGTGGTAAATACGGTGCCCGGTCGGCCCAGTTCATCTCCAAAATAGAAATGGTACACATCCGGTGCATCGAAATTGATGGTCTTTTTGACCAGCCTTAGCCCAAGGATTCCGGTATAGAAATCAATGTTTTTTTGTGCATCACCGGCTATCGCGGTGATATGGTGTATTCCTGTGATATAGGGTCTCATGGTATTGTGGTTAAAATCAAAGGTTCAATTTGTGGATAAACAAAACCCCGAGGGTTAAGTCAACCTCCGGGGTATTAATCAAAAACCTCAAAGGTTTGTTAGGCTTGCTTGACCAGCTGAACACTCAGGATCAAACGAACCTGATCGCTAACTACAACGCTTCCTGCTTCGGTAATGGCAGACCAAGAAAGGCCAAAATCTTTTCTGTTTAGCTTGCCTTCGATTTCGAAACCAGCCTTAGTCTGTCCGTAAGGATCTGCTACTACTCCTCCAAAGTCTACAGAAAGATCAATGGATTTGGTAGTACCTCTCATGGTCAAATCTCCCTTTAGCGTGTAATCTCCTCCCTCATTTGCCAGAGTCCCTTCAAAACTCAATTTAGGATGATTTCCAGCGTCAAAGAAGTCTGCGGACTTCAGGTGATTATCACGATCGGTCTGATTGGTGTCGATGCTGTCAATATCTGCCGTAAAGGCTACTTTGGCCCCATTGAAATCTTCAGAACCTACCTCCGCGCTACCTTCAAACTTCCGGAAATAGCCAGTGACAGTGGAAATCACCAAGTGCTTTACTTTGAAAGATACTTCTGAGTGTGTAGGGTCAATAATCCATTTTGTTGTGCTCATGATTTGATTGGTTTAAATTGATTGAATGAATTGTTTTAACATTATTTGTATATACATCTATTTGGATAAATTTTTCATCCCCTGAGCTTATCCAGGAGAAAATTCAACTGCTCGACTTCTTCTTCATTCAGGTTGAGAATTTGCCGGTTAGCTTCTTCCACCTGCATTTGCAAAGACTGCAGGAGCTCCAAGCCTTTATCAGTAATCAAAACATCGACTTGTCGGCGATCAGTAGGGCATTCTTCCCTTTTGACCAGGTCTTTCATCTTCAACTTTTCTACAAGTCTTGATGCATTGGACATTTTGTTCAGCATTCTTTCCTGAATAGAAGAGACAGTGGTCGGGGCGCCATTTTGCCCTCTGAGTATTCTCAGGACATTGTATTGTTCTGGAGAAATATCACAAGGCTTGAACAAGGCACTTTGAGCAGTCACCAAGTAGCTGTGCGTGTAAAGCAAGTTTACCACAGCCTTATTGTAAGGATCTTTGAATTCCCGCTGCCGGATTGCTTCTTCTATCTTTCCCATATTGAATACAAATGAATTTAATGTATATACATCTAATTTAAGCAAAAGGTTTCAGAGCAGAAATAACTTTTTTGATTTTTTCAAAAAAATGCCAAAACAGAAAAGAATAAGCTATTTTACTTGGGATGAACTTCAAATGCGCCTAAGATGTATCATTCTTCACTCCCATCAGAAGCCGCTTCTGGGCTTGTCACCTTCTTCTATCAAATGAAAATGGCACCCATGATCACCGGTGAGCTCGGTGAGCTTTTGATGCCATCTGGCACTGGGATTTTGGGAATTCACCTTCAAGGCCGATATCAAGTGAACGGGTTTTATTCTTACGACGGGCCTTTGCCTGAATATTACTTGGTCGGACAGCAAACTCGGAGTTATAGACTGAAAGTAGAAAATGAAGAGGCAGATATCTTTGGGATAGCTATCCGGCCGACAGCAATCTGGAGGTTAACGAAAAGGCCTGCCATTCAATTCACTGATCGACCCACTCCCCTAGAGGAAGTATTTGCCGAAGCCTGGTTGGACACAATAAAGCAGATAGCAGAAAAGCCAAGTTTTGAGAAAAGGGTGGAAAAGGCAGAGGAGTTTATTTCGGAAATTCTCTCCGACCTTGACCTGTCCAAAACTCTGGTAGACTATGCCCTGGAGTTGATTTTTGAGAAAAAAGGATGCATCAGTACACGAGAGCTTTGCAAAGAGCTTCATGTCAGCGAACGGCACCTTCAGCATCTCTTTCGACAGCAAGTAGGCCTTTCCCCACTTCAATACGCTCGAATCACCCGATTCAATTCCATATTCGTGGAGTTTACCCGGGCAGGCGAAAGTCCGGATTTGCCATTTCTCACTTCATTTTTCAACTATTACGACATTTCTCACTTTTTTAAAGACTTCAAAGCCTACAGCGGAGAGTCACCAAGCCAGTTTCATCTGGAGAGATTTTCACTGTTAAAAGAATTGGTTGCTAACCAGCCCTATCTCACCCAAGTCCAAAACATCAGGAAATAATACTGCAAGCATTTAGCGGGTTTTTACAAGTGATTATCCAATCTGAGGGGTAATATGGATTTCGTTTTCCCAAACCCTTTACTCCCGATGAAAACCCTTAAATCAAGCATTATCCTCTTTCTTTTTTTCCTGATTACACTACCCTCTTTGCCCTTAGCCGCACAATCAAAATTCATCAAAGATTTGAAGAAGACGGCTGAGGAATCCGCCAAAAGAACTGTGGAAAGGAAAGTAGAAGAAAAAACCACCCAAGTAACCGACGAGGCCTTCGAAACGGTAATGGAGGCACCCAATATCTTCAAATCAAAGAAAGGCCAGAAAAAGAAAGCTGACGAAAGTGAAGAAAGAGGAAGTAATTCCTCTTCCTCTAAAAAGTCCAAAGAGGCTTCATCATCCAATTCCACCAGTACGATTGAAACCGATGACCCGGCACTTTCGATCGCAGGTCAATTTATCCCTAACGGGCAGGTGATGTACACCGATTATTTTGAACGGGATGCACTCGGGGACTTTCCTGCAAAATGGGAAACCAATACCGGGGGAGAAATCATCACCATCGATGATTTCAAGGCCTTGAGAACTTCAGGCACAGGGTATTATTTACCTGTCCTCCCAAAAGAATTGCCGGAAAATTATGCGGTGGAATTCGATCTTTTCACTTACAATCTGGAATACAAAACCACCACTTCTGTACGATTTGCAATTCATATGATTGATCAGCCTTTGTACACCAAAGCTAAAAAAGGGGCGAGTATGGAGTTTAATCTTTGGTATGATGGAGGATCCAAGAGAATCACGGTAGAATCATACGGAACAGCCAATAAGCTCAACAATACCATTCCCTATGAATACACCAATCAGCTGAATGATTTAATCCATTTCACTCTGGTCAAAAATGGCAAACGAGTAAGACTATTTATGGAAGACGAAAAAGTGGTGGACATCCCTTCTTTGGCAGCCGAAGATTTAGGAAAATATATTCAGTTCTATGTACGGGAAGTGGATTTGCAAAAGGACCTAGTAGTCGCCATAGCCAATCTCAAAATCACTGAAGAAGGAGAAGATCTTCGGTCAAAACTCCTAAAAGCAGAAGGGTTCAGCACCACAGCTATCCTTTTCCAAACCGCTTCTGACCAATTGCAGCCTTCTTCATTTGAATTTTTAGATCAGTTAGGAGAAGTATTGAAAGATGATGAATTCCTGAGAATCCAGATTATCGGACACACAGACAGCGATGGAGATGAAAGCAGCAATCAAATTCTATCTGAAAAAAGAGCCATTGCTGTGGCGGATTATTTAAAAGAAAAGTTTGGAATAGCTGAAAACCGACTGCAAACTCAAGGAAAAGGGGAAGCAGAACCGCTGAATTCCAATTCTACTTCAGCAGAAAAAGCAGCCAATAGAAGAGTAGAGTTCAAGAAGTTTTAACCAAAAAACACAAATCATGAAAGCACTTTTGAAAATCATCTTTGTGGTGTTGCTCATAGCCCCGGTGTATTCGTATGCCCAATTCAGCACCAAGACCAAATCAAGCATTCCAAATCAATCTTTGAGTAAAACACAACTGAATACACAGCAAATCAAAGCAGGGAGATTATCCAAGGTTGAACCACCAAAATCTATAAGTGAAGTTGACATTAACAATTTTCCGATCATTGGATTCAGTCCGGAAGATTTAGAGAGAAGTAGGCAAAAATATTGGGAAATCACGCCAAAAAAGCCATATGATCCAGGTATGGAACTTACTTTATGGGGAACATACACACCGTCAGCATTCATCATGACCCCCAACGTCAAATATATCATCAATGTTGACTATGATTACTACACGTATAGCTCAAGACTTGCAGTCAACTTATTGGAAGGTAAAGACTATAAATTGATATTCGGGATTGAGCCCAAGGCTTTTCCAGAAGGAACGACCGTCCTATTTAGAATCGGAACCAGCGAATTTAGAATAGGATGGCCTTCCAACAGCAGTGAACTCATTGTCCTCTTTAATAATTCGTTCACCGGCAAACAGATTATTGATTTCAGTCCAGCGATTATTCCGAATAGAGGTAAAAATAGAGACGCCATGCAGGAATTCTCAATAAAATCGATAAGGCTGGAAGAATTGACGAATTAAGCTGAGATATGCTAACCCACGGAAACTTTAAAGAAATTTAATTGGATTGGCAAAACCCAAAAATCTATGGAATAACTGAATTAAAACTGAAAGAACTGGCTCCTAATCGATAACTTCTTTCAACCCACGTTTGGTAACCAAATCATCAAAAACCTCAGCGAAAATTCACTGAGGTTTTTTTTGCCAATCTAACCTCTTTTCCCACGGGGAAAGCCAGAAAACCGGCTATTTCAACATCAACAATGCCAAGTAACAAGAAATGAATCCTACTAAGGATTCATCAAACGCTTTTTTCTTTCAAAGAAAAGGCTCTAAAATCTACTTCTGTTTTTGATCTAACTGACGAAGTGCATGACCTTAAAAAAACTGCCTCAAAATCGCAGAAAATGTATTTTACTCCATCTTGATGAGTTTTTGATGTAGTCCTTTTTAAAGCCTGATGAAATGAAGATGCAGTCCGATTTTTGGGGCTCCAGATTAATAACTAGAGATTGGGTTCAAATTCAAAAAAATTATGAAAACCCAATACACCAAACTATTGATGCTTTTCACTCTGATCACAGGAGTCTGGGCATGTGACAATTATGAGTTTCCACCAGTGGTGGATACTCCTCCTTCTATTACATTAAGACCTATCACCAGTGGACTAGTAGAAGGGCAGGATTTCCGTATGGAAATAGTATTATCTGATGGAGTAGAAGGATCTTCTATCAGTACTTTGGAGTCGCTTTCCTATGATTTTATCCGTGGAGGCGCAGTTGTGTTGTCCGGTTCTGAGACTTTGACCACAGACAATGCGACGGTGACGATCTCTGTTCCCGGTGGATTCGAACCAGGAGACTACACACTCGATTTGACTGTTCGAGACACCAACGGCAATGCAACCTCAACGGTGCGGAGCTTTACTGTGGCTTCCCTTCGACCAGCCTTCGATATCACAGGTACTTGGCAAATGGAACCTGTAGCCGGATCATTAGCGGTAGGCCCAGGCCCAGGAAACGGAGAATGGTTTTCCATATCCCAAGGTGATGTTACTACAAGAGCTTGTTTTTATGATGACACCTACACTTTCGGTGCTGATGGTTCATTTAAAATCGAAATGGGTGACCAGACTTGGTTAGAAACTTGGCAAGGTGTCGGCTCTGACCAGTGCGGTACTCCAGTGGCTCCATTTGATGGCAAAGGTTCTTATCAGTATTCCTACGCTGGCAATACACTTACTGTAAGTGGAGAAGGCGCATTTATCGGATTGGCGAAAGTTCATAATGCAGGTGAGATTTCAAATGGTGTACCAGCTCAGGATGAAATCACCTATACTATCGTAGACCCTGTACAAGATGGCAATACCAGAAGAATGACTTTGAGAATTGAAGCCGGTGCTGGTGTTTGGTGGGATTTCAAACTCATCTCAGGAGAAATCGGTGGCGGAGAGGAAGTGTCCTTAGTAGGAGACTGGAAAATGGAACCGATTGCCGGTTCATTTGGAGTAGGACCGACAGAAGGTAGCACAGAGTGGTTTGCCAATTCTGCAGCAGACGTGACCACCAGAGCCTGTTTCTTCGATGATGTTTACACATTTGGTGCTGACGGAAGCTTCTCCTATGAAATGGGTGACCAAACGTGGCTTGAGGCTTGGCAAGGAGTCGCGGCAGATGCATGTGGAGCTCCTGTAGCCCCTCATGATGGCAGTGGCACTTACACCTATACTTTTGACGGAACTTCTCTCACACTTATTGGCGCAGGAGCCCATGTCGCACTGCCAAAGGCGGTGAATGCTGGCGAGCTTCCTAATGTCGATGTCCCTGACAGTGTTACCTACAAAGTAATCAGCCTCACTGAGTCTGGTGGTGTGAAAAAGATGACCCTCCACATTGAAACAGGAAGTGGAGTTTGGTGGACATTCAAACTAATTTCTGAATAAGCAGTTGATAAGTCGAAAGGGCGTCATTCAATTGACGCCCTTTCATTTCGCTTCATTTAACCTAAAATTCCATGAAACAATTTACCCCTTATCTTTTTGCTAGCTTACTTTTAGGCTTTATAGGTTGCTCCTCCGAGGATGAAAACCCAGGTACTGGCTCTACAGGCTCAACCGAAGTTTTTATTCCCACTGCAGGCTTTACCTCCCCTTCATCCTACCCTGGGATGAATTTGGTATGGGAAGATGAGTTCAATGGCAATAGTTTGGACCTTTCTGCTTGGACTCATGAAACAGGAAAAGGCCAAAATGGATGGGGAAACAATGAACTCCAGCACTATCGCTCCCAAAACACTTCTGTTGAAAGAGGTCATCTGATTATCACAGCGAAAAAAGAATCCTTTTCTGGGAGTGAATACACTTCATCCCGAATTATCACAGAAAACAAAAAGCAATTCAGATACGGCAGGGTAGACATCCGTGCAGTGTTGCCCAAAGGCCAAGGCTTGTGGCCTGCCCTATGGATGCTGGGAGCCAACTTTAGAACTGTCGGTTGGCCAGCCTGTGGAGAAATCGACATCATGGAAATGATCGGTGGTCAAGGGAGAGAAAAAACTGTTCATGGCACTGTTCACTGGCAGCAAGATGGAAACCGGGCACAGTTTGGAGGGCAATATTCCCTGCCTTCAGGGACTCTCGCAGACCAATTCCACGTGTATTCTATCGAGTGGGATGCCAGTTCGATCCGGTGGTTTATTGATAACAAACAATACCATGTGATCGATACTACACCTGAACAGTTGGATGAATTTAGAAGAAGCTTCTTTTTTATTTTCAACGTGGCAGTAGGCGGTGATTGGCCAGGATCTCCGAATAGCTCGACCAGTTTCCCTCAGCATATGATAGTGGACTACGTTAGAGTATTTCAGAAAAACTAAAAAAAAGCCCCGAGGGGCTTTTTTTTATGCATTAGCTTTTAGCCAGTCGATGAGCAATTGATTAACCACCTCGGGTTTCTCTATGCAGCTACTATGTCCAGCTCCGGGAATTCGGTGAAGCACTGCTCCGGTTATTCCCATTTGGATGAACTTGGCTTTTTCCGGTTTGGTAGCCACATCTTCATCTCCTACCATGATTAATGTAGGACAGGTAATTTTCGCTAATTCATCCTCTACTCCTTTTCTGTAAATCACCCCTTCGACGGGACCGGTGATGGACTTTTTGTTTGCCATTACCTCTTTCTTCCAATGCTTGATGGCTGCTGAATTAGACGGATTGGTGAGCCAAGATTCTGCAAACATGATCGGCATGACTTTATTTGCCACCGGGGCTATCACTCCCAACCACTTTACAATCCCATTTAGCGTTTTGTATTTGGGAAGATTCTCTACGGGCTCGGCGTTGGCACTGGTTTCCATCAAAATCAGACTCTTGATCAATTCAGGCCTTCTGGCCGCCAAGCGCATTCCCACAAAACCACCCATAGACAGCCCTGCAAAATGTACTTTTCCCAATCCAAGGTTTTCTATCAGAGCCGCTGCATCTTCTGCTACGGTGTCCATATCAAATGGCCCCTTGGATTCACTTTGCCCTTGTCCCCGATGGTCATAGGCAATCACCCGGTAGGATTTAGAAAGAACTTCCACTTGAGCAGCAAACATTTTATGACTCCAAAGCAGCCCATGAGAAAAGAGGACGACTTCCTTTCCATTTCCTTTCTCTTCATAATAAAGGTTTACTCCATTGGCTTCTTGAAAGGGCATAGTTGATTGGGTTTATATTTATTTTCTCTAAAATGATTTGAGGGGCCGAAACCCTAGAATGGCAAATTTACCAATCCAGTCCAGGCTGCTTCAGCCGAGCATTTTCTCTTGCCTTATGCTCATCTACAATTTGCTTTACATCCTCCAAAAGCTGCTTAGCATCGTAAACAATCCCGTCTTTCACGGTATATTTCACACCACCCACTCGGACAGGCTGATTGTTTTCATCTATCCGAATTGAACCTGTCCCGTAGAGCACTTTAAGGTTCTGAAGCGGGTTTTCTTCCAAAATCACAAAATCAGCCAATTTCCCCACTTCTACAGATCCGATTTCCTTTTCCATTCCTAAGGCCTCCGCTCCATACAAAGTAGCACTGCGAAGTACCTCCAAAGGATGAAAACCTGCTTCTCTGAGCAGTTCCAATTCCCGGATATAAGCAAAGCCATACAATTGGTAAATAAAACCTGAATCCGAGCCTGCCGTGACCCTGCCACCCCGATTTTTGTATTCATTGACAAAGGTCATCCACAGCTTATAATTTTCTTTCCACTGAACTTCTTCCTCCGTCGTCCAATCAAACCAGTAGGAACCATGGGACTGCCTGCTCGGAGCATAAAATCTCCAAAGAGAAGGTAGCGTGTACACTTCATGCCATTCCTGAGTTCTTGCTCGCATCAAGTCGCGGTTGGCTTCGTAGATATTGAATGTAGGATCAAGGGTAAAATCCAATTCCAAGAGCTCATTCATTACCTTATTCCAATGCTCAGAATAGGGTGGTGCGGCTTGCTTCCAAAGCTTTCCGGCTTCACCGAAGCGGTGCTGCTCATTCTGATAATTGTAATCCAAGCGGAAATCCTGAATGGTACGATCCTGGAAAAGAGCCTCAGGTAGCCCATACCAATGCTCCATGGAGGTCAATCCAGCTCTTGCAGAATTCAATACGTTCCAGCGGGCCACATCCAATTGCTGATGGTGCATGGCTGATCGAAGACCTATCCGCTTGTTTTCAGAGATGGCAGCTTGCATCACTTCCGGACTCGCTCCGAAAAATTTGATTCCATCAGCACCTTTGGCTTTATTTTCATTAACCCAGGATTTGGCTTGTTCAGCTGTGGTGATGGGCTTTTCTGCACCTTGTCCAAAGGAAGTGTAGGCTAAAATTCTCGGTGCAGTAATCTGATTGGCAGCAGATTTTTTCTTCTGATCCAAAACCCAAGCCAATCCATTGCCAGCAGATGGGTCACGAATGGTAGTGATTCCGTGCGCCATCCAAAGTTTGAATACGTATTCTGCAGGCGTTCCTTGACCACTCCCCCCAATATGCCCATGCATATCCACTAATCCGGGAAGAAGATAGTGACCCTCCATATCCAAAACCTTGGTGTTTTCATCTGCTTTTGGACGACGGTTGTCATTGATAGGCAGGCCGGGATAGCCCACTACTTGAATTTGAGCGATTCGATTTTTTTCAACCACAATATCCACAGGACCAATCGGCGGTGCACCGGTACCATCTATCAGAGTGACACCGCGAATAATCAGGCGATCATAGGGTCCATCTCCTTCGGCACGGTCCGGAGCAGGCATGATTTGCGCCGTAGCCAAAATCTGACAGGCAAAAACTGAGATTACAAGTAGGGTGATTTTCTTCAACATGAGGCTGGTGGATTTGTACAGGGATAAGTTAAGCCAAAATCAGTAATCAAAAAAAGGAATTGGGATGAGAGAAAACGAAAAAGCCCCGCACGGATATGCATCGTGCGGGGCTCTTATTTAAACTAGGCTTGCTTATAGGTCCTTGAACTTGTCCATGATCTCTTCAGAAATCCCGGTGAAGGAATAGCCTCCATCGTGGAAGAGATTCTGCATGGTGACCATGCGAGTGAGGTCGGAAAAGAGTGTAACTATGTAATCAGCGCAAGCTTCTGCTGAGGCGTTCCCAAGTGGGGAAAGTGCTTCCGCGAAGTTGAAGAAGGAATCAAAACCTCCGATACCTGTTCCTGCAGTAGTTTTGGTTGGGGACTGAGAAATGGTATTTACCCTTACTTTCTTGAGTTTCCCTAATCGGTACCCGTATCCTCTCGCAATGCTTTCCAAAAGAGCCTTGGCATCTGCCATATCGGTGTAGAATGGATAAACCCGCTGTGCAGCGATGTAAGAAAGACCGATAATCGATCCCCACTCCTTCATCACATCCATTTTCTCAGCTACATGCATCATCTTATGGAAAGAAATCGCAGATACATCATAGGATTTCATTGCCCAATCGTAGTTAAGGTCTCCATAAGATCTCCCTTTGCGGATATTGGGTGACATCCCGATGGAGTGAAGCAGAAAATCAAAATCGCTTCCCAAAAACTCCCTGGCCTCTGCGTACAGCTTTTCGATATCTTCTACCAAAGTCGCATCTGCAGGAATGACAATGGTATTGCACTCCTCGGCCAATTCCTTGATGGCACCCATTCTCATGGCAATCGGAGCGTTGGTCAGGACAAACTTCCCTCCTTGTTCTTTGACTTTGAGGGCTGTTTTCCAAGCAATGGAATTCTCATCCAGTGCACCTGTGATGATCCCTACTTTCCCTTTGAGCAAATTTTCTGGCATATTTCTTTTTTGGGTTGGTTCAAAAATTCAGGTAAAAATAGCTAAAATTTTACCATTTGCGGCCTTAACTGGCCAATAGCTCTTTGGCACTCTCCACCGCTGCTTGGGATGGACTGGACCCTGCTATCATTTTGGCCAATTCCTTCACCCGCTCCTCTTGATCCAAAAGCTTGATTTTGGAGAGCGTTTTATCTGATGAATTGTCTTTGAATACGAAGTAATGCAGTTCCCCTTTGGCAGCGACTTGAGGCAAATGTGTGATACAAATGACCTGATGATTTTGAGCGATTTCCTTCATCATCTTCACCATTTGCAAGGCCACCTCACCTGAAATCCCAGTATCAATTTCATCAAAAATCAAAGTTGGCAAGGACATCTTATCTGCCATGAGGTATTTGATGGCAAAAAGCAATCTGGAAAATTCTCCTCCTGAAGCTACTTTTTTCAAGGCTTGAGGCTGGCTTCCTTTATTGGCAGAGAAAAGAATTTCCACTTCATCCAATCCTGATGGACCGGGAGATACCTCTTTCGCCTCGATGCGGATTTGGGCATTTTCCATACCCAATCCGGTAAGAAGGCTCTCCAAGGATTTCTGAAAATCAACAAAACAGGATTTTCGCTTTTTGCTGAGGCTTAGCCCCGAATCAAGCAGGGTCTTCTCCGCTGCAATAAATTCCTTCTCCGCCTTTTCTAAAGTTTCATCCAGATTCTGAAATTGGAACACCTGATCTGCAAGTTGGGCTTCGATTTTGATCAAATCCTCCACCGAGCCTACTCCATGTTTTTTCTGGAGTTGATAGATTTTGCTGAGTCGATCGCGGATTTCATCCAGTTTTTCAAAATCGACTTCCACTTGACTCTCTTCTTCACCTAAGCCTTCCACGAGGTCCTTTAGCTCGATGTGCACGGATTGAAAGCGATCTTTGAGCCCTCCAAACTTCTGGGCCAAGCGCTCCAAAGCCTGCATTCCCTGTTGGATTTGAGCCAAGCCTTGCAAAACACCAAACTGCTCATCCTGAAAAAGAGAAAGCATCTCATTGATCTTCAGCTTGATTTCCTCTGCATTTTCCAGGACTTCCTGAGTGGACTCCAACTCGCTCTGCTCTCCCTCCTGCAATCCCAAAACACTCAGCTCATCCAGCTGGAATTGATTGAAATCGGCTTCTTTTTGAAGATCAAGGGCTTTTTTCTTTAGCTCCTCAAAGCTTTTCTTGGCGTTTCTGAAGCTCCTGTAAGCCTTTTGGTAAGTCTTCAACTCTTCAGCTGATCCAGAATAGGCATCTACTAGCCCCAATTGATAAGTACCCTCTGCCAAGAGCAATGTATCATGCTGAGAATGCACATCCATCAGCTTTGATCCCAACTCTCTCAAAACGTCAAGGAGGACAGGGGTATCATTGACGAAGGAACGGGACTTACCGCTTGGACTGATCTCCCTTCGGATGATGCAAGAATCAGAATAGTCCAGCTCTTGAGCATCAAAAAATTCCCGAAGCCCATATTCGCTTAAATCAAAGACCCCTTCAACGACACATTTTTTATCCTCAAAAAGCAGCACCTTGGTATCGGCACGATTTCCGAGAAGCAGACCTACTGCCCCCAACATGATAGACTTACCTGCTCCTGTCTCCCCGGTAATCATACTGAGACCGGGACTGGGCTGCATCATCAGCTCGTCAATAAGGGCATAATTGGATATCTGAAGAGATTGTAGCATGGCGGGATTACTCAGAGCAAAGCTAAAAAATCAAGGCTAGCTTCTCAGCAGTTCGTTGTACTTTTTGGCATTGTTTGGGTCTACTTCCAAAAGGAGCTTTACGGCTTCATCCCGTATTTCAAATGGGGCATTTTTTAGTACCTGAGAGATTTCATCCCCTTTGGCATCCATAAAACTGATGGTAAAAATCCCATTAGGCTGAAGTTTGTTTGCCTGCGCGACGAGACGAATCGCTTCAAGAATATTCGTGTAGGCCTTCTCTTCATCAATCTGGATCAAATCCATACCCTGTCGATGATAGAGATAGTAGGCATCCCGAATCGGAGAATAGACAGGAGAAACAAAAATGTCATTGATCAGCCAATACCTGCTTCGCCGGTCATTGGGATTTTGTACCCAACCGGGTCTGCCCGATTGCTGCGCATTGTTTACTATTTCATTGGCAATTTCAAAGTACGGATTCCCTCCACGGTTGGAGAAGGAATCATAATCAATCCCCAATGAGATGTAGGCATAAAAAGCCAAGAGGGAACTGATGTTGTTCAAAAAGGAAAAGCGGTTGAATTCCAGAGGTTGGGATTCGATATATTCAAAGTTCCAGCTTCTGTCTGCAAAATTGAAAAGCAGAGATTCATAATTAGTCCCATAGACCGGTCTGACCACCTGTACCTGTACTGTGGCACTGTATATCCCGACTTGGGGCACATCATTGATGGTAATCAGCAAGTTCCCTTTGATTCTTTCCTCAGGGCGAAACTCATCATCTGTCCAGGATCGACCATTGAGAAACTGCTCAAAATTGGTCTTCATCTGGGAAAAAATATCCGTGTTTTGGAATCGTGAACGGTCACTGTTAATGATTACAGTGAAGTTCAACTCTTGAGCAGAGAGCTTTACTACTGAAAGAAAAAAGAGAAGTAAAAGTGAGGTTCGCTTCATGGATTTAAACTTAGCAAAATTCCCTCGCTCAAACCCAAACCGGAATATTTTTGATTTGATCCAGAATCAGTTCGGCAATCTGTTCTTTGGGAAGAAGGTCTGAATTAAACTCTTTTCCGTCTTTGTGGAAAATCCTCACCTTGTTCGTATCATGCCTGAACCCGGCTCCCTCTTCCTTTGCAGAATTAAGAACGATCAAATCAAAGTTTTTCTTGTCCAGTTTCGCCTTTGCGTTTTGCTCTTCATTTTCAGTTTCCAGTGCAAAACCAATATGAAGCTGCCTTGAGCCCTTCACTTTGCCCAATTCCTTGGCTATATCTACGTTTTTCACCAAATCCAAGGAAAGAGAAGAATCATCCTTTTTGATCTTTTCCCAGGCTACCTGAGCAGGAGCATAATCTGCCACAGCTGCCGCAAATACACAAATATCCATTTGAGGATGAAGTGCTTGACATGCATCAAACATTTCATTTGCCGAATGAACTCGAGTGACGGATAATTGATCTTTGGAAAAGTCCAAAGAGACCGGACCTGAGACTATGTGCACTTCAGCGCCTCGATGGGCAAAAGATCTGGCGATCGAAAGCCCCATTTTCCCACTGGAATGATTACTGATGAACCTGACGGGATCAATAGCCTCTTGGGTTGGGCCCATGGTGATAAGGACTTTTTTTCCTGAAAAGTCACTTTGGCTCTGAAAAAATAAGGCTACGTGCTCAAGGATATGCTCAGGCTCCATCATTCGCCCTTGACCGCTTAGCCCACTGGCCAATTCTCCACTTTCTGCTTCCAAAACCAGATTGCCAAAAGATTGCAACCTGTGCAAATTGGATTGGACTGAAGGATGCTGGTACATATCCAAATCCATTGCAGGGGCGACCATCACCGGGCAGCGTGCAGATAGATACGTAGCGCTTAGCAAATTGTCACAAAGCCCGTTGGCAAACTTGGCCAAGGTATTGGCGCTCAGCGGGGCTACTATAAAAAGATCGGCCCAAAGTCCCAGCTCCACATGGTTGCTCCATTCTCCTGTTTTTTTGTTGGAAAACTCACTCAACACAGGCTTTTTGGACAGGGTAGCCAAAGTCAATGGGGTAATAAAATCAAGGGCAGAAGCGCTCATGATGATTTGCACTTCTGCCCCGGATTTGATCAGAAGGCGGGTCAAAAGGGCCGACTTGTAAGCAGCTATACTGCCTGTCACCCCCAATAGAATCCGCTTTCCTTTTAAATTCATTGGAATTACCCTTGCTCTTGGTCAGGGAATCTGTGATATACCTTTCCTTCCATAAATTCTTCCATTGCTAACGTGGAAGGCTTAGGCATTCTTTCATAGAATTTGGAGATTTCGATTTGTTCTTTGTTTTCGAAAACCTCCTCAAGGTTATCAACAGTGGATGCAAACTCAGAAAGTTTGTTATTCAACTCTTCCTTGAGATTGCTGGAAATCTGCTTGGCCCGCTGTCCCACGATGTGGATGGATTCGTAGATGTTGCCGGTTGGTTCTGCTACTTTATCCAAGTCTCGGGTAATGATGGATGGATTGATTGCCATATCGATAAATTTAAATTTTCCTTGTTTTAATTATCAGTAGAAGTCACTTGACCGGAGTTTTGAAGTCCCTGACTTTCGTTGTACTCCGCTTTTAGCTTCATGTGATCTTCGTATTCTTTTCTTGCTTCGGATTCAAATTTTTTGACTTCCGAGGTAAATCCGCTGTTTGGATATCTCCGGTAGAAATCCCCCGCAAATCTAATTGCATCGTTCAATCTTTCCTCTTTTTTGGTAAAGGTGCTATTTTCAGCATAGCCATAGGCTACCTCTACCAGTTTTACAGCAAGCTCCTCATTGTGCTTGCTTTCGGGATAGTCTTTGATAAAATTCTGAAAGTTGATGATACAGGCACGGTAAAAGTCCCCCGGGTAGAGGCCATCTTTGAGTCTGTAGTACATCATAGCCTCGCTGAATGACTTTTGCTCAAACCTATCCTCTAGATCTCCCAACATTTCCATCGCCCGCTCATAGCTAGCAGAGCCTGGGAATCTGGTCACAAACTGCTGAATGGCAGCAACGGCTTCCCTGCTGCTTTGCTGATCCAAATTATAATCCGGAGAATCGAGGTATAGCGAATAAGCGTGCATAAACAAAGCCTCTTCTGCCAAGGGGCTACGATTGTAGGTTCTGAAAAAGTTGTTGAAATAGCCTGCTGCCTCGATATACCTTTTGGTTTTGAAATGACAGTTGGCATAATTGTATTCCGCCATTTCTGCCTTTTCCGAACCCTTGATTACAGGGAGGACTTTTTCATAGAGAATGATGGCTTTGTTGTACTCTCCTTCTTGATAGTAGCGGTTGGCGCCGTTGTATAATTCTTCCCAATTGGTACTTTTCTCCAGCTTGTTGAAAGGTCCACAAGAGGCAAGTACCGCGAAGAAAAACAGGAAAAGGATGGATTTGTACTGCATGCTAATTTACAAGACCGCAAATATACGGGATAATTATTGAGATTCAAGGGGATAATCCAAGGGAGAATGGCTTACTTCTTCACTTGGAGCTTTTTGGTTACCACATTTTTGTTGTCCACAAAAAGGGTGTAGAAGTAAACTCCAGGCTGGAATTCAGCGACATTGATCACCAGGGAGTTTCGGGTAGGGTCCAAGTCATACTCGGCAATAGGATTGCCAATGAAGCTGTTGATCGAAATTTTCGCCTTGGATTTTGGATTGATGATTTCATAGTCCAATTGAGCGACCCTGTTGCTTGGATTGGGGTATATTTCACTGATTTGAATATCCTTATGAAAGAAATCATTGACCGCCTCAGCCTCTACTTCATACTTTGCTTCAACGATGAAGTTGTCTCTTAAATTTTCTACGTTGACAAATAAAAGATCAAAACTTCCACGTGTTTCCACAATCCCTGATTCAAATTCCAGATACAAATCTGTGAAAATTTCTCCCGGCTGAAGCTTGATATTGATCTTTGCCAAATCTCGCTTTGGATCGAAGCATTGCTCTCCGATACATACTCTTACTTTTTGAGAAGAACCCACACTACCCCGAAGATTCTTTAGAATGTAGGTTTTAGATTGGGCGGAGGTGTTTTGAAGAAGAATGGTTTTTCGCTGACTACTTCCAATCGCCCCTCTGAAATCCAAACCCTCACTCAGCACCTGCACATCCTGCGCCAGAGACACCACGGGCAGTGCCAAAAAAATGGACAGAAAAATTTTAAGCAGGAGTTTCATGTAAAATACTAATCAATAAGCCGATACTGAGGTGGAATAAAGTCTATTAATATACGTACAAAAATAACTTTTAGGTTGCCAATACAATAAATTTCACGGTTAATTGTTGTTAACCTTTTGCACTTGAGGGAAGAAAAGTATTCGTTCAGGAAGAAATACTTCCATTAGGGAAAAATGAACTACGGTTTATCAGGGCCAAACCCCGATTTTTTGAGTTGATTTTGTATTTCTTCCTCTGTCGGCATCATCAGCTTGACATCCGGCTCATTGAAAAGATTTTTTTGCTTAGAATCGATTTCCTCAACTTTTCTCCAGGCATCGATAGTCTCTTTGGTAGGTTTTTCCTCGATCCTCCATTGAAAGCCTTCCAGTCGAGAATTTTCTTCAGTAATCAGCTGAACCGGTGTAAACTTCCCATCGGGTCTAACCGAAAAATTCGCCCTCCTTACAGCACCCTCTTCAAAGTCCATCTTGATGGAGGCACTCAGGATTTTATTGATCCCTTGATTTACAGTATCTGCTTCCAGCGCATAGTATAGGGATTCCGCATTCCCTACGACCTCCAGCGTCTGAATCTGCCCCTCGACAAACTTCCCATCCATCTGTCGCCCTTTCATTTGATTGAAGTTTAATAACGTATCGGTCATGATGGCAAAAGCCTTATCCTTCATTCTCACCCGGTCCAGATTTTCATTGGCGATATAAAAAACCATGCTGTCTGCTGAGATCTGACTTTTTTGATTCCAAAGGACAGGTTTCTGAAATAGCTGGATGGATGAGTCCGAATAGTTGTATAACAAAGAATCAGCAAGGCCTGACAAGTCTGTTTTATAGAGCTTTATGGATTTGAAAGCCAAAAGATACTTGGCTGTATCCGCTTCACTGTCTTGAGAGATCAGCGTGTCTGCGGTCATGTATAAGGTATCCTTTTCAAAGTACCTTCTCACTAGACTTTTTCCATAGACCAGGCTATATTTTCTCTCCTCCCAGTATTTCCCTTCATCTCCAAACACTTCAGTCTGCTGCTCTTTGTTGAGAACTCGGACATCCTCCTTGCCCTCGTAGTAGGCCAGGTTTTCATCATAAAACAACTCCATCGCTTTGACTCGACTTTCCTCAGTCTCCACGATTCCGTCAAAAAACCGGAATTGTTTCTTTTGGGTATCGTAAAAGCTCCCATTCTGGGCATCCAGGGTATTCCCTTCTTTGGAAATAAGATTGGTAAGACCGATCGTTTCGGCAGTCTTTGGGATTGTCAGATAAACCAGATTATCGGTCTTCATCGTGTAATCCGGATTCACCAAAACCACGTCATCCAGGAAGGTAATCTTCTCGTAGTTGATCTCATAGACTCCTCGCTTACTGGTGAGGACATTGACAGAGTCCACTACTTTGCCGTCATTGAAATAAGTGGCTACGTTGGTCTCCCGATTGTAATCCAAAAACTCAGTAGTCAACGTGGTCTCCTGATTGGTGAAAACAACTTTGTTTCTGAGCTTGGCTATTTTGGTATTCCCATCGTACTCCGCATACCGACTGTTGGTGACAATCGGATCTTCCACATCCTTGATTTGTACATTTCCAAAAAGCCTAGCCTTGTTTTCAGCTCGAAAAAAATGAGCAGAGTCACAGGAAATCAGGGAATTTTGATGCTTCATTTTCACATTCCCCACAAGTCTCTCAAAACCACTGGCTCCGATCAACACATCTGCCTGATTGATCTCCAAGGTGGATCCTTGCTGAGCGAAGAGCTTTTCCCCGGAAAAACTTATCAGCAATACCAAGCAAAACAAAAAGGAGATTCGGGTCATATAGTCAAACACTGCGGGGGCAAAATTAGCACAAACCAGCAGACCGACCGCTCTGAGGCTCATAAATCAGGTTAAAACTATTCAAATTCCCGTTTGCCTCCCTTTCCCCTAATCCAAATAAAAACCTAATTTTGATCGATGCTGGATCATTTCAATTCCGAAATTCTTCCCCGCCTTGATCTGAAAAAAGATCAGAGCTACCTGCTTGGTTTCAGCGGAGGGGTGGACAGCGTTTGTTTGGCTCACCTACTTTGGAAATCTGGAGTTCGCTTTGAAATCGCACATGTAAATTTCCACCTGAGAGGAGCTGAAAGTGAGCAAGATGCGGAGTTTGCAGAAAAACTATCCATGGAATGGGGAATCCCCTTCCACCTTCATCATGGAGAGACCCATCAAATCGCTGATCAGAAAGGTATTTCCATTCAAATGGCAGCAAGGGAGATTCGGTATGATTTTTTTGAAAAAATAAGGGCTCAAAATCATCTTCAGGGCATCTTTTTGGCCCACCATGAAGATGATCAACTAGAAACCATTTTTCTGAATTTACTACGTGGTACCGGCATAGAAGGACTCTACGGCATGGCGGAAAAGAAAGGTTGGCTCATCCGGCCTTTATTGTCCTTTTCAAAAGAAGAGCTTATATCCTATGCAAAATCCCACCAACTAGCATGGAGGGAAGACAGCTCCAATGCCAAAGTAGACTACAAGCGAAACAAGCTAAGATTGGAAGCCCTGCCTGCACTTTATGAGGTAGCAGATGATGCAAGGACGAATCTGCTCACGAGCTTTGCCCGGCTTAAGGATACCGGAAAGGCCTTTTCAGGGCTTTTTGAATCCTGGAAATCCGCTAACATCCAAGCCTCTGAAGACGGAGCTTTTCTTCCCTACTCGTCCATCCAGCATCAGGCCGGAGCGGCAAGTCTTCTCCATTTTTGGCTGCGACCATTTGGGTTCCAGCCAGACCAAGCCAATCAGATTTATTCCTCTCTACTGGAACCCAAACCGGGAACGGTCTTTTACAGCCCGAGTCACTTAATCAATCTGGATAGAACCGGAATCTATCTTGCACCAAGGCCTGTAGACTTCGCCGGAATTTCTTTGGAAAAGGAAACGGCAGAATTTCGATTATCCGAAGGCGCTTACCGGATTTCACAGGTTTCCCCGGAAAGCCCCCTAGATGTCTCTCCCGAGAATGCTCAATTGGATGCGGATATGTTGGAGTTTCCTCTAGAAATCAGAAATTGGCAGGAAGGCGATCGATTTATGCCTTTGGGGATGAATTCAGAGAAGAAGATTTCAGATTTTCTGATTGATTCCAAAGTGCCTCTGATCAAAAAACAACAGGTAAAAGTGCTGGTTTCCGGTGGAAAAATAGCCTGGGTAATCGGCTTCCGGATAGCTGACTGGGCAAAACGGGGGCCGTCTACACGAAAAGTCATTTACTTCAAAAAAAGCTGAATCATGCGCAATCCTTTTTCCAAAACCTATGAACCCGAGGAAATCCAAATGTTTGAATTTCTCCAAGGGACCAAATTTTTTGAGCGGCTGAAGCAAAAGGAATTGGCGAGATTCCTTCCTACCCTCCACCACCGAAAATATGTAAAAGACGAGATCGTCTTTTTCAGCAAAGACCCCAGTCAAGCCATGTATTTGATAAAAAGAGGCACCATCGAACTGACTATCGATATCAAGGATAACTTTGAGACGATCATGGAGCTGGGCAAAGGAGAGGCTTTTGGAGAAAATTCCCTGATCGAAAATGCCAAAAGAACCTACACCGCTATCATCACTTCCGATGAAGCTCAGCTGATCGTCATTCCTCACTTTGCCATTCAGGAAATTTTCGACAGCAATCCGAAAATCAAAGCCAAAATGATGACCTCCCTAGCTGAGTATTACAATGCCAATAATCAGCGGTTGTTTCGATCCTACAGGGAATCTTTCGGATTTTTCAGCCTCAGACAGATGTTTGAATAGGCTGTTTATCAGGCCCTGTTTTCATTCATCAAAATTCCTTGCCTTCCGCCAAAGTATTCTGAAACCGGCTTCAATTCCTTGCCGTTGTTTAATATCTTAGCGCCGCTTTTCAAGGCATTCATTCAAAAAAACATACAAAATCATGAGCAAAGTAACTGTAGTAGGTGCAGGTAACGTAGGTGCCACCTGTGCCGATGTTTTAGCCTATCGGGAAATAGCCGAGGAGATTGTTTTGGTAGACATCAAAGAGGGAGTAGCTGAAGGAAAAGCACTCGACATCTGGCAAAAAGCTCCGATCAATCAATACGACAGCAAAACAGTCGGCAGCACCGCAGATTACAGCAAAACAGCCAATTCGGATGTAGTGGTAATCACTTCCGGACTTCCAAGAAAACCAGGAATGACCCGTGATGACCTGATCGAAACTAATGCGGGTATCGTAAAGTCTGTCACCGAGAATGTGATCAAATACTCCCCTGACGCGATCATTATCGTGGTATCCAATCCACTTGATGTCATGACCTATCAGGCACACTTGACTTCCGGACTTCCACGCACCAAAGTAATGGGCATGGCAGGAATCCTTGACACGGCTCGGTACAGAGCATTTTTGGCAGACGAACTCAATGTATCCGGAAAGGAAATCCAGGCTATCCTGATGGGAGGTCACGGAGATACAATGGTGCCACTTCCTCGATACACCACTGTGGCGGGTATCCCTGTCACTGAGCTTGTAGCCAAAGACAAGCTGGACGCGATCATCGAAAGAACCAAATTCGGTGGTGGTGAATTGGTAAAGCTGATGGGTACTTCTGCTTGGTATGCACCGGGTTCAGCAGCTGCACAGATGGTAGAAGCGATCCTGAAAAATCAAAGAAGAGTATTCCCGGTTTGTATCAAGCTGGACGGAGAATACGGAATCGACGATTGCTACTTGGGAGTACCGGTAATCCTAGGCAAAAACGGTATCGAAAAAGTCATCGAGCTTGACTTGAACGAAGAAGAAAAGGCTCTTTTGGAAACCTCCAGAGGCCACGTGAAAGAAGTGATGAATGTCCTCGACAAGCTGGCGAAATAATCTGCTTTCTGATTAAAATCAGACCCAAGAATATGCTCCTTGATGGGGAATTCTTGGGTCTTTTTTGTAAACTCGAATTCTATTCACCCAAAATTTATCAGTGAAAATCTGGAAAAGTCTTCTGGTCCTGATTGCCCTACTCGCTATGGGATGGGGTGGATATACACTTTACCAAACCTACTTTTCCTCCCGATCTATCAACAATCTGGAGCTGATTTCCAGTGAAGCTGCATTCACCTTGGAGACCAATTCAGCGGATCAATCCTGGAATGAGTTGGTTTCTCATCCTGTTTGGAATTTGCTTTCCCAGCTTCCGGCAATGGAAAGCCTGGCAGACCAGTTGGTCACTTTGGACAGCCTGACCGGTAATGCGGGACTGGTGACCAAAGCTCTTAGAAACAAACAAGTCACCATCAGCTATCACTCCACAGGCATTGACAGCTTTGACTTGCTGTATGCCCTCAACTTTGGGAATCAATCTGCCATTGAATTTTTAGAGGATTTTCGATCTCAATTGGCAGAAAAAGGTCAATTTAAATCCCGAAAATACAGCGATCAGCCCATTTTGGAGTTTATTGACTCCTCCAACAATCCCAAGTGGACAATGACCACGCTGGGTAATGTACTGCTTATTTCCTCCACTTCATTCCTGATTGAGGAAGCCATCCGGCTATTTCTAGACCCTACTCAGCCCAACCTTTCCACTACACTTGACCCCAATTCCTCCCCAGCTTCTGGGTTGGGACGGTTGATTTTGACCTCCAAGGGAACCTCGCGACTCCTATCCGGTATCAGTTCCGAACGGGAAAATGGATTTATCCGTGAACTGAGCAGTCAAAGCTATGCCGTAGCATTGAATATGACTTTGGAAGAAAATCAAATTCAGCTCAAAGGACCTGTTTCCCTCGAAAATGAAGTACAGTTTCTTCCATCAGTCAGGGCCAGTTTCCCGGATTTTGAAAAACTGATATCCAACAATACTCTCGCACTGACCCAAATCAATGTTCCGGATATTTTTCAGGCTCAAAAGCTCCAAAATAGATCCTTTGTCCCGAAGTCTACCTTGAGTGGGGAGTTTCAGGCTAAACTTCTGGACAGAGGTTTTCTGGACAATTTTACCGGAGAGCAATACCTACTTAAGCTCGAAAACTTGGGCAACCAACGGAACAATCAAATTCTATTGGCCAAAACCACCAATCCGGAACAAACCTGGGCCTTTCTCCAAGAATTCCGAAATGAAGCTGAGGGTCTTTCCCGCGATTTCTACCGGGACAATGAAATCCTGTTTTTCCCCGAAGAGGAGTTCCCTGCCCACTTGTTCAACGGTAAGTTTTGGGGATTCCCCCAATCTCACCTGACCCTTTTAGGAGAAATTCTGGTTGTGGCTAACTCTGCCGCGGGGATGAAGATGTTTCTGGATGATTTCTATCTAGGCAATACTTGGAACAAAGCCAAGGCCAATGACCCTAGCCCAAAGTCTATTTCACCTGCTGCCGGCTACAGCAAAACCTTTTTCCTTCCAAAAATCTGGAATCAATGGACAAAGGAAGCCAATCCTTCCTGGAGTACTTTTCTACAGAAATATGGCTCAGTATTCCGTTCTTTTCCTTACCTGACTTTCCGAATCAATGAGTATTCTGGCAAAAAAGAAGCTACAATCCTGATCCCATTTGAAAGTGAAGGTCCAAAGGAAAAAATCACCAATCCAACTCTAGTCTTAGCCCCTAACCAGGAAATCACTTTCAGCAATCCGCTGATTTTTGGTCCACGTGCTGTTCTCAACTTCAATGACAAAACCCAAGATTTGGTCCTTCAGGATGAGCAAAACACGCTTTTTCTGGTCAATTCAGCAGGTCAAACTGTGTTTACCAAAGAGCTATCAGGCCCTATCATTTCAGAAGTTTTCCAAATCGACTACTACAAAAACGGAAAGCTCCAATTGCTTTTTGCGACAGCAGATCAAGTGCATGGTATAGACAGGCTAGGCAATTCACTTCCCGGCTTCCCTTTTTCCCTCAAAAATGAGAAGATAACCCATCTCAATCTGGTCGATTACGACAACTCGAAGGACTATCGCTATTTCCTTGCTACAGCGAATGGTAACCTTTGGCTGACAGACCGATCCGGACAAAAGCTGGATGGCTGGAATCCGCTAGCTCTAAAAGACCCCCTGCTCAAAGCACCGGAACACGTCCGAGTACCCGGCATGGGTGACTACATGGTGGCGCAGGGTAAATCCGGAAAACTTCACCTGCTCAACCGACGTGGGGAAAAGCAAGCCGGAGGACCTATCGATTTCGGAGCAGAAATCAGCACGGCATTAGCCCTCACCAAAGACAGAACCCCATTTCAGATTCAGGGCATTTCCCAATCTGGAGAACTGATTCGTGCAGGCTTCTCAGGAGAGATCAATTACCGCAACCAATTGATTAAGGACAATCGGGATGACCGATTTGAATTGCTATCCGATCAGTCCGAAATGACTTACCTGATTCTGGTCCGCCAATTCAACAAAACTCTGATTTTGGATGCCGAGGAAAAGCAACTATTCAGTTTGCCCTTGGCCGGAGAGCGATTGATCTTTAGATTTTTCGATTTCGGGGCTAGCCGAAGGCTTCTGGCAGTCACAGATCCTGAGCAGGGATTTGGCTATTTATATGATCTTCAAGGCACACTTTTGACTCAGCCTCCTTTAGAAAGTGAAGGGGCGATCCAGATTTTGCATAGTGTCTCAGAAGGTCAATATTCCATCTATACCCGCTCGGGAAAGAGCACCTTTCAGTACCTGATGCCGGATTGATCCGCGGGGATTTTGGGCAGACTATCGGGATTGCGTAACTTGCGGCCTCATTCAACCGACTGAAATGAAGCGTCCCCGATACTTTCTATTCTTTTCCCTTCTCTTTTTTACTTTCACCTCGACCTTTGCCCAACTTATTGTAGATGAGCAGCAGGTAGAGGAACTCTCCGAGGAGGTCAACCTGACCACTCCTTATCATACAACCTTGACTTTCTTTTTCAATCTGGAGAAAAACCATTTTCAGCCCGATTTAGCTGCTAAAACTCTGGACATTCGAGGAGTAGAGGGAGATCCGGAGGACTTGGCAATCAAGCTCAAGCAGGTTTTGGAGGGAAAAGGGGTGATTATCCGCACCAGTGAAATCCCCAATGATCCAGTCTATGTGGACTCGACTGCAGGAGGAGAGCCCAGGTTCTATTTCGATGCTGCAAAAGTTCCAAGCATCTATCTTGAGAAAAAAGGGAAACAATGGAAATTCTCCGCTTTTTCGGTTTCCCGAATCGAGCGACTTCATGACGAAACCTACCCATTTGGGACGGATCAGCTGCTCAATATTCTGCCCAAAATCGGAACTGATGAATACCTCGGCCTGCAGACCTGGCAACTGGCAGGTCTATTCTTGCTGATCATTCTCACCTTTTTGGCTCATTTGGTATTCACCTTTTTGGTGGACAGAGGGCTGATTTACCTATTGAAAAGGCTGGGCTATGGCTATATCGGTGAAAACTACCTGCTCCCGATTGCGAAAATCACCAGTTTTTATCTGATCGTGGTTTTGCTTTCCCTCTTTGTGCGGGTTCTCCAGCTGCCTGCGGAGATTTGGAGTTGGGTGATAATTGTCTTCAATACGCTGAAGCCCTTCCTGATCACCGTGATTTTCTACAAAATCGTAGACGTGGTAGCGGCGTATTTCCAGCACTTGGCCACCAAAACAGAATCTACTCTGGATGATCAGCTTGTCCCCTTGATTCGGAAGACGCTGAAAGCGCTGGTGATTCTGGTTGGTACACTTTTCATCCTCAGAGATGGATTGAACTTTGACATCATTCCTTTCTTGACCGGTTTGTCTATCGGGGGTGTGGCCATTGCTTTGGCAGCACAGGATACGATCAAAAATTTCTTTGGCTCGGTGATGATTTTCATCGACAAGCCTTTCCAAGTAGGGGATTGGGTGACCTCAGGGGATATTGATGGTACGGTGGAAGAGGTGGGATTCCGCTCTACCCGTATTCGGACTTTCAGAAATTCGGTCATGTATGTACCCAATGGAAAAATTGCCGATTCGGTAGTGGATAATCATGGCTTGAGAAAATACAGGCGCTTTTTCACTACTCTGACCATCACGTATGACACTCCCCCCGAATTGATCGAGAAGTTTGTAGAAGGCCTCAGGGAAATCGTGCTTTCCCATCCAGATACCCGAAAGGATTATTACAACATCTTTTTCAACAACCTTTCAGCCTACAGTCAGGACATCATGTTCTACATCTTCTTTGAGGTACCAGCATGGCCTGATGAGCTCAAAGCGAGGCACGAAGTGCTTATTCAGATCGTAAAACTGGCCAATTCCCTTGGAGTCCGCTTTGCTTTCCCAACTCAGACCTTGCATATGGAGAGCTTTCCGGAGAAAAAAGGAATGATTCCGGAGTACCCGGAAGCCCTAGCTTACGAAGCCAAGTTGAATCGGTTTTTGAAGGAGGAATTGGGAAGAAAGGCAGACTAAGTAGTCATCAATTGACTCGAAAATAGGTCCGCTCTACCCGCTCAGTCCCATCATTTGCAGGGATTTTTTTCCAAATCAAAAACAGCCCCTCCCAATCCGGAGCAGCGATGGAAGCAGGAAGGGGTGAAGAGCTAGACCAATAAAGAACTGTCCTCCAGTCGGGGTAGCGTCTGTTTTCGGCAGGTTTTGAAAACTGTCCTTTGTCCAAACCAATCAAAGGCTGTAACCCGAAATAATCAAAAAACCGGGCATTGTTGGCCAAGGGGAATAGACCTAGGTCGTTTTGGTAGCTGCTGAAGCTTAACACTCCGGCATAAGTGCGTTCATTCAGAAAAAACTCCCGGTTTAGCACCTCCAATTTGGAAAAATACTTGGGATTAAACTGGGCCAAAAGATCCGAATCAAATACCGGCATAGCATCGACTAGGATGAGAGGATTGGATTCAAAAACCTTATTTCCCGGATTATCCAAGAGTCGGAATACCTTTTTCCTTTGCTCCGTTCGGACAAAAACCGAGGGAACATATTCCCGCAATACCGTCTCTACTTCTTCAAACCGGGTGTAATCATCCAATCGATAGGTGTAATCCGCCACAAAGCCTGTCACCACTTTCAGCGAGTCATCGATGAATTGGGTTTGGTAGTTGGCCTCTACAATAGAGGCTTTGAGCAGCTTTTCCAAATAAGGTAAATCACCCTCCTTCAGCACCAAAGGAGGAATGGAGAATCCTTCCTTAAATCTGGTTTTGATCAGAGGAGGAACCACCTCGATTCCGGGCATTTCCTCTCCGTTTTCGAGCTGAATGATCATTCGGTCCCAATGCTTCAATCCTCCAATATCAAAAAGCAACCTGCCTTCCTGGTCCGGAATATCAGTGAACAGCGCGCTTTGGCTCCCGTGCACAGAAAGGAAGTAGGTGGACTCGGCCAGAGAATTTGGCACTCTCACCTCCACAATATGACCAAAAAGCTCAGGTAAGAGCATTTGGCTTTCTATGGGTTGATAGATTAGGCTGGAGGAAAGCTGCTTTTGCTCCTCAGGCAGAAAAGGATTGGCAATGGAAATCCCAAAGGAAGAGGCGGACCTGTCCCATCCGATCGCTGAATCAGGAATAGGGCTGGACTTTTTTGCCTGAAAGGCCTCTTGAGGAAGACTTGGTCGCTGGTCCCCAATTGCCGATTGAGGGGCAGGTGGCACAGTGGGATTGATGATCGTGATTAGCTGCTGGGCTATTCCTGCTTCCAAATTGAGATAGGGACTGATTCGGGTATAGACTCGAAGGAGATAATTCCCGGATGGAATCTTCGAATGGATGGAAAAATAATTCAAGGCCTTGCCTTTTTGCAGGGGGATTTTCACATAATCCATGGAATTGGAGTTGGCATCAACCAGCTCGGCATACAATACCTGCGATGGGCTGACGCGGTCCTGCATTTCCACTTTTGCTTCCAGCCAGATTTTCTCTCCTGTAAAATAGAGGGTTTTGGGAATGGAAAAAGACACCTGCTCAATCCCCTCAGAAGCCTGCCTTGCCCAGCCTGGATTTACTGAGAATAGCAAAATCAGCAAAGCCATCAAGGAGCTTTTCAGGGGAAAAGAGGCGATCATTTTTTTCAACTTGGCGTTATTCATCTTCCCAAAAATCAGGTCTAACCGGTGATGCATATAGGGTGCAGTCTGCACATCTTCGATCAGTGGGGTAATAGCCCACGATGGACGTCCCTACTAATAATTCCCGAGCCGGAAGAGTAAATCCACTTCCAAAAATTGCAGAATAGTCGGGGATTCTCACCTCGTCCAATCCGATCACACAGTCATTAAACTGAGGATCGATATAAGGCCAGGGAAGCACATCGACAAAGTCCACATAAAGTCGGATTTCCTGAACCACTCCCATGCTGACTTGCCCCACCACAGGACGACTCTCGTCATCCAAGCTTCTGATATTTCCGGTGATTTGAGAAGGAAGTGGGCTAAAAATAGACCCGATATCCTCGGTATTCTTTTTTAGAATATCCCAAAACTGAACCGCATCCTCAGAAATTGCCTTTTGAGCAATCAAAATGCTATAGCGCTCCATGATTCGCTCGTCCCCCTCAGGGATTTGGGTGATGGTCTTTTGAAAAACGACTTGATCCTGAAATCTTGAGCTCGTTTCCAATAAAATATCCGGGCTGGATTCTGTTTTGAAACAAAGAGAA
Organism: Algoriphagus taiwanensis; assembly: GCF_036245645.1. Taxonomy (NCBI): domain Bacteria; kingdom Pseudomonadati; phylum Bacteroidota; class Cytophagia; order Cytophagales; family Cyclobacteriaceae; genus Algoriphagus; species Algoriphagus taiwanensis. The sequence goes on along the minus strand of NZ_BTPE01000001.1, from coordinate 432,877 downwards.
ATCTGCTCAGCCTCAGTCCGAAATCTCACATCTCCCAATTCGGGGTCGTAGATATAGGTGGTCCTGATCCTTGGTCGATAAATCCAGGTTTCCTCAAAAGTCCAGAGAAAATCATCGGCATTTTCATCCCCTTTGGTGGATACAAAGACTTCCACTCCTTCTTCATTTCGGTTGTAGCCCACATCGATGATTTCCGGAGTCAAAATAGGCCTGATGGGTTGAGATTGATATCGATCTCCATTTGCTAGTTGAATTTCCAGGGTGTAGGTACCCTCCTCTGGCACATCGGCTTGAAAAAGGTAAACTCCAGGCTCAATTTCTGTCAAGGGGTAGTTTTCTCCTGAAAAGGCCGTCAAAAACACCTGAGCATTGGTCTCAGGGATCGAGGAAGTATCTGCGCTCAAGGGAACTGTTTTGCTAAGTCGGAGTTGGCTGGGTTTGCCTTCCGAATCGAGATACCCCTCAACTATCAGGACATCCGCAAAGGTATCCGGCACCTCAGGGTCAAAAGGAATCCTGCAAGACGTCATCCCCAAGGTAATCACCACAAAAAGTCTAAGCAGCATCTTCATCAAAATCGGAAATTATAGGTAATGAATGGAATGGGCTCCGCAAAAATGGCCAATTGATACCCCTGAAGGGATCCTCCCTCGGGCACGTAATACACTGAGTAGGCATTGTCCCTACCGAGAATATTATACACCCCGAGGGACCAAGATCCATGCGCTACCTTATTTACTTTGTGGTTTCCTTCAAAGTTGATCGAAAGGTCTAACCGGAAGTAATCAGGCACTCGGAAGGAATTCCGGTCTCCAAAATAAACCCGCTCAGAACCTCCATATTCAAACTTGGAAATGGGCAAGGTCACCGGTCTTCCGGTACTGTATTTTCCCGCCAAGGTGGTATTTACCCTTTTGCTGAGCTCATAGTTCAGTACCAAATTGGCATTGTGAGGCTGGTCAAAATTACTAGGGTACCACTCAGCACGATTGATCTGCTCTTTTCGCTCGCTCGGATCCGTCCTCAGGAGCGACCGGCTGTAGGTATAAGCAAGAGAACCATTGAGCTTTCCCGTGCTTTTCTTTAGAAAAAGCTCCAATCCATAAGCTTGTCCCTGAGTCACCAAGACATCCTGCTCGATCCGCTCATTGAGGACGATAGTCGCTCCGGAGCGGTAATCCAGCAGGTTCTGCATGGATCGATAGTACACCTCTGCTGAAAACTCCAGCGTATTGTTGTTCATATTTCGGAAATAGCCCAAGGCATACTGAATCCCACGCTGGGGCGCAAGAAATGCGTCACTGAGCTTCCAGGTATCCGTAGGAGTGATTACGGAGGAATTACTCAGCAAATGAATATTCTGCCGCATGGAGTTTACTCCAGCTTTCAAAGAAGACCAATTATTCAGAGCATATCGGGCAGAAATACGGAATTCGGGCCCAAAATAACTTTGGATCAACTCACCTGAGGAGTAGTTCTCTTCTCCGGTGATATTTTCTGGCAGGTAGGGGGCACCTTCTGCATAAGTAGGCAAAACCTGTGGCCCCATAAACCCAAACCAATTCAGACGCACTCCCCCACTGACTGTCCACTGCTCGTTGATTTCAAACTCGTCTCCCAAAAATGCAGAAAGCTCCAATCCTTGTTCCTCTGGAAGTTCATCCGGAATCACGATGCTTTCAGTTCCCAGCGGGTTTAGAGTCCCCGGATTGAGTCGGTAATGAATCCCATGGAATCCATAAGTAAGGATGTGACGGTCTCCTTTTTCCTGTCTAAACTGCGCCTTCAAAAAGCGCTGAAGAATATCGAATCGGTATAGGTAGGCATTGGGTGGATTGTCTTGCCCTTCCACCTCAAATGAGTATCCATCTTGCCCTATCGAGAAATCCGCCTCCAATTCATCATTGAAATAATGAGTCCAAGTCAGGGAAAAATTCTGATTGGAATACCGATAGACCGTGTCCGGGTCAAACTGAAACTCATCCCGACTCAGGTAACCTGAGAGGGTTAGTCGATCCTTTTCTCCAATCTCATGCTGGATAGACCCATTCAAATCTCCAAAAAAAGCCCGGCTGGCTCCCAAATCCGCCCGCTCTTCCAAATAATCCAAAAGCCAATCCGAATAGGTAAGTCGGGTACCCAAGGTGAACGTTGTTTTTTGCCCAATAGGACCTTCCAAAGACAGTCGGCTGGTAAGCGGACCAATTCCCCCTGAGCCTCCAATCCGATCTTTTCTCCCGACTTTGGGTGTTACCTGAAGGACGGAAGAAAGACGACCTCCATAGCTTACCGGGATTCCAGCTTTGTAAAGCTCCACTCCCTCCACCATATCGGAATTGACTGCTGAGAAAAACCCAAAAAGATGGGAAGGGTTAAACAGGGTATTTTGGCCCAAAAGAATCAGATTTTGATCTGCAGCACCTCCACGAACATTGAACCCCACACTCGCTTCTCCGGCCGTATTGACTCCGGGAAGGGTCAAAATGCCACGGATGATATCCACCTCGCCGAGTACAGCAGGGAGCTTTTTCATCTGCTGTACACTGAGGGCCTGCACTCCCATTTCCGGACGACTTATCTGAGTCAGAGCCCCGGAGCGGACAGTCACCTCGGCCAGTGAGAAAATCCCCTCTCCGATCTGAATATCCAGTTGATCATTTCCCTGAAGGGTAATCAAGCGCTGCTCGGTGTAGCCGCCGATATTTTGAATCATAAGGGTCAAATCGCCTTTGGGAAGGAGCAATTCATATCTCCCCTCCCGATCAGTTATTGTCTGTCTGAGCGAAGCCTTATCATACACAATAGCTCCCTCGATCGGTTTTTGATTTTCCAAACTGGTGATTTGCCCGCTTATCCGAGCTTCCTGTCCCGTGCCCGGCACGCCTAACACATAGCGCCGATTTCGTACAAACTCATCCATAGGACGGGAGGAAGCTGCCCCCTCATTGCCTCTGCTGAGGTAATCTGAAGGGAATTCTACCGCTGTCTTTTCTCCGGAGAAAAGAAACACCTCCTTTTGAGAGGAAATACTGAAGCTCAGCCCGGTTTTGTCAAAAATCACCCGAAGCACATCCTCGAGTTTGTCCTGATTAGCCGAGAGATTCACTGTAAGGTCAGCTACCATCTCAGGGTCAAAGTAAAACCGATAGGAAGTCTCCTTCTCCACCAAATCCACAAACCGCTCAAAGGAAATCCCGGGATAGAAACCGGATATTCGGTCAGTTGTCTGAGCCTGAATAGAAAGAGTGGACAAAAGTAAAATAAGGACAAACACTCCCTTTCTCATGGCTGGGAAGGAGTTAAGTTGACCAAAAGCCGAAGATAGCCTTCTGGATTTTGCTTGAAGTTTAGCTGCTCAGCACGAAGCTTTTGCTTGGCTTCTGCTTTATTGAGGCCAAGTAGGGAAATAGCCTGCTTGCCTTTGGATATGGGAAAAAAAGTCCCGCCTTTCCAGAGAAAAAAGACCTCTTTTTCTACATAAACTTCATCATAGCGGGACATTTCCCGGAGAGATTTGGAAGTTTTGTAAGGCTTGGAAATAGCCCAAAAATCCCCCTCAGCGATGACTTTGTAAAATCCACTCCCAGCTTTACCGAAGCTGTCATTGCCTTCCAGTCTGGCAAAAGCCGACCCATCCCCCATCACAAAGCGATCTACCTTCCCGGGTTTGATCAAGATCTTTTGGTTGAAGAGAGGATGAAAGGTCAAAATCTGATCCCTGAAAATATCATACAGAAGTGGCACTCCCGGATAAGTGATTTCATTGATCGTGAGACTTCCGGATTCAAATTGACGGGTAAGGTAGTAGGGATCTCCCTGTATGAGCGAGGAAGGTTCCTCGTACTTTCCCCCGGTGATCAACTCCTGAAAATAGGGCAACTGCTCTTGGTATTCGGGCAAAAACGCCAAATTCTGACCAACAACCTGAGCCATTGCCCCGCTGGAAAGAAAATAAAAAGCCAAAAGCGGTAAAAATTGTATTTTCAGCATTCCATAAAAATGACAATAGAAAATTGCCTTTCTGCCTATTTTCTCAAAATATCTTTAAGCGGTAGATTTAATTTACTGAACGGACAAAAAATTCATATCCCATGGCCCTTTCCCGACGAAACCTGCTCAAAACCCTTGCTCTAGCCCCTCTTGCAGCTGCCCCTACCCTTTCCCAAGCTTCCCCTTCTCCGAGGGAAAATACCCGATTTAAGTTTTCCCTAAATACCAGCACCATCCGAGGACAAAAGCTCAGCCTACCTCAAATCATCGAGCTGGCGGCAAAAGCTGGATACGATGGCTTCGAACCCTGGATGATGGAAATCGAGGCCTATCTCGGGGAGGGAAAATCTGTAGCTTCTCTGAAAAAGCTGGCATCTGATGCCGGATTGGAATTCTTTGACTGCATCGGCTTCCCTACCTGGATGGCCCAGGATGCGGAGAAAAGCAAAACGGGATTTTCGCAGATGGAAAAGGAAATGGGAATTTTGGCTGATTTAGGCTGTCCTAGGGTAGCCGCTCCAGCCATCGGGACTGAAGCCCCTCTGGACTTGATGCAAGCAGGGGAAAAATACAAGCGACTGCTCGATTTGGGGAGAAAAACAGGGGTGATGCCCCAATTGGAATTCTGGGGCGCTTATCCTTCCTTTTATCATTTAGGTCAAGCGATGATGGTGGCTGCTGTTGCCGATGACAAGGACGCCAAGATTTTGGCGGATGTTTATCATCTTTTCAGAGGGGGTTCCGGATTTGAGGGAATGAAACTACTGGACGGGCAGGCTATTGATATTTTCCATATGAATGACGTACCTGCAGCTATTCCCCGCACTGAGCAGCAGGACAAGGACCGGGTGATGCCGGGAGATGGTGCCGCCCCCATGCAGGAACTTGCCAATACCCTGAAAGCGAAAGGTGGGGAAATTATTCTTTCACTCGAACTCTTCAACCCGACCTACTACGCCATGGATGCCCAAGTGGTAGTCAAAGAAGGCTTGGAGAAGATGAAAAGGTTTTTTTGAAGAAATAACCCTCCAGGTTTTTAAAACCTGGAGGGTTTTGCCTGTTAAAAATTATCTGGAATTAAAATAGCTAATTAGTCCCCCTCTGAGTGTAGAATATTGGCTATGGACTAAGCGTAGATTGCATCTACGCTTTTATATATTTTAGGAATTTGCAATTCCCTTCCTACAAGTTCAACCCGCTTCGGGGTTGACATTCACCATCGTGACATTTTCTTCCCTAGGTTCCACCTAGGGCTATTGAGAAGTTCGATCACTGCGTGGTCATTATTTTGTTTTTCTCGTTGATTTAAACGACAGACCCCTAATAAGGGGTCCAACCTATGAATACTTGTGCGCCGCGGCGTAGCCATGGGTGTAACCCATGGAAATGGTGATCCCAATAACATGGATTACACGACCCCGAAGTGGGTCGAACTTTAAAGATTACTTCGCTATCGCTCGTAAAGACGGTAGCGGATACTTCCCAAGTGGGAGGGGGTACTTCCGAAGTACCCCCTCCACTTCAAAACACCAATCGCCAAGTTCAGAACTCCAACGTTGCGGTTTCGAACTCCAAAGTTCGAGTTCAGAAGTCCAAGCGCCGAGTTCAGAAGTCCAAGCTCCGAGTTCGAAAGTCCAAGTTCCGAGTTCAGAAGTGCAAGCTTCAAGTTCTAAACTCCAAGTTTCGAGTTCAGAAGTCCAAGCGCCGAGTTCGGAAGTGCAAGCGCCGAGTTCGGAAGTCCCCTTTTCCTTAATTCAAAAAAAGCTGCCGAACTTTCGTCTGGCAGCTTGTTCGGCCCAAATTAGGAGGCTTGAACCAGTGTGTGTCGGTAAAGGTCCAAGCCCGCCTGCATCGGGCAGGTCAGGAGACTTGAACCAGTTGTCCAGAGGATAAACTTTACAAATCCGCCAATCTTACAATTTCCTTACCCAAACAAATCTGAGCTCAAATACCGGTCTCCCCGATCGCAGGTGATGCAGACGATCAGCCCTTCGTCGAGTTCTTTGGAAAGCTCAATCGCTGCATGAAGGGCCCCTCCACTGCTCATTCCTGCAAGGATTCCTTCCTCTTTGGCCATTCTTCGGGTCATTTGCGTGGCCTGTTCCTGAGATACGTCAATCACTCTATCCACTCGTTCTTTCTCAAAAATGGCAGGTAAAAATTCCGGTGACCAGCGTCGAATACCCGGTATGCTTGATCCATCCGTAGGCTGAGTTCCCACGATTTGGATATTGGGGTTCATTTCCTTTAGGTAGCGAGATACTCCCATGATTGTACCTGTAGTCCCCATCGCTGAGACGAAATGGGTGACTTTCCCCTCTGTATCTCTCCAGATTTCTGGTCCGGTAGTTTTGTAATGAGCCAGGTAATTGTCCGGATTCCCAAACTGATTGAGCATGAAATAGCCTTCTTCATCCCGCATCTGTTCGGCGAGCGTTCTGGAATACTCGATAGTTTTAGCTGCAGGGGTAAGGATAACTTTCGCGCCGTAGGCTTCCATGGAGAGAACACGCTCCCGGGTGGAATTGTCCGGCATGATCAAGGTCATATCCAGTCCCAAAACTTTGGCCACCATTGCGAGAGCAATTCCGGTGTTTCCGCTGGTAGCTTCGACCAGTTTATCTCCTTTTTTGATTTCCCCTCGATCTAGAGCTGACTGCAACATATTGTATGCAGCCCGGTCCTTTACACTTCCTCCTGGGTTTTGTCCTTCCATCTTGCAAAGGATTTTCACCTTGGGATGGGTTGGAATGTGCTCCAACTGAATGAGAGGGGTATTTCCGATCAGTTCAAAGAGTCGCATCGATATCATTTTTGAATACGTAACGGTCTGTCACCAAACCATCCTCATGATGGATTTGAGTTTGATAATAGACTTTGGAATTGGCCGGAACTGATTTGGTCAACCATACATTACCTCCAATGACAGAGTTTTTGCCAATGACAGTATTTCCACCCAAAATCGTAGCTCCTGCATAAATAACCACTCCATCCTCGATGGTGGGGTGTCTTTTGGTATCTGCATCTGCCTTTTCGACACTTAATGCCCCCAAGGTAACTCCTTGGTAAACCTTGACTCTATTGCCGATATAGGTCGTTTCCCCGATCACCACTCCTGTACCATGATCAATGCAGAAATATTGACCGATAGTGGCCCCCGGATGGATGTCGATTCCGGTTCGGCTATGAGCGATTTCAGTGATCATTCTAGGGATCAATTTGATTCCCTGCTCATGCAAAAGGTGAGCAATCCTATAAGCAGCGATGGCATAAAAACCCGGATAGCTGCGCAAAATCTCTGTTCTGGATTTGGCTGCAGGATCCCCCTCATACATGGCGTCCACATCTTGGTGTACCCAATCGAATACCTGCTCCAACTGCTCAAAAAAGGATTGAGCCAAAACTGACCCGTTTCCTGAATGCAAATGCTGATTTCTAGAAAGAATTGCTCCCAGTTGCTCTCTGAGCAAAATCAGGCGAGCTGAAACCTCTTCTTCAGATTTTACTTTTTGCAAGGCATATTCCGGAAAAAGTAAACCCAACAGTTCCTCAAAGAAGGATTGAATAACCTGTGGAGAGGGGCAATCCGAACAGGATTGATGGGTTTTGAAGATTTTAGATACGAGGGAGTTCATAGGTTTGAGGTGCGGTAGCTATAGCACAAAACCCACTCGGATCACATAAGGTTCGGCGTAGTAAGAATTTTGATTGTCATGAAGGACATTATACAAAAAGGTAAAATTAGCTCCTCCTCTACGACCAAATGGAGCAAAATAGCCACCTCCTATGAACAGCGCATCAGTCCAAACCCTTCTAAATGCTTGTTCTGCCACACTGTAGGTTTCCCAGTTGATGTTTTCATACTCGACGTGGGTAAAAATATTGGGCAAAACGTTGTACCTCCCAAAGACTCGACCACCATATGATGATCCATTGGCTCCCTGAAAGCGGTTATCGTCGTAATATTGATAAGTGATCCCTGCACCTGCAGAAAGTCTAGGAGTAATCATCACTCCCGCCAGAGGAGAAATATCGATAAACGTTACCGTCCCAAATTGAAGACCAAGATTCCCTCCAAAAAACATACGATCCTTCAGGCTGGTAGAATCCCCATAAATCTCCCGCTGTGCAAAAGCATCCAGTTGAATAAAGGCAAAGCCTAGAAGAATAAGGGCAAAAACTTTATTTTTCCACGATGACATAGATATCCTCCGTTTGTTTTTTCATAAAGTACTTTTCTCTGGCAAATTTTTCCAAAAGTTCAGGATTGCTCATCAACTCCTCTCGTTCTGCTTTAACCTGAGCCTTTTTTTCCAGATAAAACTCCTTTTGATCCTCTAAATCCCAAAGTTTCTTACTGAGACGAAACTGATTGATCAGATTATTGGAATCAATGAAGATCATCCAAAAGAGAAAAAAAGAAGTCGCCAGGACATAAAAATTGCTGCTGTATTTGAGGACCTTCTTCATAGAATCAATTTGCCTAGACAAGGTACAAAAATGATGCAAAAAAAGGGGCAATCCGATTGGACTGCCTCTTTAGGGTATTTTTGGTAATGGAAAATTACTTCAATCGACCTTTGAAAATAGCTGAATCTCCCAACTGCTCCTCAATTCTCAATAATTGGTTGTACTTAGCCATACGGTCAGAACGGGAAGCAGAACCGGTTTTGATCTGTCCACAATTAGTTGCAACTGCCAAGTCAGCGATAGTAGAATCTTCAGTTTCACCCGAACGGTGAGACATCACTGCAGTGAAACCAGCCTTATGAGCCAAGTTTACAGCATTCAAGGTCTCGGTCAAAGTACCGATTTGATTTACTTTCACCAGGATAGAGTTGGCAGACTTCTCTTCGATACCTCTTTTCAAAAACTTCACATTAGTCACAAAAAGATCATCTCCTACCAGCTGCACTCGGTCACCGATTTTGGCAGTCAGCATGGCCCATCCAGCCCAGTCTTCCTCAGCGCAGCCATCTTCGATAGAATCGATAGGGTACTTTTCGGTCAACTCAGCCAAGTAAGCTACTTGTTCTTCTCTCGATCTCACCTTGCCGGTTGGACCTTCAAATTTGGAATAATCGTATTTTCCGTCTTTGTAGAACTCTGAAGAAGCACAATCCAAAGCGATAGTCACGTCGTCACCTGCTTTGTATCCTGCCTTTGCGATAGCATCCAAAATGCAAGCCAAGGCTTCTTCAGTACCTCCTGAGAAGTTGGGAGCAAATCCACCCTCATCCCCTACTGCGGTGCTGAGGTTTTTGTCATGAAGGATCTTTTTCAGGCTATGGAAAATCTCAGCACCCATTCGGATTGCTTCAGAGAAGCTTGGTGCACCTACCGGACGTACCATGAATTCCTGAAAAGCAATTGGGGCATCCGAGTGAGAACCGCCATTGATGATATTGAGCATAGGTACCGGAAGGGTATTTGCATTGACACCTCCGATGTAGCGGTAAAGCGGCTGTCCTGCTTCCATTGCAGCAGCTTTGGCTACTGCCAGGGAAACACCAAGGATGGCATTTGCACCTAGTTTGCTCTTGGTGGGAGTACCATCCAAATCAATCATGATTTGGTCGATAAGATTTTGCTCGAAAACATCCATCCCCACCAATTCCGGTGCTATGATATCGTTGACATTGGAAACGGCCTTAAGGACTCCTTTTCCAAGGTATTTGCTTTTGTCTCCGTCTCTGAGTTCTACGGCTTCATTGACCCCAGTGGACGCCCCACTTGGCACTGCTGCGCGTCCAAAAGCTCCGTTTTCGGTAAATACATCTACTTCTACAGTTGGGTTACCTCTGGAATCGAGGATTTGTCTTGCATGAATTGATTGAATCAACGTCATAGTTTTAAAAGGTTTATGAAATTAGTTTTGGTTGATTAGGGCTATAAATTCATCGAATAAATACCGTGAATCATGAGGACCCGGAGATGATTCCGGATGATACTGCACGGAGAAGGCAGGTTTATTCTTCAGTCGGATACCAGCTACCGTGTGATCATTGAGATGAACATGGGTGATTTCCACTTCAGGATTTTGCTCCGCGTCTTCCCTCACGATGTTAAATCCATGATTCTGTGAGGTGATCTCACTTTTACCAGTGAGCAAGTTCTTGATGGGATGGTTAAGCCCACGGTGGCCATGGTGCATTTTGTAGGTTTTGATTCCTACCGCCTCAGCTAGAAGCTGATGTCCTAGACAAATTCCAAATACAGGCTTTCCAGTACCGAGGATATCCTTAACCGTATCCACTGCGTATTCCATGACCGCTGGATCACCTGGGCCATTTGATAAAAAATAAGCGTCTGGATTCCACTTTTGGATTTCTTCCAGTTTTTCTTTGGCTGGAAACACCTTGCAGTACACTCCTCTGGAGGCAAGATTTCTGAGAATGTTCTTTTTGATCCCAAAATCCAAGCAAGCTACTTTTATTGGAGAATTTTCATCCCCGAAGAAATAAGGCTCTTGAGTACAAACGGTAGAGGAAAGCTCCAAACCATTCATATCCGGCACTTTCTCCAACTCCTTCTTCAATCCATCCAAATTCCCTTCATATTCGGAACTGATGATGGCATTCATAGCACCTTTGGATCGAAGATGACGAACAAGCTTTCGCGTATCGATATCGGCGATTCCAGTGATTCCGTACCGAACCAGGTAATCCTGCAGCGAACCAGAAGCATCCAATCTTGAATAGACTTCAGAGAAGCTATTGACTACGATGCCTGCTACGCAAGGATGATCAGATTCGATCTCTTCGGCATGGACTCCATAGTTGCCAATATGAGAGGTAGTAGTAACTACGATTTGCCCGGTGTAGGAGGGATCCGTGTAGATTTCCTGATAGCCGGTCATTCCGGTGTTGAAGCAAATTTCACCCCCATTTGTACCGGGATTACCGATGAGAGTACCATGAAAGGCCGTGCCATCGGCCAGGAGAAGTGTAGCTTTTTGTTTGTTCATTTTGCTTGAGATTGCCCAAAGTTAACCATTTCTTGGGAAGGAGGGTAAGCGATTAGGGTATAAAAAAAGGATTGAACGAGAGTCCAATCCTTTGTTATGTGAAAATCAAATTTCAATTTATTTTTCTTCAGTTTCGCCTTCAACAGGAGCTTCAGGAGCGCTAGGCTCTTCAGTTTTTGCTTCCACTGCTGGAGCAACTGGAGCTGCATCAGTAGCTTTGCTTCCACTGCTTCTTCTTGAACGACGGGTAGTCTTCTTCGCTGGCTTGGCATCCTTGAGCATCAATTCGTTGAAATCGACTAGCTCGATGATACACATTTCAGCATTGTCACCCAATCTGAAGCCGGTCTTGATAATCCGGGTGTATCCACCTGGACGAGTACCTACTTTCTCGATCACTTCTCCAAAAAGCGCTTTGATCGCTTCTTTGCTTTTCAGGTAGGAGAAAGCAATACGTCTGTTGTGGGTAGTATCTTCTTTTGCTCTGGTCACCAGAGGCTCAACATACTTCTTCAATTCTTTAGCCTTGGCAAGCGTGGTAGAAATACGCTTGTGAAGAATGAGGGAAGTTGCCATGTTGGAAAGCATTGCCTTCCTGTGAGCGGACGTCCTACCAAGGTGGTTAATTTTCTTTCCGTGTCTCATTTTATTTATTCTTCATCAAGTTTGTACTTAGAAATATCCATCCCGAAGGTGAGTCCTTTCTCTTGGATCAATTGCTCCAATTCAGCAAGGGATTTTTTACCGAAGTTTCTGAATTTCATCATGTCTGAAATCTCCAACTTGGCGAGATCTCCCAAAGTCTTCACATCAGCGGCTTTGAGGCAGTTGAATGCTCTGACAGAAAGGTCAAGATCGCTGAGAGAAGTCTTCAATAGCTTACGCATGTGAAGGAATTCCTCGTCGATTGGCTCTGGCTCGGCGATACCTGTAGAATCCAAGACCATAGTTTGGTCTGAGAATAGCATGAAGTGCTGAATCAAAATCTTAGCTGATTCCTGAAGCGCTTTCTCTGGGTGGATAGACCCATCGGTAGTTACTTCCAAGATCAACTTTTCGAAGTCAGTCTTTTGCTCTACTCGGGTATTTTCTACGCTATACTTCACATTTTTGATAGGGGTGAAGATCGCATCGATTGCAATTTGGCCGAAAACCTGCTCCTTAGGTTTGGATTCTTCAGCTGGCAGATACCCTCTTCCTTTTTCGATTGTCAATTCAATTTCGAAAACTTTAGATTCGTCGATGTGACAAATCACCAATTCCGGATTGAGCACCTCGAATGAGGAAGTGAATTTAGCAATGTCCCCTGCGGTGAAAACAGACTGATTTTTGATCTCAACGGTGATTTTGCCATCGAAAGCCTCATGAACTTTCTTGAATCTCACCTGCTTGAGGTTCAAAATGATATCAGTAACGTCTTCTACTACACCCTCGATGGTGGAAAATTCGTGAACCACACCCGGAATTTTGACGGTAGTGATCGCGTATCCTTCCAAAGAAGAAAGTAAGATTCTTCTTAGGGCGTTACCGATGGTAACTCCATAGCCTTTTTCAAGTGGTTTGAAGGTGAAAAGACCGTGAAAGTCATCTGCTTTCTCCATCACCACTTTTTCAGGCATTTGAAATGCTAGTATGGACATATATTTAGTTCTGTTTTTAGCTGAAAATAGTAAATTATTACTTAGAGTAAAGTTCGACAATGAGCTGCTCCTTGATATTCTCAGGAATATCATCTCTGCCAGGCACACTTACAAACTTACCTGAAAGGGAAGCATTGTCCCATTCCAGCCAAGGATATCTGTTGGCGCCTTTTCCTGCCAAACTGCTGGTGATTGCCTCCAAAGACTTGGAACGCTCCCTTACGGAAACAACGTCACCAGGCTTAAGAGTGTAAGAAGGGATGTTAACCACTTCTCCATTTACAAGGATGTGCTTGTGACCTACCAATTGTCTTGCTCCTCTTCTAGTTGGGGAAATACCCAATCTGTAGACAGTATTGTCCAAACGAGCTTCCAAAAGCTGAAGCAAGTTTTCACCGGTGATTCCGGATTTTCTAGAAGCGATGTCAAACATCTTGGCAAATTGTCTTTCCAATACACCATAGATGTATTTTGCTTTTTGCTTTTCGGCAAGCTGGATTGCATATTCAGACTGCTTCTTTCTTCTGCCTCTTCCGTGCTGGCCGGGAGGGTAGTTTTTCTTCTGAAGCGCTTTGCTATGCCCTTCGATAGGCTCTCCAAATTTTCTGGAGATTTTTGCTTTAGGACCTGTATATCTAGCCATTCTGTTACCTTTTTAAAATTAAACTCTTCTACGCTTTGGTGGACGACAACCGTTGTGCGGAAGTGGAGTGACGTCTACAATAGTAGTCACATCCAATCCTACGTTTTGCAAGGTTCTGATCGCGGATTCACGACCTGCGCCTGGACCTTTCACGAATACTTCGATCTTTCTCAAACCTAGATCGTAAGCAACCTGACCGCAATTTTGAGCGGCCATCTGTGCAGCGTAAGGAGTATTTTTCTTAGAACCTCTGAAACCCATTTTACCGGCAGAAGCCCATGAGATCACTTGACCTGCATTGTTGGTAATGGAGATGATGATATTGTTGAAGGAGGCTTTGATGTGTGCCTGTCCTACAGCTTCTACCTTTACTACTCTCTTTTTACCTTTTGATTTATCGTTTCTTTTCTGAGCCATAATCTAAATCAGGTTTTATTTGGTTGCCTTCTTCTTGTTAGCAACAGTCTTTCTTTTACCCTTCCTTGTTCTGGCGTTGTTTTTGGTACCCTGACCACGCACCGGAAGTCCTTTTCTGTGTCTCAAACCTCTGTAGCAACCGATATCCATCAATCGCTTGATGTTCAATTGAACCTCTGACTTCAGAGCACCTTCAGTTCTGTATTCCTCGGCGATGATATTTCGGATCGCAGTAGACTCATCGTCATTCCACTCTCCTGCTTTTTTGTCAAAAGAAATACCGGCCTTGCTTAGGATAGCACGGGCAGAGCTTCTGCCGATTCCGAAGATATAGGTAAGCCCAATCTCGCCGCGCTTATTGTCTGGTATGTCTACACCTGCAATTCTAGCCATGATTAACCTTGTCTTTGTTTATACTTAGGATTTTTTTTGTTGATGACGTAAAGTTTTCCTTTTCTGCGGATCACCTTGCAGTCAGCACTTCTCTTTTTAATAGATGCCTTTACTTTCATAGGATTATTATTTTACTTTTTTGCCGCTACTGTCCGGAAAAACTAAACCTGAATACGATTGGTCTGATTTTCCTGATTTTGTTCAGGCTATTTGTATCGATATACTATTCTGCCTTTTGTCAAATCATAGGGAGAAAGCTCCAACTTCACCTTATCCCCAGGGAGGATTTTGATGTAGTTCATTCTCATTTTACCGGAAATATGAGCAATCAACTGATGTCCATTTTCCAGTTCCACTTTAAACATCGCGTTGGACAACGCTTCCGTGATGGTACCGTCTTGTTCTATTGATGTCTGTTTGGCCATATTAGAATTTAAAGATCTCCTCTATGTATTTGTGGGTCGTCAAAACCTCTGTTTTATCCTCAAATATTGCGACCGTGTGTTCGTAATGAGCAGAAGGTTTCCTGTCTGCTGTACGAATCGTCCATCCATCTCTTTCCTGTACAATATTTCGTGTACCTAAATTGATCATGGGCTCGATCGCAATCACCATTCCCTGTTTTAATAAGGGACCGCTGCCTTTTTTGCCGTAATTTGGTACCTCAGGAGCTTCATGGAGCTTTTTGCCCAAACCGTGTCCAACTAATTCCCGGACTACAGTGTAACCTTTGGCTTCCACAAATTTCTGAATTGCAAATCCAATATCTCCGATTCGATTACCGGCTTTGGCTGCTTCAATACCCAAATAGAGCGAATCTCGGGTAGCTTTTAATAATTCCAGAACAGCAGGAGATACTTCACCGATAGGATACGTATAAGCGGAATCGCTATGAAAACCTTGGTGAAAGACTCCACAATCTACTGAGATTATATCGCCATCTTTCAATTCATAATCACTTGGAAATCCATGAACTACAACTTCATTCACAGAAATGCAAAGTGATGCAGGAAACCCATTGTAGCCCTTAAACGAAGGCACTGCTCCGTGGTCCCTGATAAACTCTTCAGCAATTTGGTCTAGAAAAGAGGTCTTTACCCCTTCTTTGATATGCTTGGCGATTTCTCCGTGAGCTCTTCCAAGAATATCCGCACTCTGTTTTATTCTATTAACCTCTTCAGAGGTCTTGTAATGAATCATTTTAAGCTACTTGGTAATTAGAAGCACTATTCTTCATATTACCGCTTTTCATCATTCCTTCGTAGTGTCTCATCAAAAGGTAACTTTCGATCTGACGAAGGGTATCCATAATCACACCCACCATAATCAAAAGAGAGGTACCTCCATAAAACTGAGCAAACTCTCCGCCTACACCTGCCACTATAGCCAAGGCAGGAAGAATAGCCACTACAGAAAGTAAGATCGACCCTGGAAGTGTAATCTTGGAAATAATCCCATCGATGAACTCTGCGGTAGGCGCACCTGGCTTGATTCCCGGTACGAAACCACCATTTCTTTTCATATCCTCTGCAATTTGCTCCGGGTTAACGGTAATAGCTGTGTAGAAGAAAGTGAAAATAATGATCAAGACGGCGAAGAGTAAGTTATACTGCCAAGAAGTGAAATCACTGAAAGTGGTTCCGATGTAATTGGCAATGTCGCTTTCACCAGCCCAAATCTGAGCTACCAAGGCAGGTACAAACATCAAAGATTGAGCGAATATGATTGGCATAACACCTGAGGCATTTACCTTGATAGGAATATATTGCCTCTGTCCACCATATACTTTTCCACCCACTACTTGCTTGGCATATTGAACAGGAATTCTTCTGGTAGCCTCTGTCAAAGCAACCACAGCAAGAACAACGAAGAACAATACACCTGCTTCAATCAACAACAGTAACAATCCTCCCGATCCTTTTTCAACCACCTCAGCGATAATCGCTCCAGGAAATCTAGAAATGATACCAATCATGATCAGCATGGAAATACCATTACCGATACCTTTTTCGGTGATCTTTTCACCCAACCACATACAGAACATAGTTCCTGCTGAGAGCAGAACCAAAGAACTGAACATGAAAAGGGAAGTACTGACCATTACTGCGCCTGTAGGAAGGATAGTTGCGGTAACATATCCAATCCCCTGAGCGACTGTGATTGCTATAGTCAGAACTCGGGTAATCTGATTGATTCGTTTTCTACCAGATTCCCCCTCCTTCTGCATCTTTTGGAAATAAGGTACTCCGACAGTTAGCAGCTGCAGCACGATGGAAGCAGAGATGTATGGCATAATTCCCAAACCGAAGATGGACGCATTACTAAATGCTCCTCCAAGGAAAGTGTCAATCAAGCCGAAAATCCCTTCAGGAGCTCCACCCAATTTGCTTGGATCTACCCCGGGAAGAACGATGAATGACCCCAATCGGAAAATGATGAGAAATCCAATCGTATTCAAAATACGAACTCTCAAATCCTCGATCGAGAAAATATTTTTAACCGTCGAAATAAACTTTTTCATTTACTTAAATCTTGTTTACAGTACCACCAAGCTTTTCGATAGCTTCAACGGCTAAAGCAGAAAATTGGTGTGCAGTCACGTCTAATTTGGCTTTCAATTCACCGCCACCCAATACTTTGATTTTATCGTTTTTAGAAGCAATGCCATGAGCGACTAAAGCTTCCATATCGATACCGGTCAAGTTGTATTGTTCGGCAAGGATCTGCAAGGTATCCAAATTCACGGGCTTGTACTCAACCCGATTGAAAGATTTAAAGCCAAATTTTGGAACACGTCTTTGAAGTGGCATCTGACCACCCTCAAAACCGATCTTTTTCTTGTATCCAGATCTTGACTTAGCGCCTTTGTGACCTCTTGTGGAAGTTCCACCTCGACCAGAACCGGTACCACGACCAATTCTTTTTCTGTTTTTGGTAGACCCTTCGGCCGGAGTTAATGTATTCAGTTTCATAATTAAGCTTCCTCCACTTTTACCAGGTGATTCACTTTATTTACCATTCCTGCGATCTGAGGAGTGTTCTCCAAGATGACAGACTTGCTGATACGACCCAAGCCCAAAGCTGCAACAGTTGCCTTTTGATCTTTTGGTCTTTTGATCGTACTCTTTACCTGTGTGATTTTAATCTTTGCCATGATGATTATCCGTTAAAGACTTTAGCCATTTTTACTCCTCTTTGCTGAGATACAGCAATCGCATCTCTAAGCTGGACCAAAGCATCAATGGTTGCTTTTACCACGTTGTGAGGATTTGAAGATCCTTTGGATTTAGCCAATACGTCTGTGACACCGGCTGATTCCAAAACTGCACGCATCGCACCACCGGCGATTACACCGGTACCAGCTGCTGCAGGCTTGATCAATACGAAACCTCCACCGAATTTACCGATTTGCTCATGAGGGATAGTGCCTTTCAAAACCGGTACTTTTACCAGGTTCTTCTTTGCATCTTCGATACCCTTGGTGATCGCATCTGTTACTTCGTTGGCTTTACCCAAACCATAACCTACTACACCTTGGCCATCACCTACCACCACGATAGCTGAGAAGGAGAATCTTCTACCCCCTTTTACCACTTTGGCTACTCGGTTGATAGCTACTACTTTCTCTTTTAATTCTGTATCTGTAGCCCTAATGGGTTTTCTTCTTACTTGGGACATAACGATTAAAATTTAAGGCCTCCTTCTCTGGCACCTTCAGCCAAAGCTTTTACATTACCATGATACAGGTAGCCGTTTCTGTCGAAGACAACGGAAGAAATCCCGTTAGCTACAGCTCTTTCGGCCAATTTTTTACCCACTTCTTTGGATACTTCTAGTTTGGTGTTAGCCTTTGCGCCTAGCTCCTTGGAAGAAGCCTGTGCCAAAGTGTGACCCTTAAGGTCATCCACCAACTGGGCATAAATACCTGTATTGCTTTTGAATACAGACAAACGAGGTCTGGAATCAGTACCCGAGATTTTTCTACGGATACCCTGCTTGATTCTAAGTCTTCTGGAATTCTTATTAAATGCCATAACCTATTATTTTTTACCGGCAGTTTTACCAGCCTTACGTCTAACATTTTCACCAACGAAGCGCACACCTTTTCCTTTGTAAGGCTCTACCTTTCTCAAGGATCTGATTTTGGCTGCTACCTGACCAATCAATTCTTTGTCAATTCCCTCTAGAGTAATCACTGGGTTTTTACCTTTTGGAGTCTCGGTCTTAAGCGCGATTTCCTTTGGCAAAGCCATGAAAATACTGTGAGAATAACCCAAGCTAAGCTCAAGAATTTGACCTTGATTGGATGCCTTATAACCTACACCGACAAGTTCCAAATCTTTCTTGTATCCTTCAGATACTCCGATCACCATATTGTTGATCAGTGCACGATATAGACCGTGCATGGATTTGTGTCTTTTAGAGTCAGTAGGTCTGGTCAGGACAAGTTCTTGTCCTTCCACTTTCACCTGAATATCAGGATTCACATCCTGAGTCAGTGTACCCTTTGGACCTTTAACAGTGACAGTTCCATGAGCTGACACGTCTACAGTAACACCGCTGGGTAGATTTATTGGTTTTTTACCTATTCTAGACATGATAGTTAATTAATATACGTAGCAAAGTACTTCGCCACCGATTCCTTCGGTACGGGCTTCTTTGTCAGTCATTACTCCCTTGGAGGTAGAAATGATCGCGATGCCCAAGCCGTTGATTACGCGTGGCAATTCATCGTGCTTGGCATATTTTCTAAGACCTGGAGTACTTACGCGCTCCAAGCTTACGATTGCATTCTGCTTTGTAGAAGGATTGTACTTAAGCGCAATTTTGATTGTGCCTTGAGGACCATTCTGCTCAAACTTATAGTTTTGAATGTATCCTTTGTCGTGCAATACTTTAGTAATCTCCTTCTTGATATTAGAAGCAGGGATCTCGACGATTCTGTGAGAAGCTTTGATAGCATTTCTCAATCTGGTCAGATAATCGGCTATTGGATCAGTCATAATAAATTTAGTCTAGCACCACCCAAATTGGGCGTGCAAAGTTACGAATTGATTTTTAGAATAAAAACTACTGTCGTTTTATTTACCAGCTAGACTTTGTCAGACCAGGAATCTTACCTGCAGCTGCCATTTCTCTGAAGGTAACCCTGTTGATACCGAACTTCCTCATGTATCCTTTAGGACGGCCGGTCAGCTTGCATCTGTTGTGAAGTCTTACCGGAGAGGCGTTCTTTGGTAACTTGTCAAGGGCCTCGTAGTCACCAGCTGCTTTCAGCTCAGCTCTTTTCTTGGCATACTTGGCTACCAGTCTTTCTCTTTTTCTCTCACGAGCTTTGATGGACTCTTTTGCCATGATTATTCTTGGTTTTTATTTACGAAAGGCATACCGAAAGCTTTCAACATTGCAAAAGCTTCTTCATCTGTATTTGCAGTAGTCACGAAAGTGATGTCCATTCCGGAGATTCTGTTCACCTTTTCGATGGAAATCTCAGGGAAAATGATCTGCTCTGTAACACCTAGGGTGTAGTTACCTCTTCCGTCAAATCCTTTGTCGGAAACACCTTTGAAATCTCTTACTCGAGGAAGAGCTACGGTCATCAGACGATCAAGAAATTCATACATTCTTTCTCCTCTGAGGGTCACTTTGGCACCGATAGGCATGCCTTCTCTCAACTTAAAGTTGGAGACAGCAATTTTAGCTTTGGTAGCTACCGCCTTCTGTCCAGTAATCAATGACAATTCTTCAACCCCTTGGTCAGCAAGCTTCTTATCCGCCACTGCCGCACCGATACCTTTATTAAGGACGATTTTGGTAAGTTTTGGCACTTGCATTACAGAAGTGTACTGGAATTTTTCTTTCAAAGCCGGAACGATATCGTTCAGGTACTTTTCTTTCATTCTTGGATTAGCCATTGATCACCTCCCCGGTTTTCTTTGAATATCTGACTAGTTTACCGTTTTCATTGAGCTTGCGTCCTGTACGGGTAGCTTCACCTGTCTTAGGGTCTACCAGCATCAAGTTGCTGATATGCAAAGCAGCTTCTTTCTTCTCGATACCTCCCTGTGGCTTTGCCGCAGTGGGCTTCACGTGCTTGGTGATCATATTGATTCCCTCTACGATTGCCTTTCTTTTCTGGGTATCTACGGAAAGTACTTTACCAGTTTTTCCTTTGTCATCTCCGGCGATTACTTTCACAGTATCACCAGTTTTGATGTGCAGCTTTGGCTGCTTATTGAATTTTCTTTCCATGATTACAATACTTCAGGGGCCAAGGAAACAATCTTCATGAACTGCTTTTCTCTAAGCTCACGGGCAACCGGTCCGAAGATACGGGTACCTCTAGGCTCATCGTTGTTGTTCAACAACACAGCTGCATTGTCTTCGAATCTGATATACGAACCATCCTTTCTACGGATTTCTTTTTTGGTTCTCACGATCACCGCTTTGGAAACGGTACCTTTTTTCATGTTGCTGGAAGATAGGGCTGACTTTACAGTCACGACTACTTTATCACCGATAGAAGCATATCGCTTTTTAGTTCCTCCCAATACGCGGATGACCAATACCTCTTTGGCACCGGAGTTGTCCGCCACACTTAGTCTGGATTCTTGCTGTATCATGATTACTTAGCCCTTTCAATAATTTCAACTAATCTCCAACGCTTGTTCTTACTCAGCGGACGAGTCTCGCTAATTCGTACGGTGTCACCTGGGTTACACTCGTTGTTCTCGTCATGAGCCATAAATTTGGTAGTCTTGGCAACAAACTTACCGTAGATAGGATGTTTTACCATTCGCTCTACAGCTACAGTAATGGACTTATCCATGTTGTTGCTTACGACTTTACCAATTCTTTCTTTTCGAAGATTTCTCTCAATCGTAGCCATTTTCTTTTCTGTTAGCTAGTTATTTGGAGGCCAATGCAGTCTGCAATCTTGCGATCAAACGCTTGGTCTCGCGGATTCTGTTAGGATTTTCAATTGGAGAAATCGAATGGGCAAATTTCAATTTGCTTAGATTCTCCTGCTCAGCGACTATTCGCTCGGCGATTTCACTTGCTGCAAGTGATCTGATTTCAGTGTTTTTCATAATTCCTGATTATTCAGCGTAGTCTCTTCTTACCACAAATCTTGTACTTACGGGTAGCTTCTGCTGCGCAAGTCTCAATGCTTCCTGAGCGGTCTCCAGGCTCACGCCTGTAGCTTCGAAAAGGATCGTTCCTGGCTTGATAACGGCCACCCAATATTCTGGTGCACCTTTACCTTTACCCATACGAACCTCAGCGGGCTTTTTGGTGATCGGCTTGTCAGGGAAAATTCTGATCCAAACCTGACCTTCTCTCTTCATCGCTCGGGTCATGGCAATACGCGCTGCCTCGATCTGGCGTGAAGTAATCCATCCTGGCTCCAGGGATTTGATGCCAAAGTTGCCAAAAGAAAGCTCATGCCCTCTTTGTGCAATGCCTTTGACACGGCCCTTTTGCATTTTCCTATATTTAGTTCTTTTTGGCTGTAACATGATTTCTCACTTAGAACGGTGAAAATTAGTTATTTCTTTTTCTTCGTCTCGGACCGTTGTCTCTTCCCTTAGGACCTGCAGGTCTCTGGCCCTTAGGCTCATTGGCTGCACCCTGATTAGGAGAAAGATCTCTCTTGCCGTATACTTCACCTTTGAATATCCATACTTTGATACCGATGATTCCGTAGACAGTCAAGGCTTCGGAGATAGCATAGTCAATGTCAGCTCTCAGAGTATGCAAAGGAATTCTTCCTTCCTTGTACATTTCAGATCTTGCCATTTCTGCACCTCCCAAACGTCCGGAGAGTTTTACTTTGATTCCTTCTGCTCCTACTCGCATGGAAGCGGCGATTGCCTGCTTCATTGCCCGGCGGAAGGAAATTCTTGCCTGAAGCTGCTGAGCGATAGATTCACCTACCAACTTTGCATCCAGTTCAGGACGCTTGATTTCGAAGATGTTGATTTGAATATCCTTATTAGTGATTTTCTTCAACTCTTCCTTCAGCTTATCTACTTCGGCGCCACCTTTACCAATTACTACCCCTGGTCTAGCAGTGTGGATAGTCAAAGTGATTCTTTTAAGCGTACGCTCAATGATCACCTTGGAGATACCGCCTTTAGGGATTCTGGCAAGGACATACTTTCGGATTTGCTGATCTTCGTATAGTTTATCAGCAAAGTCTTTTCCACCATACCAGTTGGAATCCCAGCCTTTAACTACACCAAGTCTAAATCCTATTGGGTTAATCTTTTGTCCCATAGTCTTTTCTTAATTTGCCTTTTCGTTTAATTCTTCAAAATCAGCGGTAACTTCTCCAGAGTTGAATGCATCAACAACGAGGGTTACATGATTGGATCTTTTACGGATTCTGTGACCTCTACCCTGAGGAGCAGGTCTGAGTCTTTTCAAGGATCTACCCTCGTCTACCATGATGGTTTTGATGTATAGATCAGCCTCTTCCAGCTTGGCATCAGGATTCTTGGCTTGCCAGTTGGCAACTGCTGAGAGAAGTAATTTCTCCAGTCTGAGAGCTCCATGATTTGGCGTGTATTTCAACAGGCTCAAAGCCATTCCCACTCGCTTGCCTCTCACGAGATCAGCAACCAGGCGCATTTTGCGCGGGGAGGTAGGAACATTTCGTAATCTTGCTATTGCTTCCATGATTATCTCTTTCCTTTATCTTTTTTAGCAACGTGGCCACGGAAATTTCTCGTAGGAGCAAATTCGCCCAACTTGTGGCCTACCATGTTGTCAGTGACAAAAACAGGAATAAACTTGTTACCGTTATGCACAGCGAAGGTGTGGCCTACGAAATCCGGGGAAATCATTGATCTTCTTGACCAGGTCTTGATGACAGATTTCTTGCCCGACTCGTTCATGGCGTCTACTTTCTTTACCAAGTGGTGCTCGATATAAGGACCTTTTTTTAATGATCGTGCCATGTTTATTTAGATCTTTTGCTAACGATAAACTTGTTTGAATACTTCTTAGGGGATCTGGTTTTCTTACCCTTGGCAAGAAGACCTTTTCTGGATCTTGGGTGACCACCGGAGGATCTACCTTCACCACCACCCATTGGGTGATCGACTGGGTTCATTGCTACACCTCTGGTTCGTGGTCTTACGCCTAGCCATCTCTTACGACCTGCTTTGCCCAAGACTACGTTCATATGATCACCGTTGGAAACTGTTCCAACTGTAGCCATACATACTCCCAAAACCAATCTCATTTCACCAGAAGGAAGCTTAACGGTCACATACTTGCCATCTCTAGCAACGATCTGAGCGTATCCACCAGCACTTCTAGCCAATGCTCCACCTTTACCTGGCTTCAATTCCACATTGTGTACAATGGTACCCATTGGAATATTCACCATTTGCATGGCGTTGCCCACTTCTGGAGCAACTTTCTCTCCGGAAATCACTGTTTGTCCTACTTGCAAACCTTCCGGGGCGATAATGTAGGCTTTAGCTCCGTCTGCATAGTAAAGTAGGGCAAGACGTGCTGTTCTGTTTGGATCGTACTCGATCGCCTTTACAGTCGCTGGTACACCAAACTTGTTTCTTTGGAAGTCTACAATTCTCAGTCTTCTCTTATGACCACCACCGATGTAACGGGCAGTCATTTTGCCTTCATTATTTCTACCGCCTGATTTCTTCAAAGGAGCGATCAAAGATTTCTCTGGCTTGGACGAAGTGATTTCGTCGAAAGCTGGAGCTACTCTGAATCGGGTTCCCGGAGTTACAGGCCTTAATTTTTTAATTGCCATGATATTGATTCAATTAAATTTCTCCGTAAAAATCAATCACCTCACCGTCAGCTACCTGTACAATTGCCTTTTTGAAGGAATTGGTGAAGCCTGATACGATTCTATTCTTAGTATATCTGGTCTTATGCTTCGCAGCATATCGCATGGTGCGAATAGACACTACTTTCACGCCATAGGTCTTTTCTACAGCATTCTTGATCTGAAGCTTATCTGCGGTTTTTTCTACGATGAATCCGTATACTCCCTTTTCGTTAAGTCCTGAGATCTTCTCTGTAATCAAAGGCTGTTTCAGAATCTCCATTGTCTTATTTCGATAAAATGGTTTCCAACTTACTTACAGAACCTTCGCACAACACCAAGTGATCTGCGTGAAGAAGCTGATAAGTATTGACATCATTCACAGTGACTACTTTCGCCTTAGGAAGGTTTCTGCTGGACAAGAAGACATTCTTATTGTCTTCTGGAAGTACCAAAAGGGTCTTTTTGTCAGCTAGAGCAAGTCCATTAAGCAATGCGATGTAGCTTTTAGTCTTTGGAGCCTCGAATGAAAGATCTTCCAAAACCACTAGGCTGTTGTCTTTTACCTTATAAGAAAGGGCAGACTTTCTAGCCAACTGCTTCATTTTCTTATTCAATTTGAAGGAATAGTCTCTTGGCTTAGGGCCAAATACTCTACCTCCACCTCTGAAAAGCGGGGACTTCAAAGATCCTGCACGTGCACCACCGGTACCCTTTTGCTTCTTGATCTTTTTGGTAGAACCTGCTACTTCATTTCTTTCTTTTGACTTGTGAGTTCCCTGTCTCTGATTGGCCAGGTATTGTTTCACGTCCAGATAGATGGCATTGTCATTGGGCTCGATTGCAAAAATCTCGTCCGAAAGAGTCACCTTTCTACCTGTATCTTGTCCTTGATGATTAATTACTGCTAATTCCATGGCTTACTTCTCCAGAATAACAAATGAATTTTTTGGACCAGGCACTGAACCAGAAACCAACAAGAGGTTTTGCTCAGGGTAGATTTTCAACACACGAAGGTTGATCACCTTTACTCTGTCTCCTCCTGTTCTTCCAGCCATTCTCATTCCCTTGAATACTCGGGAAGGCCAAGAACATGCACCAATGGAACCTGGGTGTCTCTGTCTGTTGTGCTGACCGTGAGTTTGTCCACCCACACCGCCAAAACCATGACGCTTTACTACCCCCTGAAATCCTTTACCTTTAGAAGTACCGATGGCGTCAACAAAGTCGCCCTCAACAAATACTTCACCAGCTTTCACTGTAGCCCCTAGATTTACCTGGCCTTCAAATTCGACCCGGAAATCACGGAACTCAACAACTTTCTGCTTTGGAGTGGTGCCGGCCTTTTTGAAATGGCCCATCAATGGCTTAGGAGTGTTTTTCTCCTTTCGCTCACCAAACCCCAACTGCACTGCGTTGTACCCGTCTGTTTCAACGTTTTTTACTTGCGTCACTACGCAAGGACCAGCTTCGATTAGCGTGCATGCGACATTACGTCCATCGGCACTGAAGATGCTAGTCATTCCGACTTTTTTACCTATAATACCAGACATCTTAAATAAGATAATTTGATAATCCACAAGCATTTATGCGCTTGGGCCCTTTTTAAGGACTGCAAAGTTACTGAAATAAAATTTGGCAGCAAATCCCAACTCTAATATTTTCAAACAATTAGAAAAAAATGATTGGCCAAAGCCCAAGTTTCATGCCTCCAGCCAACGAAAATTTTTTAATTGCCCAAAAAAACAAAAGACCTGCATGATTTGCAGGCCTTTTGAAGGAAGGTTTCAGAGCCAATCAAACTTTGATCTCTACATCCACACCGCTTGGAAGCTCAATTTTCATGAGTGCATCCACCGTCTTAGAAGAGTTGGAGTAGATATCTACCAATCTCTTATAAGTACAAAGCTGGTATTGATCTCTAGCTTTCTTGTTTACGTGTGGGGATTTCAACACGGTAAACTTCTCTTTCTTGGTAGGCAAAGGAATAGGACCTACTACTACAGCGCCTGTGGCCTTTACTGCCTTCACGATCTTCTCTGATGACTTGTCCACCAGGCTATGATCGTATGATTTTAGTTTTATTCTGATTTTCTGATTCATTTTCTTAAAGATTAGGCTTTTTCACCTTTTACTTTGGCAATCACTGTTTCCGCAATATTGCTTGGAACTGGCTCGTAGTGAGAGAAGGTCAGGGACGCAGTCGCTCTACCGGAAGAGATCGTTCTCAAGTCAGTTACGTAACCGAACAACTCAGACAAAGGAACAGCTGCTCTGACTACGGTAGAGGTACCCTTGGTATCCATTCCTTTCATCAAACCTCTTCTTCTGTTTAAGTCACCGGTGATAGGACCTGTGTACTCATCTGGAGTCACCACGTCCACGGACATGATTGGTTCCAAAAGCTGAGGCTTACACTTTTTGGCTGCCTCTTTAAATCCAATTCTTGCTGCCAATTCGAAAGAAAGCGCATCGGAGTCCACATCGTGGAATGAACCGTGGAACAATCTTACTTTCATGGATTCGATTGGATAGCCGGCCAAAGGACCGTTTTTCATGGCTTCGTTAAATCCTTTCTGGATAGCTGGGATAAATTCCTTAGGAATCACACCACCCACGATACCATTGACAAAGTCCAAGCCTGGCTTAATTTCGCCGGTTTCTGCATCTGCTTCTCTCGGACCCAATTCGAATACGATATCAGCAAATTTACCCTTACCACCTGTCTGCTTCTTGTAGACTTCTTTGTGCTCCACATTGCCAAACAAAGCTTCTTTGTAAGCAACCTGAGGTGCACCTTGGTTGATTTCTACTTTGAATTCTCTCTTCAATCGATCGATGATGATTTCCAGGTGAAGCTCACCCATACCTCTCAAGATCGTCTGACCAGTTTCGTGGTCGGTGTTTACCTGAAGTGTAGGATCTTCTTCCACCAATTTGGCAATCGCCATACCCAATTTATCCACGTCAGCTTGAGTCTTAGGCTCAATTGCATAACCGATAACTGGCTCAGGGAAGATCATAGATTCCAATACTACTTTGCGCTTTTCGTCACAAAGCGTATCACCGGTCTTGATATCTTTAAAGCCTACTACCGCTCCGATATCCCCTGCCACCAATCTTTCGATTTGGTTTTGCTTATTTGCGTGCATTTGGAATACTCGGGAGATACGCTCCTTATTTCCTGAACGGCTGTTGAATACATAAGAACCGGATTCAAGAACACCTGAGTAAGCTCTTACAAAGCAAAGTCTACCTACGAATGGGTCAGTGGCAATTTTGAACGCAAGACCTGTGAAAGGTTCTTTCTCATCTGGAGCGATTCTTACTTCCTGCTCTTCATTGTCCAAAGCATGACCAATGATATCGTCCTTATCCAATGGAGAAGGAAGCAATTCCATCACCAAATCAAGCATGGTCTGAACTCCTTTGTTTTTGAAAGAAGAACCACAAACCATAGGAACGATCTTCATGTCAATTGTTGCTTTTCTCAAAGCAGTGAGAATTTCTTCTTCAGAAATAGAATCTGGATCGTCAAAGAATTTCTCCATCAAAGACTCGTCGTACTCAGCTACAGCTTCAAGCAAGTGCTCTCTCCACTGCGCTGCTTCTTCCTGCAAGTCTTCAGGAATCGGAACTACCTCATAGGTCATTCCCATGTCGTGCTCGTTCCAGATAATTCCTCTGTTGTTGATCAAATCAACAACACCTCGGAACTTATCTTCTGCACCGATTGGAATCTGCAAAGGAACAGCATAGCTGCCAAGCATATCTTTCACTTGCTTGCAAACTTCCAAAAAGTTAGCACCTGCACGGTCCATCTTATTGACGAAACCGATTCGTGCTACATTGTAATTATCAGCCAATCTCCAGTTGGTCTCAGACTGAGGCTCCACACCATCTACTGCACTGAACAAGAACACCAAGCCATCCAATACCCGAAGGGAACGGTTAACTTCAACAGTAAAGTCTACGTGACCCGGGGTATCGATAATGTTCACATTGTATTTTTGGTCTCGGTAGTTCCAAAATACGGTAGTAGCTGCAGAGGTGATGGTAATCCCTCTTTCCTGCTCCTGAGCCATCCAGTCCATCGTGGCAGCACCATCGTGCACTTCCCCGATTTTGTGGGAAACACCCGCATAAAAAAGAATTCGCTCAGTGGTAGTCGTTTTACCGGCATCAATGTGAGCAGCGATACCGATATTTCTAGTATATTTTAAGTCTCTTGCCATCGGGATTAAAATCTAAAGTGTGAGAATGCTTTGTTGGCTTCGGCCATTCTGTGTGTATCATCTTTCTTCTTCACTGCGGCACCTTCGCCTTTTGCAGCTGCGATGATTTCACCGGCTAGTCTATCCATCATGGTTTTCTCACCTCTTTTACGAGCATAGGTGATCATCCACTTGATTCCAAGGGACATCTTTCTTTCAGGTCTCACTTCCATTGGAACCTGGAAAGTAGCACCACCAACTCTACGACTCTTCACCTCAACGGATGGAGCAATATTGTTAAGCGCCTTTTTCCAAACTTCAAGACCATTCTCACCTACTTTGGATTCTACTTTTGCTACTGCATCATAGAAAATGTTGTAAGCAATACTCTTCTTCCCGTCGATCATTAGACAGTTTACAAACTTGGTGACCAAAGTATCATTGAACTTTGGGTCAGGAAGAATATATCTCTTCTTTGGTTTCGCTTTTCTCATTTCTTTTTAAAACGTTTTGTTATTTCTTCTTGCCTGGAGCTGCAGCAGGTGCGCCTTTTCCAGCTTTAGGTCTTTTAGCACCATACTTGGAGCGACCTTGCTTACGGTCTTTTACTCCTGCGGTGTCCAATGCACCACGGATGATGTGATATCTTACTCCTGGAAGATCCTTCACACGACCACCTCTGATCAATACGATAGAGTGTTCCTGTAGATTGTGACCTTCACCCGGAATGTAGGCATTCACTTCTTTTCCGTTGGTCAATCTTACCCTTGCCACCTTTCTCATTGCAGAGTTAGGCTTCTTTGGGGTTGTAGTATATACTCTGGTACAAACCCCTCTTCGCTGAGGACATGCGTCCAAAGCGCGAGACTTTGACTTGAATTCCAGTGTATTTCTACCTTTTCTTACTAACTGTTGAATAGTAGGCATTAACTGATAATATTTAGTTTTGCTGTAAACTGTTAATTTTTGGACTGCAAAGGTACAAGAAGTAATAAGAGTAACAAAATTAAGCAGTTATATTTTTCTTAAGCTTCTCCCGGTGTTCCAAAGGAAATGGGAAAAGAAGGTGCCCCTCCGCTTGGATTTATCTTTCCAAAAGCAGCCTCATATTTCTCGATATTATCCTTCAAAGCAGCCAATAATCGCTTGGCATGATCCGGGGTAACAATGATTCTGCTTTTCACTTTTGCTTTGGGTACTCCTGGCATTAGGCGGATAAAATCAATCACAAATTCCGAATTGGAATGAGCAATCATGGCTAGATTGGAATAAATACCTTCGGCTACCTCTTCGGATAACTCCACATTGATCTGCTGATCAGGTCTTTTGTTGTCTTCCATAGTTTTGAGATTAAAAAAGGCCTGTACTTGAGATACAGGCCTTTCGGGTTCAATTTTTCTTTATTTAAAGGATGGCCTCACTTGATTTTTTTGAGGTAGCTCTTTCCATGTTTTCGGAAAGTTTCTCGTATTCCTCTTTGGAACCGACAATTAGATTTTGCAATCTTCTCTGTCCAGTACCTGCAGGAATCAGGTGACCAACGATTACATTTTCTTTCAAACCGAGCAGTTCATCACGCTTTCCACGGATAGCTGCTTCGGAGAGTACTTTAGTAGTCTCCTGGAAGGAAGCTGCAGAAATGAAGCTTTCTGTACCTAAAGAGGCTGCTGTGATACCCTGAAGAGTTGGTTTGGAAACTGCAGTTTCTGCATCTCTCACTTGAACCAGCTTCAAATCTTTTCTTTTCAGACTGGAGTTTTCATCTCTCAATCTTCTGGCAGAAATGATCATACCTGGCTTCAAGGTAGAGGAATCACCCGCGTCCATCACCACTTTTTTGTCCAAGATATTGTCGTTTTCCTCACGGAATGCCCACTTGTCCACCACTTGACCCTGCAAGAAGTTGGTATCACCTGCGTCAAGAATTTCAACTTTTTGCATCATCTGAGATACAATCACCTCAATGTGCTTATCGTTGATCTTCACCCCTTGAAGTCTGTAAACTTCCTGGATTTCATTAACTAGGTATTCCTGAACCGCAGTTGGTCCTTTGATAGCAAGAATGTCATTTGGAGTAATTGCCCCATCAGACAACGGCTCGCCTGCGCGGATAAAGTCATTTTCCTGAACCAAGATGTGCTTGGAAAGAGAAACCATGTATTTTTTGATCACGCCATCTTTGGATTCAATGACGATTTCACGGTTACCTCTCTTGATACCTCCGTAAGATACCACTCCGTCGATTTCAGAAACTACGGCCGGATTGGAAGGATTTCTTGCTTCGAAGAGTTCGGTTACCCGTGGAAGACCACCGGTGATATCCCGGGTTTTACCCACAGATCTAGGAATCTTCACAAGGATTTGACCAGATTTCACTTTATCACCAGCTTCCACTGCCAAGTGAGCCCCTACCGGAATATTGTATGCTTTCGCATCTTCTCCGTAGTTGACCACAATCGCAGGGTTTTTGGTTCTATCCTTGGATTCAATGATTACTTTCTCACGGAAACCAGTCTGATCATCGGCTACTTCCTTGTAGGTGATTCCTTCTACGATCGCTTCGAATTCAACGTTTCCGTCAAATTCAGAAAGGATAACCGCATTATATGGATCCCAAGTACACAAGGATTCACCCTTGGCTATTTTCTGTCCGTCTTTCACGTTCAACACAGCACCATAAGGCACGTGGTTGGAAACGAGCGTCTTACCAGACTTGGCATCATTGATTTTGATTTCACCGGAACGGCCCATCACTACTGTGGTTGGTTCACCGTCTCTGTTGGTGGTCTCGATAAATCTCAATTCCTCATCAAACTCGATCACCCCTTCAAACTTGGCGTTGATGCTTGCATCTACTGCCATGTTGGATGCAGTACCCCCTACGTGGAAGGTTCTCAAAGTCAATTGAGTACCTGGCTCACCGATAGACTGGGCTGCAATTACACCCACTGATTCACCTGCTTGCACCATCTTTCCTGTAGCAAGATTTCTACCATAACACTTTGAGCAAACTCCTCTACGTGTCTCGCAAGTCAATACAGAACGGATTTCAACTTCCTCGATGGCAGATTCATCTACCATTTTGGCAATTTCATCTGTGATTTCAACACCTGCTGGAACGATCAATTCGTCAGAA
Organism: Algoriphagus taiwanensis; assembly: GCF_036245645.1. NCBI lineage: Bacteria > Pseudomonadati > Bacteroidota > Cytophagia > Cytophagales > Cyclobacteriaceae > Algoriphagus > Algoriphagus taiwanensis. Next base: position 401,669 of record NZ_BTPE01000001.1, on the reverse strand, counting down.
ACCGGATCATAAACGTCGTGTACTGATACTCTTCCAAGAATACGCTCAGAAAGTGGTTCAACGATTTCGTCGTTGTCCTTCAAAGGCTGAACTACCAGCCCTCTCAAAGTACCGCAGTCCTCTTCGGTCACGATCATATCCTGAGCAACGTCTACCAATCGACGAGTCAAATAACCCGCATCGGCAGTTTTCAAAGCCGTATCGGCAAGACCTTTACGTGCACCGTGAGTAGAGATGAAGTATTCCAATACATCCAGACCTTCCTTGAAGTTGGAAAGGATTGGGTTTTCGATGATTTCACCTACTGAACCTTGAAGGTTTTTCTGCGGCTTAGCCATCAGACCTCTCATACCGCCCAACTGACGGATTTGCTCTCTGGAACCTCGAGCTCCTGAGTGCATCATCATGTAGATGGCATTGAATCCTTGCTTGTCCTCCTCCATTTTCTTCATCAGATTGTTAGTCAAATGAGAGTTGGTACGAGTCCAAATATCAATTACTTGGTTATATCGTTCGTTGTCGGTGATCAGACCCATGAGGTAGTTGTTCCATACCTGGTCCACTTCCTCTTTGGCCTTAGCGATCATTGGCTCTTTTTCGTCAGGGATGATTACATCGTTCAAGCCCATAGAAAGGCCGCCCTGGTAGGCCATCTGGAATCCTAGATTCTTGATGTCGTCCAAGAACTGAGCAGTTCTCGCAATACCACAAACCTTTACTACCTCTGCAATGATCTGCTGAAGCTTTTTCTTGGTCAAAAGCTCATTCACATATCCTACTTCCTCTGGCACAAACTGATTGAAAATCAATCGGCCAGCGACAGTTTCGATAATTTGCTCTGAAATCTCACCTTCTCCTGTTCTCACCTTCACTTTACACTTGATATGTGCATGCTTGGAGATTTGGCCTTCATTAAGTGCGATAATAACTTCTTCTTGAGAGTAGAAAGTCATTCCCTCACCTGCTACAGGCTCTTCAGGAGTGGATTTTTTCCCTTTGGTCACATAATACAAGCCCAAAACCATGTCCTGAGAAGGTACAGTGATCGGCGCACCGTTGGCAGGGTTGAGAATATTGTGGGCAGAAAGCATCAAGGTAGACGCTTCCAAAATAGCCTCATGCCCTAGTGGCACGTGAACGGCCATTTGGTCACCGTCAAAGTCAGCGTTGAACGCCGTACACACCAATGGGTGCAACTGGATCGCTTTTCCTTCGATCAACTTTGGCTGGAAGGCCTGAATACCCAATCTGTGAAGGGTTGGGGCACGGTTCAAAAGAACAGGGTGTCCTTTCAATACATTTTCCAGGATATCCCAAACCACAGGGTCTTTGCGATCTACAATTTTCTTAGCAGATTTAACGGTCTTAACAATACCTCTTTCGATCAGCTTTCTGATGATAAATGGCTTGAAAAGCTCAGCCGCCATATTTTTAGGAAGACCACACTCATGAAGTTTCAATTCTGGACCTACGACGATTACAGATCGACCGGAGTAATCCACACGCTTACCGAGTAGGTTTTGACGGAATCGGCCTTGCTTTCCTTTCAGCATATCAGAAAGGGACTTCAAAGCACGGTTACCATCTGCTCTTACCGCATTTACTTTTCTTGAATTGTCGAATAGAGAATCTACAGCTTCCTGGAGCATTCGCTTTTCATTTCTCAAAATCACCTCAGGAGCCTTGATATCGATCAATCGCTTCAATCGGTTGTTTCGGATGATTACCCTTCTGTACAAGTCATTCAAGTCAGAAGTAGCGAATCTACCACCATCCAAAGGCACCAATGGACGCAATTCTGGTGGAATAACAGGAACCATTCTCACTACCATCCACTCAGGGCGGTTTTCGATACGGGTTCTTGCATCACGGAATGCTTCTACTACCTTCAAGCGCTTCAAGGCTTCAGCTTTTCTCTGCTGAGAAGTATCTGTAGCTGCCTGATGACGAAGAGAGTAAGAAAGATCATCCAAATCCAGTCTCGCCAACAGCATTTCCAAAGCCTCTGCACCCATCTTGGCGATGAACTTGTTCGGATCATCGTCATCCAACATGTGGTTTTCCTTTGGAAGTTTGTCCATGATGTCCAGGTATTCATCTTCAGTAAGGAAGTCCAAGTATTGAACTCCTTCTTCCGCCTTAATACCCGCCTGAACAACTACATATCGCTCATAGTAAACAATTTGGTCCAGCTTTTTGGTCGGAAGACCTAGCAGGTACCCAATCTTATTGGGAAGAGACTTGAAATACCAGATATGAGCTACTGGTACAACTAGCTCAATATGGCCCATTCGCTCACGACGGACCTTTTTCTCAGTCACCTCTACACCGCATCGATCACAGATGATGCCTTTGTATCGGATTCTTTTGTATTTGCCACAATGACACTCCCAGTCTTTCACAGGACCGAAAATCCGCTCACAGAACAAACCTCCCATTTCTGGTTTGTAGGTTCTGTAGTTGATGGTTTCCGGCTGGGTTACTTCACCATTGGAGCTATCCAAAATTGATTCTGGAGAGGCCAAGCTGATCGTAACTCGGGAAAAATCGTTGTTGAGTTTTTTATTTTTTCTAAACGACATAATGTTTTGAGATATTTTCAGGGCGGTTGCCCGCCCTATGAGCCAAATTAATCCAAGGTAATTTCAAGAGCCAAACCTCTCAATTCATGAACCAATACATTGAATGATTCAGGAATGTTTGGTTTAGGAAGGTTTTCACCTTTCACGATCGCTTCGTATGCTTTAGCCCTACCGATTACGTCATCAGACTTTACGGTTAGGATTTCCTGAAGGACATGAGATGCTCCAAATGCTTCCAAAGCCCATACTTCCATCTCTCCAAATCGCTGGCCACCAAACTGGGCTTTACCACCCAAAGGCTGCTGTGTGATCAAAGAGTATGGTCCGATAGATCTGGCGTGCATCTTATCATCTACCAAGTGACCCAGCTTCAGCATGTAGGCAATACCTACGGTAACAGGCTGGTCAAACTTGTGTCCAGTCAATCCGTCGTAGAGATAGGTACGTCCATAAGCTGGCAATCCTGCAGCCTCCAACTCAGCAGATACTTCTTCCAAAGAAGCTCCGTCAAATATTGGGGTCGCATATTTTTTGCCCATCTTCTGTCCAGCCCAAGCCAAAACAGTTTCGAAGATCTGTCCGATATTCATTCGGGAAGGTACACCAAGTGGGTTCAATACGATATCCATTGGAGTTCCGTCTTCCAAGAATGGCATGTCTTCGTCACGAACGATTCGGGCCACAATACCCTTGTTACCGTGACGGCCGGCCATCTTATCCCCTACTTTCAGTTTTCTCTTCTTAGCAATGTAAACCTTGGCTAGCTGAACGATTCCTGCAGGCAATTCATCTCCAACTTCCAGTGTAAATCTCTCACGCTTAAAGTTACCAGATATCTCGTTTCGGGCGTTGGTGTAGTTTTTCACCAACTGAACGATAAGAGAATTGGTGTGTGCATCTTCGGTCCAATCATCCAAAATGATGTCTGAAATCAAGTTGGCTTCCTCAGGAACATTGTAGTTTGACTCATCTCTGTAAGGGTTCTTAGCAGGGAAAAGGTTGTTCTCAATATTCTTTTGGTTGAACTTCACGCCTTTGCTGATGATTTCATCACCAAACTTGTGCTTTACTCCCTGAGAAGTCTTGCCATCTAGCAAAGTGACCAATTTGTTGATCATTCGGGCACGGATACCCAAAAGATCCTTGGAATACTTAGCCTTGAGCTTTTCTACCTCAGCCTTGGCTTTAGCTCGGACATCTTTGTCTTTCTTAGGTCTGGAGAAAAGTTTGGTTTCGATTACCACCCCATTCAGGGAAGGAGATGCCTTCAAAGAAGCATCCTTCACGTCACCGGCCTTATCACCGAAGATCGCTCTAAGGAGTTTTTCTTCAGGAGTTGGATCGGTTTCACCTTTTGGAGTAATCTTACCAATGATGATATCTCCCTCTTTTACCTCAGCACCGATTCGGATGATACCGTTTTCGTCCAAATGCTTAACCGCTTCCTCTGAAACGTTAGGGATTTCAGAAGTCAATTCTTCCTCACCTCGCTTGGTATCTCTTACTTCAAGTTGGAATTCTTCTACGTGAATGGAAGTAAAGATATCTTCACGAACCACTCTTTCGGAGATTACGATCGCATCCTCGAAGTTGTATCCTTGCCAAGGCATGTAAGCTACCTTCAGGTTTTTACCCAAAGCCAACTCACCATTATTTGTAGAATACCCTTCTACCAAGACCTGACCTTTCTCTACTCTTTCTCCTTTCAATACCAAAGGAGTCAAGTTGATTGTAGTGTCTTGGTTGGTTCTTCTGAATTTGATTAGATCATAAGTCTTGTATTCGTCAGTGAAGTTGACCAAAAGTTCGTCCTGAGATAGGTCGTACTTAATGGTGATTTTCTTGGCGTCTACATAATCAACCACACCGTTTGCCTCAGCGATGATCAATGCTCTGGAGTCGATAGCTGCTTTTCCTTCCAAACCAGTACCCACAATCGGAGCTTCTGGTCTCAGCAAAGGAACCGCCTGACGCTGCATGTTTGATCCCATCAAGGCTCTGTTAGCATCATCGTGCTCCAAGAATGGGATCAAAGAAGCTGCCACGGATACGATTTGGTTTGGTGCCACATCCATGTATGAGATCTCACTTGGATCCAAAACAGGGAAATCACCTTCAAAACGCGCTTTTACTTTTTCGTTGACAAACTTACCGGCAGGATCCAATGGAGCATTGGCCTGAGCGATGTTGTTATTATCTTCTTCTTCAGCAGTCAGGAACACGATATCTTCAGTGCTCATTCCTACTTTTCCATTTTCTACTTTGCGGTAAGGAGTCTCCAAGAAGCCCATTGAGTTCACTTTGGCGTGAACACATAGGGATGAGATCAAACCAATGTTTGGTCCTTCTGGAGTTTCGATAGTACACAGACGGCCATAGTGTGTGTAGTGGACGTCTCGAACTTCGAAACCGGCTCTTTCTCTGGAAAGTCCACCTGGACCCAAAGCTGAAAGTCTTCTCTTGTGAGTCAACTCAGCCAATGGATTAGTTTGGTCCATAAACTGAGAAAGCTGGTTAGTTCCAAAGAAGGAATTGATCACGGATGAAAGTGTACGTGCATTGATCAAGTCGACTGGTTTAAAGTCTTCATTGTCACGAACGTTCATTCTTTCACGGATAGTTCTGGCCATTCTTGCCAAACCTACCCCAAACTGGCTGTACAACTGCTCACCAACTGTACGGACACGTCTGTTAGACAAGTGGTCAATATCATCAACTACTGCCTTGGAGTTGATCAAACCGATCAAATATTTCACGATGGAGATGATATCTTCCTTCGTCAATACGATTTTCTCTGGCTCGATTTCCAGTCCCAGCTTTTTGTTTATTCTATATCGTCCTACCTCTCCCAAGTCATAGCGCTTGTCAGAGAAGAACAAACTGTTGATCACCTCACGAGCAGTAGCCTCATCAGGTGCTTCAGTATTTCTCAATTGTCTGTAGATAACCTCAACTGCCTCTTTTTCAGAGTTTGAGTTATCTTTTTGAAGGGTATTGTAAATGATGGAGAAGTCGGCCACGTTCACATCTTCTCTATGGAGAATGATGGACTTAGAACCAGAATCCAAGATCATTTCAATATCCTCTTCTGTCAGGATGGTATCTCTTTCGAGCAATACCTCATTTCTGTCGATGGACACTACCTCACCGGTATCCTCATCCACGAAATCTTCTACCCAGGTTCTCAAAACCCTTGCGGCAAGCTTTCTTCCGGCTACTTTTTTCAAAGCAGTCTTGGTGGCAGAAACTTCCTCAGAAAGACCAAAAAGATCCAAGATGTCTTTATCAGAACCGTAGCCAATTGCACGAAGAAGAGTAGTCACCGGAAACTTCTTCTTCCGGTCGATATAGGCATACATGACGTTATTAATGTCAGTCGCAAATTCGATCCAAGAACCTTTGAAAGGAATAATTCGGGCAGAATAAAGCTTGGTTCCGTTGGTGTGTTTGCTTTGCGCAAAAAATACTCCAGGAGAACGATGAAGCTGAGACACAATGACTCGCTCGGCACCATTGATCACAAAGGAACCTTTTTCAGTCATGTAGGGCAAATTGCCTAAGAAAACTTCCTGTTCGATAGTTTCGAAATCCTCATTATCCTCATCATGGCAAAGCAATCTCAGCTTTGCTTTCAAAGGAACAGAATACGTCAATCCACGGTCGATGCATTCTTCCACACTATATTTAGGCGGATCTACAGCATAATCGATGAATTCCAAAGTGAAGTTTTCTCTGGAATCACTAATCGGGAAGTTTTCGGCGAAAACTTTGAATAACCCATCTGCTCTTCTCTTCTCAGCAGGAGTATCCAGCTGAAAGAAATCCTTAAAGGATTGCAGCTGAATATCGAGAAAATCAGGATAGTCTTTGACCACCTTAATGGAGGAGAAACTTTTCCTTACGGTTTGATTCTTGATAGCCAAGGTAGTGTATTGTTTATAGTGAAATTTCTTATTGAAAAGCGACAATTTTCGCTTAGAATAATGCAATTTTTAACCTGTGCATAAACAGGAAAAGACCTGACTATTTTAGTCAGGTCTTAAGGTTACTCCCTTACCTAAAGGCGAGGGAGTACCAAATTATTTAATCTCTACTTCAGCGCCAGCTTCTTCAAGAGACTTCTTCAAAGCCTCAGCTTCGTCCTTAGCGATACCTTCTTTCAAAGGCTTAGGAGCTGCATCAACAAGATCTTTAGCATCTTTCAATCCTAGACCGGTCAATTCTTTAACCAGCTTCACAACTGCCAATTTCTGAGCACCAGCAGCTTTAAGGATTACGTCGAAAGAAGTCTTTTCTTCTTCAGCAGCAGCTTCCCCTCCACCAGCAGCAGCACCGCCAGCCATTACTACAGCACCAGCTGCAGCAGGCTCGATACCATACTGATCCTTAAGGATATCTGTCAATTCTTTTACTTCTTTTACAGTCAAGTTTACCAACTGTTCTGCAAGTTGTGTAAGATCTGCCATTGTATTAATTAGTTAATTTTGTTTTTGATGATTTGATAAGAATATTAAGCCTCTTTTTCTGCCAAAGTCTTCAACACACCAGTGATGTTGTTTTGACCGGACTGCAGAGCAGAGATAAGGTTTCTTGCAGGAGACTGAAGCAATCCGATAAGGTCGCCCAGCAACTCTTGCTTGGATTTGAGGTTGGACAGCATCTCGAGGTTGTTCTCGCCTAGGATGACATCCGAGTCGATTCCAGCACCTTTGAATACAGGTCTAGTTTCCTTTTTACCCAATTTTTTTCTGAAGTCAAGAAGTACTTTCGCAGGAAGATTTCCATTTTCCTTTGAGAAGATTATTCCTGAAAACCCTTTAAGGGCACCGTCAACAAGCTTGGTATAATCTGCATCCAGATTCTCCAAAGCTTTCTTGATCAATGTATTCTTGTAAACTCTATACTCTACACCTTTTTCGAAACAGGTTCTTCTGAAGGCGTTGATTTGAGCTACACTAAATCCAGACGCATCGGTGATATAGAAGAAAGGGGTTTCCCTAAACTTATCAGTCAGACCGTCGATTACAACTTTTTTCTCGTCTCTAGTCATGATTATATACCTTGAATGCTTCCCTTGTCCACTGAAATACCAGGAGACATGGTGCTGGAAAGATGAATACTTTTGAAATATGTCCCTTTTGCAGAAGAAGGCTTCAGCTTAGAAATGGTCATAATAAGTTCCTTTACGTTGTCCTCAATTTGCTGAGGGGTGAAAGATACTTTTCCGACACCGGCATGAATGATTCCAAACTTGTCTACTTTGAAATCAATTTTACCTGCTTTCACTTCTTTTACCGCCTTACCTACTTCTAGAGTAACGGTTCCTGATTTAGGATTGGGCATCAAACCTCTAGGGCCCAATACTCTACCTAATCTACCTACCTTTGCCATGACGTTAGGCATAGTGATGATGACGTCTACGTCAGTCCATCCGCCTTCGATTTTGGCAATGTAATCGTCCAAACCTACGTAATCTGCACCTGCTTCGGTGGCTTCTGCAACTTTGTCAGGAGTACAAAGCACCAATACTTTGATGTCTTTGCCAGTACCATGAGGAAGGGCAACAACCCCTCTTACCATTTGATCCGCTTTTCTAGGATCGACACCCAATCGGACATCGACGTCTACAGAAGCGTCAAATTTGGTCATGGTAATTTCCTTAACCAGTGAAGAAGCAGCCTCGAGGGAGTACATTTGGCTTGGGTCGTACTTCGAAAGAGCTTCTTTTTGCTTTTTTGTTAACTTAGCCATTGTTTTTTATTTATACTTCCCAAGGGGCTTTACCAGATACTGTGATACCCATGCTTCGTGCAGTACCAGCCACCATTTTCATGGCAGATTCTACTTTGAAAGCATTCAGGTCAGGCATTTTCGTCTCAGCAATCGCTCTCACTTGATCCCAAGTGACAGATCCTACTTTCTTTCTGTTTGGTTCCGCAGAACCTCCCTTAACTTTTGCAGCTTCCAACAGCATGTTTGCAGCTGGAGGAGTTTTTACCACAAAATCAAAAGATTTGTCAGAATACACCGTAATCAGTACAGGAAGCACGATGCCCATTTTGTCTTGGGTACGTGCATTGAACTGCTTACAGAACTCCATGATGTTCAAACCCTTGGAACCAAGAGCTGGACCTACTGGAGGCGACGGGTTAGCCTGGCCACCTTTCACCTGTAGTTTTACATAACCAGTGATTTCCTTAGCCATTGCTTAGTCTTGTTTTTCTACTTGTATAAAGTTTAACTCTACTGGAGTATTTCGGCCGAAGATCTTAACCATAACATTAAGCTTCTTCTTCTCCTCAAATATCTCCTCAATTGTTCCGGTGAATCCACTGAAAGGACCGTCCATTACCTTTACGGCCTCTCCGACTATAAATGGTGTATCCTGCTTCTCGGCAAACTCATCAATCTCTTCAACCTTACCTAAGATACGGTTGACTTCAGATTGTCGTAATGGTTCAGGGGTTTTGGAAGCTCCCCCCTGGTTTGATCCAAGAAAACCGATTACTCCCGGAATACTCGTTATTACGTGATTGGCTTCACCATTAGAAAGATCCGCATTGACCAAAACGTAACCAGGAAAGAAGTTTCTTTCTCTTACACGCTTTTTGCCGTTGCGCATCTCGTACACTTTCTCAGAGGGAATCAGGACTTCAGGAATAAATTCCTCGATCTTCTGCCGGAAAATTTCATTCTCCAGATAAGTCTTCGTCTTTTTTTCCTGCCCTGCTACTACTCTGAGGACGTACCATTTATGTTCAGCCATTCTGTAATGTCAATTAAAATAAATCATAAAACCATGTCATGACATTTTCGAATCCCAGATCAATTACCCCGATAAACAAGGCAAAGATGAGAGATGCTACCAATACCAATACGGCACTATTCTGAAGAAATGAATACTTAGGCCAAGTGACCTTGTTTTTCATTTCATCAACTGATTCGAGGACAAAGTTTTTAAGATTCATAGTCAATAACTGCTGCACGGGCAGAGAGATTCGAACTCCCATCAACGGTTTTGGAGACCGCTATTCTGCCATTGAACTATGCCCGTGTGAATGAACGCTCCCCAAAAGGGAACGCAAAATTAGGGATAATGTCTTTAGAAACAAATGCGATCCCAAAAAATATTTCGGGATCGCATCGTTAATTTATCTATCGGAGGATTAGTCCAAGATTTCAGTAACCTGTCCGGCACCTACTGTACGGCCACCTTCACGGATTGCGAATCTCAAACCTTTTTCCAAAGCTACTGCAGAAAGCAAGTTTACTTCGATAGTTACGTTGTCACCTGGCATAACCATTTCCACGTTTTCTGGAAGTTTGATTTCGCCGGTTACGTCTGTAGTTCTCAAGTAGAACTGAGGTCTGTACTTGTTGAAGAATGGAGTGTGACGTCCACCTTCTTCCTTAGAAAGTACGTAAACTTCAGCCTTAAAGTGAGCGTGAGGCTTCACAGAACCTGGCTTACAGATGATCATACCACGCTTGATTTGAGATTTTTCAATACCTCTCAACAACAAACCTACGTTGTCACCAGCTTCACCTCTATCAAGGATCTTACGGAACATCTCAACACCAGTTACTGTAGACTTAAGGCCTTCAGCACCCATACCGATGATATCCACAGGATCACCAGAGTTGATGATACCTCTTTCAATTCTACCAGTAGCTACGGTACCTCTACCAGTGATAGAGAATACGTCTTCAACAGGCATCAAGAAGTCTTTGTCGATCAAACGCTCAGGAAGTGGAATGTAAGAATCAACAGCATCCATCAATTGCATAACTGTGTCAACCCACTTGTCTTCACCGTTCAATGCTCCAAGAGCAGAACCAGCGATAACTGGAATATTGTCACCGTCGAATTCGTAGAAAGAAAGCAATTCTCTAACTTCCATTTCAACAAGCTCAAGCAATTCAGGGTCGTCCACCATGTCAACTTTGTTCAAGAAAACAACTAGTGCAGGTACACCTACCTGACGAGCCAAAAGGATGTGCTCTCTAGTTTGAGGCATAGGTCCGTCTGTAGCGGCTACCACTAGGATAGCACCGTCCATCTGAGCAGCACCAGTTACCATGTTCTTAACGTAGTCAGCGTGACCAGGACAGTCTACGTGAGCGTAGTGTCTCTTTTCAGTCTGATATTCTACGTGTGAGGTATTGATAGTGATACCTCTTTCTTTCTCTTCAGGAGCGTTGTCGATAGAAGAGAAATCTCTCATTTCAGAAAGACCTTTTTTTGCCAAAACGGTAGTAATGGCGGCAGTCAAAGTTGTTTTGCCATGGTCTACGTGTCCAATCGTACCGATGTTAACGTGCGGCTTGGAACGGTCGAATGTTGCTTTTGCCATGCGTGAAAATCCTCAGTTTAAGTTTAAAGATATGTTTAGATAATAATTTTCGTGTTGAGCCAACGACGGGATTTGAACCCGTGACCCCTTCCTTACCAAGGAAGTACTCTACCCCTGAGCTACGTCGGCTTTCACTTCTCAGTGCTTATAAAAGCACAGAGCGGGAGACGAGGCTCGAACCCGCGACCTGCAGCTTGGAAGGCTGCCGCTCTACCAACTGAGCTACTCCCGCTTGTTTCCGGAACTCCGGATTTTTTTTGCCCTGCAAAACTAGAAAAAAATTTTGCAATTCAGCAATTGTGTGGGGGAAACAGGATTCGAACCTGTGAAGACATAAGTCAACGGATTTACAGTCCGTCCCAGTTGGCCGCTTTGGTATTCCCCCAACTGCGTTAAAATTTTCAGGCTTTTTGTGCCCTTGTAACCTTAACGGATGGCAAAATTATAGCCTTTTGACAAAGTATCAAAGGGTGTATGATAAAAAAGGTTTTTTTTTGAGTAGATATCTTTCAAGCCTTTCATTTTCAATCCATTAATTTTCATCTGAGAGAACCTGAAGAAAATAATCGTAATAGTTCCTGACCTGAATATCCTGTTCTTTGCTTGCGATCTCTTTCAATTTGGCCACTACTTCAGGTTGATCAGCAAATCCCATTAATGCCTGAAATGCACCAATCCGCAGATAATTTTCTGGAGACTGCTCCATCAATCGGTAAAGAAAAGAAATTGCCTCTGATGCTCCTTCTTCAGGCATTCGGATAAAATACTCCGAGAAATAACCCAGAAAATAATACAGCCCCTCTTTATTCAATTGTTCAGTTTTTTCAAAAAACCACTCCCTTTTTCCAGAAACACTTCGATCAATGAAGAATTCTGCTAAAGGGATGACCATTCGGAAATTATCTTCTTTTTCGAAGCGCTCAAAAAACTCATTCCCCAACGAGCTTTCTTCTGAAAGAACCAAACCTGTAAGTGCTGAACCTGCCACCAAATAAGACAGTGAATTCACCTTTCTTTGGAAAAGTGGCTGATACTTATCCGCATCCCAAATTGCCAATACCTCCAAGGCCCCTGACTGAACCGAGTTTTTGGGATCATTTTCTGCCAGACTAAGTATTGCCTCCTCTATTCCAGGAATTTTTTCAGCCCAAGAAGGGTCAGCCTGCATAATTCCCAAGGCTTTTTCCCTTATTGCCCAAAAAGAATCCTTCACTGCCAAGGGGAGAATGGCTGTCAACTCCTTTTCTGCCTCCCTGGCAATCAAACTGTCCAAAGCTTCATATCGAGCCACTCCCAAAACAGATTCTTCAAATTGTCGCTGATATTGAGATACACTAATTTCCTGTGTCCTTCGCGCCAAAAGATTTTTCCCTTCATCCAAATAAACCTGAGTGACTGCCGATCCATTTTCAAGAGCCACCTGGTAAAATCCCTTATTCACAAAAAAATGCTTGGACTTCCTTTCCTCGCCTTCGTACCAGCTTATCTCCAGAGGAAACTGGAAAACAGGACTTTTTTCCAAGTCTTGTACCTGGTGCACAGTGATCAAAATATTTTCGGGGATAGAGTAATCAATGTCAAAAATCAGTTCAGGATGGCCTCTGTCCAAAAACCACTGATTAAAAAACCAGTTCAAATCTTTTCCGCTGACCCGCTCAAAGGCCAATCTTAAATCATGAACTTCCACGGATTGAAAAGCATGCCTCTTGAGGTATTCATTTAATCCGGCAAAAAATGCATCGTCGCCAAGGTATAGTCTAAGCATATGGAGAATTACTCCCCCTTTATTATATCTGTGTGCATCAAATAAATCCTCTGCATCTTCATATTGAAACTGGATTAGCCTATCCAGCTTTTCTTCAGACTCACTGAAATATCCTTCCATTTCGGAAATCAACTTCAGCGCCGCTTCATCCTTTCCATATTTGTACTCATTCCAGAGATACTCGCTGTAATTGGCAAAGGCCTCATTGAGTGTCAGGTTGGACCAGGACTCGGCAGTCACCAAGTCTCCAAACCACTGATGAAAAAGCTCGTGTGCAATGATGTAATCCCAATCCGAGTCGATGGCCTCCCGTTCATTCAGTAGGAGATTCTCCATGAAAATGGATGCCGTAGTGTTTTCCATGGCTCCTGAAACAAAGTCTCTCACCACAATCTGATCGTATTTTTGCCAGGGAAAAGGGTAGCCGAGCTTTTCCTCGAAGAAAGCAATCATCTCCGGGGTATGGGCAAATACTTTTTCTGCGCCTTTCTCGTAGCCTTTTTCCACATAATAGCCCAAGGGAAGATCCCCGTGCCTGTCCTCGACTTTTGCAAAATTTCCAATGGCCAAGGCGGCCAAATAAGGAGCATGAGGAAGGTCCATCTCCCAATAATCCTTTCTCATCCCGCCTTCCAAAGCTTCCTGACGGACTAATCTTCCATTACTAATAGTGACCAAAGAATCTTCTACTGTCAACTTGAAGAGTTGAGTAAAGCGCTCATTGGGACGGTCAAGGGTAGGAAACCACTTGCTGTTGTGCTCAGTTTCGCCCTGAGTCCAAATCATCCTAGGCTTGCCGGGAATGGTATCCAGAGGATCGATGAAATACAAACCCTTGGTATCGGTAATGGCCTGGGAGCCCGCACCTGAATTTCTCTCGGGGAAGGCTTGATAATTAATTTCCACGAGGAATGTGTCTACTGCACTGAATTCTTTTGTCAAATAAATAGTGAGCTCGCGCTCATTGTATCCATAATTCAGCTTTTGTCGATTTTCCCCATCCAATAAATAGACTGCGCCCATCTCGTAATCCTTGGCATCCAACTGAAGAGTTTTTTGAGAATAGAAAAAGGGTTTGATGGTCAAAATAGCTTTCCCAATGACCGACTGATTGGACCAGTCAAAGGACAAATCCAAATCCGTATGAAGGATATCAAAATCCCGCGTCGCTGAAGCTTGATAATTTTTCAGGACGTTTTCCTTTTGGCGCATCAAAAAGATTCTATCCAGACTATCCTGCTTTTTTTCCCTATCAGGATAGGCTGTGATTTGGGGATCTGAAGAAGAACTAATCGGTTGCTCAGTCTTACAGGCCGCTAAAAAAGTCAGACCCGAAACCAGGCATATTTTTAAACCACGCAGGAAATTTTCTTTGGGTAGGGAAATCAATTCTTTCATATTTGGGGAAAATCTATCGGAAAACGACGATAGGATATAAATTTTGATCCAAAATAGCAGGAATGTTTTCAGTAATACTCCAAAACGACACGCATCAGGTAGAAAAAAACGAAGGTTTTTTTCAAGTCAATGGCCAAAAACTCGCCTGGGATATCCAATGGCTGGGCGAGGGAAAAATCCATTTGATCAAAGGAAATGAGTCCATGGAGGCCGAATTAATCGATTGGGACAGGGAAACTCAATCCATGAGAATCCGACTTGGATATCAGACCGCAACTATCCAACTGAAAGACCGCTTTGACCTTTTGCTGGAAAAAATGGGGATGTCCGCTGCAGGCTCCGGTGCACTCAAAGACATCAAAGCTCCTATGCCTGGACTGATTCTAGACTTAAAAGTAAAACCGGGCGATGAAGTCAAAAAAGGAGATGTCGTTTTGATTTTGGAGGCGATGAAAATGGAAAATATCATCAAAGCTCCCGGTGATGGTGTGGTAAAAGAAGTGAAAGTGAATTTGAAACAAAGCGTGGAGAAAAATCAGGTTTTGATTCAGTTCTGAAGTTTACTCCAGTCCAAAAAAATCGTTTAACCTGCTGAAGCTTTGGCAAAGGGTTGGAGCGAATGATCAAGCGGTTTAGTCCAGGAAAATCCGGTTGAAAAACACAGTAAATCGCTCCATTCCCCCGACCACAAATTCTTCTTTCCCTTTCTGAATTCCTTTTAAGATCAATTCAGCAAAGCGCTGGGGTTCCATTCCCTTTTATTTTTCCAGAAATCCCTGGACTTTTTGAGACATTGCCTTAGGATCAATTTACACCATTCTAAGCCAAATTTTATTTTCCTTCTAGCATTATGGATTGAAGAAATTATATTTGTCGGATTGTTAACTCTCCTTTGGGGATAACCCAATCAAATTTTGTCAAATCAAAACCAACAGTCCTTTCATCATAAGGTCAAACACAAGAACCAATTCACCAACCCATGAAATACAAACGAATCCTTCTGAAGCTAAGTGGAGAGGCCCTGATGGGTGAGAAAAAATACGGAATCGATCCGGAGAGGCTTCAGCAGTATGCAGATGAAATCAAAAAAGTCAAAGAACTGGGCGTAGAAATCGCCATTGTGATCGGAGGAGGGAATATTTTCCGGGGCGTACAAGCCGAAAAATCGGGAATTGACCGGGTGCAGGGAGACTATATGGGCATGTTGGCCACCCTTATCAATGCCATGGCTTTGCAAAGTGCCTTGGAGCAAAACGGGATGTTTACCCGATTGATGTCCGGGATCAAAATCGAAAGTGTCTGTGAGCCATTTATCAGAAGAAGAGCTATCCGGCATTTGGAGAAGGGACGAATTGTGATTTTCGGTGCGGGAATTGGCAATCCTTACTTTACCACCGATTCCACTGCAGCACTTCGGGCGATTGAGATCGAGTCAGATGTGGTTTTGAAAGGGACAAGAGTAGACGGAGTATATACTGCAGATCCTGAAAAGGACCTTTCCGCTACCAAATATCATAACATCACCTTTTCGGAAGTTTACGCCAAAAATCTCAGCGTAATGGACATGACCGCCTTCACTCTGTGCCAGGAAAACAACCTTCCGATCATTGTATTTGACATGAATAAAGCAGGAAATCTAAGCAAGCTGGTCTTGGGTGAAGAAATCGGAACCCTTATCACCGCCTAAAAAACACACATACCATGGAAGAAATCGAATTATTTCTGGATGAAGCACAGGAACTGATGCAAAAAGCAGTGGACCACACTGCTGGAGAATTGGTAAAAATCAGAGCAGGCAAAGCAATGCCGAATCTTCTGGACGGGATTATGGTACAATACTATGGCGCCCCTACCCCGCTCAATCAGGTCTCCTCTGTCAATACTCCGGATGCCCGAACATTGGCGATTAAGCCTTTCGAAAGAAACCTGATTTCCGAAATTGAAAAGGCCATCATCAATTCTGATCTAGGTCTGGCACCTCAAAATAACGGCGAAATCATCATTTTGACCATTCCCGCTTTGACAGAAGAACGAAGAGTGCAATTGGTAAAAATGGCCAAGCAGGAATGCGAAACAGGCAAAATATCCATTCGCTCAGTCAGAAAAGAAATCAATGATTCTTTGAAAAAACTCCAAAAAGAAGGAGCCTCTGAGGACGAAGTGAAAAAGGCCGAAGAAAAGGTCCAGAAATTCACTGATCAGTACTCTGCCAAAATCGATGAGCTTCTCGCCAAAAAAGAAGCTGACATCATGAAAGTCTGAGATAAAAGCTCAACAAGCCCGGTTTTCCCAAACCGGGCTTTTTTAATCCTCAAAATTCACATTGATAAAGGTCGCGATTCCAAACAAGGGACCTGCACGGAGAAACTCTCCATTTTCAAACCCTACTCCAACCTCGACCCGGAAGATCCGGAATAGGTTGTCCAGAGAATAGCCGATCTCAGTGTAATGCGGGGAATTTTCTGTTTTGAGGTAATTCACGAAAATATTTTCCCTTAGCCCGGAAAACCTTAGCATGGGGAGTTGGGTAAAGAGAAATTTCCGAAACTGATAGTGTGCGATGCCTGCCACATAAGAGGACGCAGTGCTGTATCGGTAATAATCCATCAGACGATAATTGCTTGCCGGACCGAAATTGGAAAAGATGGTCCGGTTACCTCCAAAATGCTTGAAATCCGCAAAATAAACCCGGTTGTTGTTCAGGAAGGTACCGGCTGTGACATTGAAATCCAACTTCCCGCTGACCCCGAAAGAAAAATCATGCTTGATTCCCAATTCCACTTGGTCAAAATCAGCTGCCTCTCCGCCTCCTGCAAGTTGGGGGATGGCTTTTTGGTAGGAAAAAGTAAGCAGCGGTGAACGTTCGTAGTTCGGCGACTTTCTACCGTTTCGTATGGTATAGGTCAATCCCGGCCTCCACTCCGCAGAGACGCCAAACCGGGCTACCCGATGAGTTCCAAAATCTCCCTCGATTGCTTCCACATTTTCAGGTCGATTGGAAGTGTATTCCCGTTCGGGCTTGTTGTAAAAGCTGTAATCACTCGTATTGAAAAGTTCTCTACGCTCTGCCCAAAGGAAATTGGCCCGATAGGTAAAACCATAATTGACCCGATGAGCCCAATAGACCCTGGTAAAGTCTTGCTCATATAGCTTCATGTAATTTCTCCTCACCAAAAGTGAATAAAAGGCATTGACCTGCTCATTGATGGGTTCGGAAGTATTAAACTGATAAATAAATCGCCCTCCTTCCAAGCCCCAAGTCTGTCCTGAAGTGGGCTGGGTATGAGACCAGCGGAAATTGACTTTCCCATAAAATCGCTGGCTGGAAAAGCCGTACCTCAATTCCGGCTCGATATTGAAGCTCTTCCGGATTCGATTGACGCTATCTGCCAGTTTGATCTCGCTGTACTTTCGATAATACATACCCAATCCCGCCTTCCAACCTTCGACGGTGTTAAAAGAAAACTTGGTCCAGTTTTGCCTAAAGCCTAGAGAAACTCCTTTTCCAAAGCTATAATTTGAACCATTCAGAAAATCAAGGGGCTTGTATTTCGATCGGGCCTTTTTGGCTATGGAGTCCACTTCACTGACTTTGGCAGCCTCTACAGTGGCCAGGCTGTCATCTCTTTTGTAGCCTTCCACTTCCTTATGCGTGAGTGGAACCGGGCGAATGCTGTCCCAATACGCCAAATCTCTTTTTCTCGCCAAAGAATCTACTGAATAATTCCGCTCCGAGACCACGGGGTCTTGTTTCTCCTCGGCTTCCTCTTTGAGCAGTTCTTTTTCATACTGATTGATCAGTTTGCGGTATTCTTTCCGTGTCTTCGGCTCTTCGGTAGCCAATTGCTCCAAAGCAGACTGAGCTTTGTTGACTTTTAGCGCATCTGCGGGGATTTCCTGGACTTTTTCATCAATGATTTCAGGTACCGCAGCCAAATCAGGATTGAGTTTGATCTGATATTCCCGGGTAGAAGCCAGATAGTTGAATTCCCCGGCAAATCCGAAGATCTTACCGCCAAAGGAATAGGTATGAGTGAGGGGCATCCAGACATTATCCGCGACAGGTGCATATTGCTGCTTGGCCGTGATCTCAAAACCAAGGAGGGAGGTTTTCAAATCCAGGCTGAAAATTGCCCACAAGTCTTCTATTATATAAATATATCCCTCGAAGACCTGCTCTCCCCTTGATCGTGGGGTCACCCGGATTTTGCTGACCATGACTCCCTGATCAAAAAAGCTCCCCTCGTAGCGAAACTGATAATATTGAAAAGCATATCGGGAGAGTGGGGACACTATCCCGTTGATCTGATCCTGATAGAAAGAAGTCTGAATATAGGGAGCAGGTGAGGTTCCTTGGTTATCCCCATTGGTACGGATGGAAATGACTTTCTCCTCGACTTTATCCGGTAGCGCAAAAGAGATCCGGGATACCGACTCGGAGGTGTAGGCTTCATTCAGTTTCATGCCCTCTTCTTCCAGTTTTTTCCTCAGGAAAAAAGGAGCATCGGTCAGCTGACCGGTTCCTTTCAGGTAGACGGTCATGGAATACTCCTGAAGCTGAAGTCTGTGATATTTTGCTTTGGCAATTGCTTTCCTCATGATGGTCAGGGCAGGGTCTTCAGCCCCTGCTTGTACCTCCACTGTTTGGAGAGCAATTACCTGCTCCTCCAATACCACATCCAAATCAACCCACTGATCCTTGACTTCCACTGTGATGAGTTGGGACTTGTAGCCTAAAAACTGGATTAGAACATCGTAAAATCCAGGCTGAAGTCTATACTCATAGCGCCCGTTTTCATTGGTAGGCACCCCATCCTCGAGATTTCGGATAAAAACTGAGGCAAAAGGCAAAGGCTCCTGATTTTTATTGGTCACCAATCCCCGAATTCCCTGAGAGAAAAGAGGGGGGAGAGAAAGCAGAAAAAGCAAGGAAAAGCAGAGCAGAAAAGCCCGAGAAGAAAGAGTCATGAACAAAATGAAATGTTTACTCTATAAAGATGCAAATTGATACGAAGAGGTTGTTTCAGAGTTTGATTTTCTAATAGAAATTAACATATCTAGGCTTTAAGCTCGGAACACTTATTAATTAATATATTTCCCGAGTAAGCCTAACTGAAATACCTCTAATCGACAATTGGATGGAAATCAACTAAACGAATTCATTCTTTTATTTTAACAAGGAAGCCCTCTTACTTCTTTAAAAATTTTAAAAATGTCCCTAGCGTGCTGGAAAAGGGCTTTCTGCAAAATGAAGAAATTTTAAAATAATTAATAAAAATTGATTTTTTTAATAGTGTTTAAAAGGAAAACGTTTTCCATTAAATAAATGTCAACAAAAAATAATTTTCATTAAGCAATTGTTAAAATTAGGATTATTCCATTACAGATGGGGTTTTCTGTTACAGGATTTGGTAAATGTTAACATTTGCAAAATTAAAATTATTGCTTCACCTTAGAATTGAAATTAAGTACTCATACCTATTTCGCTTTTTCAAAAAACAAAAAACCCTATGAGAAATTATTTACCAAAACTCAAGTCGTTGCTGCTTGCGATGGTGCTTACCCTAGGCACGATAGCATTCGCCAACGCCCAAAGCCGCACCCTAACAGGTACCGTATTGGATGCGTCCTTTGGAGACCCTGTTCCGGGTGCGACCGTGCTGATCAAAGGCACTACCCGTGGAACTGCGACCGATTTGGACGGAAAGTTTAGCCTTCCGCTTCAGGCCGGAGATCAGATTCTTGTCGTTTCTTTTGTGGGCTACCTGACCCAGGAAATCGAAATCGGCAATCAGTCTTCCATCACCATCAATTTGGAGGAAGACATCCAAAGCCTTCAAGAAGCCGTGGTTATCGGTTACGGTAGCCAGGACAAGAAGGAAATCACTTCTGCAGTTGTCGGAGTAAAGCCAGAAGACTTCAACAGAGGTAACGTATCAAACCCAGCTCAGCTTTTGCAAGGTAAAGTAGCGGGTCTTTCCATCACACGCCCAGGCGGTAACCCAAACAATGCATTTAATGTGCGTTTGAGAGGTCTTTCCACCTTTGGAGCCAACTCTTCTCCGCTTATCGTATTGGACGGTGTTATCGGAGCTTCCATTGAAAACGTCGATCCAAATGACATTCAGTCCATCGATGTATTGAAGGATGGTTCTGCAGCAGCTATCTATGGTGCTAGAGGTTCTTCCGGGGTAATTTTGATTACAACCACCCGTCAGGGCAAAAAAGAAGGAACAACCAATGTTACCATCAACTCTTTTGCAACCCTTGATCAAGCTACTAACTTGATTCCTACACTTTCTCCTGAAGAATTTGTAGCAAGAGGCGGCACTGACTTTGGTAGCAGAACAGATTGGAGAGATGAGTTGATCGATGACGCTCTTTCTTTCACTACCAATGCGAGTGTTTCCGGAAGCTTCGGAAATTCCAGCTACATGGCTTCTGTCAACTACCGGGACAACAATGGTATCGTAAACGGTGTAGGTAATGAAAGATTGAACACCCGTTTGAATCTTTCTCAGGGCGCATTGAACAATCGCTTGAGATTCAATGTAAACTTGTCTTTCACCAACGTAGATTCTGAATCCATCAATGATGCTGCCTTCAGATACGCTACAATCTATAACCCAACTGCTCCGATCTTCGAAGATACTGAAGATGCCAGAAACAGATTTGGAGGATACTTCCAAAGAGATTTGTTCGACTTCTTTAACCCAGTAGCGCTTGCAAGACAGCAGCGATTTGTGGGCGAAACCAAAACTGCTTTGGTTTCTTACCGAGCTGAATTTGACATCCTAGATAATTTGACAGTTTCTGCACAATATTCTCAGGATAGAAGAAATACACTTTCTGGAGGATTCTGGTCACTTCAGGATTTCCAAGTAGGTCTAGGTGCTCAAGGTTCTGCCGAAAGAGCAACCTTCGACAGAAAGCAAAGAATCTTTGAAACCACGCTGAGATATGAAACTGACCTTAGCGATAAGCTAAACATGACCTTACTGGGTGGTGCTGGTATCCAATACACAACCAACCAAGGATTCAATGCGAGAGTAAGACAATATCTTTTCGATTTGGGATGGAATAACCTTGGAGCAGGTGCTATCCGACTAGGTAACAATACAAGCGTATCTTCCTTTGCAAATGAAGATCAGTTGAATTCCTTATTCGGTAGAGCTAACTTCAACTGGGACAACATGTTCTTCGTATCTGCCTCTGTCAGAGCAGAAACCTATTCCGGATTTGGTGCTAACAACCAAACAGGTTACTTCCCTGCATTCTCTGTAGGTTCTGACTTCACCCAGATTTTTGATATGGGTATCTTCAGCCAATTCAAGCCTAGAGTTTCATATGGTGTGACTGGTAACTTGCCTCCTTCACCAACCTTGGCTTTGGGTGTTTTTGGAAACGGTAACCGTATCGACTTGGATGGTGATCCATTAACTGAGAATGATATTTTCGTTGGTATCAACCAATTCTCAAACCCTAACAGAGACTTGAAGTGGGAAACCAAGAAGGAATTCAACGTAGGGGTTGACTTTGGAATCTGGAATGGAAAAGTGACTGGTAGCATCGATTACTACACCAGAAACATTTCTGACCTCCTTTTCAATGTACCGGTAGCAGCTGGTGCTCCTAACCCATTTGACCCAGGACGATTCAATACCGCAGGTTCCACTTGGGTAAACCTGGCTGATTTGAGAGCCGCAGGTTTTGAATTTGTAACTAGTGTGAATCAGATCGGAAAAGGTACTTTCAAATGGAGCCCTACTTTCAACTTCACCATCTATGACAAAACCACTATTGAAAGCTTGTCAAACGGTGAATTGGGCTTTGAAGAGTTGAGATTTGCTACTCCTGGTTCTCCGGGTCAGAACAACAACCCTATCATCTATAACAGAGTAGGCCAAAACTTGGGTGACATCTATGGACCTACAGTAATCGGATTTACTGAGGCTGGAGAATATATCCTAGACACTACAGATCCTAACGAGTGGACAAAAGTAGGTAATGGCCTTCCAAAAGGTGAATTCGGTTTTGCCAACTCATTTACTTATGGAGCTTGGTCCTTGAATGTATTCTTGAGAGGTGCTTGGGGTCACGATTTGTACAACTCTTACAGAGGTTTCTATGAAAACGCTGACACCCCATCAAACACTTGGAACTCTGTAATCACTGACAAAACCCCAACCAATCCATTGGTAACTTCGTCTCCTACAATGAATAACACTGTGGTGGAAGATGCTTCCTTTGTCAGATTAGACAACATGGAATTGGGATACAATATCCCAACAAAATCAGCGAATTTGAGTTCTTTAAGAGTGTATTTGGCAGCTCAGAACCTGTTCACAATTACAGGATATACAGGTATCGATCCAGAAGTTCGAATCAATGATGCTGAAAATGGCGATGCGTTCACTTCAGCACTATCTCCAGGACTTGAGCGAAGAAATACTTACTTCCAAACTCGTTCATTCACTTTGGGTGTAACCGTAAACTTTAAATAACCAATCAAATTCTACAGATATGTTTAAATCAGTAAAAAAAATCTGTTTAGTGCTCCCGGTGGTATTTGCCATGGGTGCATGTCAGGAATTGGAGCAGGAGGTTTTGGATGGCGTGACGGCGGATGATATTGCAAACAGTACCAATCCGAATTTGATTGACGTCCTCAAAGCTTCCGCGTACTCCAGAATCGTAGGTTCATGGGGAGGCCATAACAGTATTTGGTCTATCAATGAAGTTGCTTCAGATGAAATGTCAATCCCTCAAAAAGGTGCTGACTGGGAAGATGGTGGGCAATGGCTGAGAATGCACAGACACCTTTGGAATCCATCCGAAGAATCATTCAACAACTCTTGGGCTTATTGCTACAGCGCAATTGGTGAAATCAACAACTTGATTATCTCCTATCCGGATGTTACTGCGTTGACCAGCGAATTGAAAGTACTTCGAGCTTTGATTTACATGTGGTTGATCGATTCTTTCGGTAATGTGCCTATTATCGATGAAAACTCCACCGGTGGTAATCCTTCCAATAGCTCCAGAGCAGAGGTATTCGCATTTATCGAATCTTCTATCGAGGATAATATTGATGCATTGCCAGAGGAAGGTTCTAAGTATTACATCAACTACTTCACGGCAAAAGCCATGTTGGCCAGATTGTACATCAATGCTGAAATCTACACGGGTACGGCAAGATGGGCTGATGCAGAAGCTGCAGCTAATGAGGTAATCAATAGCGGAAAATATTCCCTGACCAGTAACTTCTTTGCCAACTTCGGTGAAAGAAACAATGGTTCGACAGAGAATATTCTTACCCTTCCTTATGATCAAAACAACGCAGGTGGCTTCAACCTAGCGCAGATGACTTTGCACTACTTGAGTCAAAATACCTTTAACCTTCAGGAGCAGCCTTGGAATGGATATGCCTCTTTGGAAGAGTTTTACAATAGCTTTGATGACCAAGACGCTCGTAAAAACTCTTTCTTGGTAGGTCCTCAATTCTCTTCAGACGGCAGCAGATTGCTTGATATCTCAGCAGAACCAAATGATCCAGACGGTGAGCCTTTGACTTTCACTCCTGAGATCAACATGCTTGCTCCAAACGCCTTCAGACAAGCAGGAGTTAGAGTGGGTAAATTTGAATTTGCTTCCGGAGCTGCTTCCAGCTTGAATAACGATTATCCTTTGATCAGATTGGGAGAAATCATCCTGATCAAAGCAGAAGCTGCTCTTCGTCAAGGCAAAACCGCAGATGCATTGGCTGCTGTTAATCAAATCAGAACCCGTGCCGGTATGCCAGCTTATGCAAGCATTACCTTGGACGAGCTCTTCAATGAAATCGGACGTGAGATGTTTGCCGAAGCTAACAGAAGAACTGCTCAGATCCGTTTTGGAAAGTGGAGCCAGCCTTGGTGGGAAAAAGATCAATCCGCAGCTTTCCGCGTTTTGTTCCCTATTCCTTTGAACCAAATCAATGCTAACCCTAACCTGACGCAAAACCCAGGTTATTAATAGCACAGATTGCTAAATTTGAAAAGAAGTGTGCTTCGGTACACTTCTTTTTTTTACCCCGTATTCATGAGAAGTCATTTCATTCTCTTTGCTGCTTTACTTCTTCTTATTTCCTGCAAAAAGGAAAATGAGACACTTTTTGTCCGATTGGAAAATTCCAAAACCGGCCTTGTATTCAGAAATGACTTGAAGTATACAGAAACGGTAAATCCCTACACCTTTCGAAACTTTTATAATGGTGCAGGAGTGGCCATAGGCGACCTCAACAACGACGGATTACCGGATATTTTTTTTGCAAGAAATCAAACCTCCAATCGTCTCTTCCTCAATCTCGGAGAGATGAAATTCAAAGACATTACCCTAGAAGCAGGCCTGGATTCAGAAGGCTACTGGACCACCGGAGTCAGCATGGCCGATATCAACGGGGACGGGCTGCTGGATTTATACATCTGCAAATCCGGCCCCATGGGAGGAGAAAAGCGTCACAATGAACTTTTTATAAATCAGGGAAACCTTACTTTTTTGGAACAAGCTAGAGCCTACGGGCTAGCCGAAACTGGACTCAGTCAGCACGCAGTTTTCTTTGATTACGACAGAGACGGGGACTTGGATATGTACCTCCTAAGCAATTCAGGTCGTTCTGTCGGTATCTATGATTTGAGAGCAGGCCAAAGAGAAATCAGAGATCCGGAAGGGGGAAATAAGCTCTTTCGAAACGACGGAGATCGGTTTGCCGATGTATCTGTGGAAGCCGGAATCTATGGGAGTGCAATAGGATATGGCCTCGGAGTCACCGTAGCCGACCTCAACGGAGACCAATGGCCTGACCTTTACGTTTCTAATGACTTTTTCGAAAGAGATTACCTCTACCTCAACAATCAGGACGGTAGCTTCAGTGAGGTTTTACCCGAGCTGCTGCCTGAAATCAGCATGGGTTCCATGGGTGCGGACATCGCTGACCTGGACAACGATACCCGACCGGATATTTTTGTAACTGAAATGCTACCTGCCACTTGGGAGCGGATCAAAACCAAAACTCCGTTTGAGGAATGGGATAAGTATCAGGCCAATGTGCAAGCCGGATATCACCATCAGTTTACCCGAAATACATTACAGAGAAACCTGGGATTCCGACCGGGAACTCAGACTCCGATTTGGGCAGAAGTAGCCCGATATGCGGGAGTCGAAGCGACTGATTGGAGTTGGGGGGCTTTGATTTTTGATGCAGATTTAGATGGGCAAAAAGACATCTTTGTGGCCAATGGCATTGTCAAAGACCTGACCGACTTTGACTACGTGGATTTTTATGTCAACAATCAGAGCAAAATCCAGGAATTCAAAGAAGATTCGGTGCTGGTCACTCAGATGATCGATGCCTTCCCTTCCTCTCCTCAGTCCAATTATTGGTTCAAAAATTTAGGCAATTGGCAATTTGAAAATCAGGCGGAAAAAGAAGGATTAGCTACCCCCACCTTCAGCACAGGGGCCGCCTATGCGGACTTGGACAACGATGGTGATCTGGATTTGGTTGTCAATAATCTAAATGAGGAGGTTTTTCTCTACCAAAACCAGGCAGTAGATCAGAAAAAGGGAAATTTCCTCACCGTGGATTTGAATCAGTCTTTTGGGGCAAAGGTTTTTGTCTACTCGGAGGGAAAAACACTTTTCCAAGAATACCAACCCGTCAAGGGCTATATGTCTTCGGTAGATTCCCGGGTTCATTTTGGATTAGGGAAGGCAGAAGTGATTGATTCCATTGAAGTGCTTTGGCCGGATGGTACGAGAAACCTTTTTCCAAAAGTCCAAGCTAATCAAATCTGGAAACCGGAAAAGCAGATTCAGGACTTCGAGTTGACTTCCAGTTCCAATTCCCCTACCCCATTCCTTTCCTCCGAAATTGAGCTTCCTTTTGCTCATCAAGAAAGTGAGTTTGTGGATTTCGATCGGGACAGGCTTCGGTTTTGGATGATCAGCAACGAAGGCCCAAAGACTGTGTCAGCAGATATCAATGGAGACGGATTGGAGGATATTTTCCTTCCCGGACCAAAAGGACAAGCCTCCCAAATGCTTTTGCAGCAGGCTTCCGGAAGCTTTGTTTCCAGTCAATCGGCCCTTTTTGAACAAGATGCCTTAGCTGAGGATGTCACGGCCACTTTCTTTGATGCCAACGGGGACTCCTTTCCTGATTTGCTCGTAGGAAGTGGCGGAATCGAGAATTCTAATTTTTCCCCGACCTATTCCGACCGCTTGTACCTCAATGACGGTAAGGGAAACTTCACCGAAAGCAGTCAACTCTTTGCCTCCACCCCCACCTCCTTTATGGAAGTGTTGGATTGGGACAAGGATGGAGATCAAGATTTGATCATTGGGGAGCGAGCTGTTCCTTTTGCTTACGGAATTCCTGCAGGAATTCAGTTTTGGGAAAACGACGGCAAAGGAAACTTTTCCGATCAAAGTGCTAATTACCCCGAATTGAGGCAACTGGGGATGCTCACAGACGGCAAAATCTCCGACTTGGATGGAGACGGAAACCCTGAACTCATTCTCGTTGGAGAATGGATGCCTGTTCGGATTTTCTCCTTGGAAGGAGAAAAATGGATCGAAAAAACAGCAGAATATGGTTTTTCAGAAACCTCTGGCCTTTGGAACTGCCTGAAAATAGCCGACGTAAACGGGGATGGAAAGCCGGATATCCTGGCAGGAAATCTGGGACTCAACTCCCGAATCCGTACCTCAGCTACCTCTCCCCTACAGCTGATCATCAATGATTTTGATCAAAATGGAAGTGTGGAGCAGATCCTTTCCAGAAAAGAAGCTTCAGGCACCATCCCTTTGGTTTTGAAAAACCCCTTGCTCAAGCAGATTCCATCTTTGAAGAAGCAACTCACAACCTATTCAGCTTATCAGAACGCCAGTTTGGAGTCGCTTTTTCCTCCTGCAGTTTGGTCAAAATCCCTAACTTTGCAGGCGGATTTGCTGGCTACTTCCCTCTGGCTCAACGGAGCAGCAGGTCAGTTCACTAAAGTCGACCTACCCCACGAAATCCAGCTGTCTCCGGTATATTCCATTGCAGTCATTCCAAGACCAGATTCCTTACCCTTACTGGTTTTTGCAGGAAATCAAAGCCGCATCAAACCAGAGCTAGGAACCCAAATGGGAAGCTATGCCTGGGTTTTGACTCCTTTGGAAAATGGGACCTGGAAAACCCTCCTACCGGAAGAAAGTGGCCTCTTTGTGCCCGGAGAAACGAGAAGTTGGCTTCAAATCCCAATCAAACAGAAATTACATTTAGTCGCATTTAGAAATGATGATACGCCCTTGGCTTTTGAAATACGTTAGTATAGGATTGGTCGCCCTGCTTTTTTCCTGCAAATCTGACTATCAGAAGTTGGAGGAAAGAGAGTTAGCTTCTGGAAAACAGGTCAATGAACTGTTCCTCGGCTTGGAGTTGGGCATGACTCGCAAGGACTTTTTTCAAACCTGCTGGGACCTGAACAAGGAAGGCGTCCTGACAAATGGGCCTACCGAACTCTCCGTGGAATATAGCCTCACCCTTCCCTCTGGAAATCCTGCCAAAATGCGATTTTATCCCCAGTTTGAAGAGGATAAAATCTACCTGATGCCCGCAGAAATCACCTACGAAAACTGGGCTCCCTGGAATGAAGAGCTTAGCGTGGAAAATCTTCGGGCCGATGTGGTTAAGTTGATGGAAAGCTGGTATGGGCCGGGTTTCTTGGAAATCTCCGACACCGATCAGTCCAAAGTGGTATTTGTAAAAATGGACGGAAACCGACGAATCCGCGTTTTCAAAAAGCATATCTCCTCAGTCAGAGTGGAAATCAGCGATCTGCCCACAGAGAAAAAATTAAAAGCAAGCCCCCAATCATGAGAAAATTCCTTCTTCCTGTATTAATTCTGGGTCTTGCGATTTCTTGCGGGGAAAAAAAGCCTTCCGAGCCTACGCTTTTTTCGGAAATCAGTCCTGAGTCCTCCGGAGTTGACTTCCGAAATGACCTGAGCTTTCAGGAGGAATTCAACATTTTTACTTACAGAAATTTCTATAACGGTGGCGGAGTCGCGATCGGAGATGTTAACAATGACGGACTGGTGGACCTCTACTTTACAGCCAACTTAGGTCCAAACCGGCTATACCTAAACAAAGGTGATTTCAAGTTTGAAGAGGTCACGGAAAAGGCAGGAGTGGCAGGGACAAGAGCTTGGAGCACAGGAGTGGCCATGGCTGATGTCAATGGAGACGGATGGCTGGACATCTATGTCTGCAACTCAGGAGATATTTCGGGAGACAACAAGCAGAATGAGCTTTTCATCAACCAAGGAGATGGTACTTTCCAGGAAAAAGCGGAAGAATACGGGCTTGCTGATCAGGGATTTTCTACCCATGCAGTCTTCTTTGATTACGACAAGGATGGTGATTTGGACGTCTACCTGCTCAATAATTCCTATCAGGCCATCGGCTCTTTCAATAAAATGCAGAATGAGCGTCCCAAGCGTGACCCTGTGGGAGGAGATAAGCTCTTCAGAAATGAGGGAGACCGATTTGTGGACGTGAGTGAGGAAGCCGGAATCTATGGTTCGATTATCGGCTTTGGATTGGGGATTACCATCGGGGATGTAAATCAGGACTCTTGGCCGGATATATTCATCTCCAATGACTTTTTTGAAAAAGACTACCTCTACATCAACAACCAGGACGGAACTTTCACCGAATCTCTGGAATCCTACATGCGATCCATCTCGGCTGCATCCATGGGAGCGGACATTGCAGATATGAACGGGGACGGACTGCTTGATATTTTCGTGACCGATATGCTTCCCGAGCCGCAGACTAGGCTGAAGCAGGTGACGACTTTCGAAAATTGGGATAAATTTCAGTTTAATAAGCAGCACGGCTACCATTACCAGTTTTCCAGAAACATGCTCCACCTCAACAACGGGGACGGGACTTTTAGCGAAATCGGTCGCCTTGCAGGAGTGGAAGCCACGGATTGGAGCTGGGGGGCTTTGCTTTTCGACATGGACAGCGACGGGCAGCGGGATATCTTCGTAGCCAACGGAATCTATCAGGATATCACCGACCTGGACTACCTGAAT
Source organism: Algoriphagus taiwanensis (assembly GCF_036245645.1). NCBI lineage: Bacteria > Pseudomonadati > Bacteroidota > Cytophagia > Cytophagales > Cyclobacteriaceae > Algoriphagus > Algoriphagus taiwanensis. The sequence goes on along the minus strand of NZ_BTPE01000001.1, from coordinate 372,444 downwards.
TTTATCGATGATGAGCAGACTAAGATCAAAATCATCTCTCAGGAAGGGGTGGATTATCGGGCCCTGATTGACCCGATTCCCGTGAATCCCGTACCCAACTACGCTTTTCAAAATCAGGGAAACCTCAAGTTTGAAAATAAAGCAGAAGCCTGGGGCTTGGGAAAAGCCATCCATTCCAACGGGGCTGCTTACGGGGATTTGGACAATGACGGCATGCTCGATCTAGTGATCAACAATGTCAATCAACCTGCTCAAATCTTCAGAAACCAAAGCAAAACCCTGCTTCCTGAGCATCATTCCATTCAGTTTGTATTGGAAGGAAAGGAGAAAAATACGCATGCTATCGGCACGCAGATTCGGGTAATTTCCGGTGAAAAACTCTTTTATCTGGAACAGATGCCAAACCGGGGATTTCAGTCCTCGGTAGATCCCAAACTGACTTTGGGATTGGGTTCGGTATCGATTTTGGAAAAAGTTGAGGTCCTTTGGCCCGATGGAAAATACACCCTTTTAGAAAATATCCCTGCTGATCAAGTGCTTTCTCTCAAGTGGACCGATGCAGGTGATCTTCCCGAAGGACAATCCTTTTTCCTATCCCCAAACAGTCCTTTCTACTTCCAAAAAGAAACTGCTTCCAACTTGGAGTTTACCCATCAGGACAACGAGTTTGTTGATTTTGACCGGGACCGGTTGACCTATTTTATGCTTTCCACAGAAGGCCCTGCTTTTGCCAAAGGAGATGTAAATGGAGATGGAATCGAGGACTTGTTTTTTGGAGGGGGAAAAACCTTTGCTGGAAAGCTCTATATCGGAGAGGCCAATGGCACTTACCGTTTGGTTTCTCAGGAAGCCTTTGAAGCCAATGCCTTGTCTGAGGACACGGATGCTGTCTTTTTTGATGCAGATGGGGATGGAGATTTAGACCTTTTTGTTACCTCAGGAGGAAATGAATCCGGCTTTGGATCGTCTGACCTAGCGGATCGCCTGTACATCAATGACGGCAAAGGAAACTTTGAGGCTGGATTCAGCACTGCGCTTGGAGGCGTATTCGGAAGCAGCGGAAGTGTAAGCGTTTTGGATATCAATGGAGATGGGGCCTTGGACCTTTTTGTGGGCGGAAGGCTGGTTCCCTTCACCTATGGAGCCCCTGCCGACTCCCAACTTTGGATTAATGACGGAAAAGGGAATTTCACCGAGCAGTCTTCCTCCCTCGCCCCGGAATTAAAAGGCTTGGAGATGGTCACTGCTTCCCAAGCTTTGGATTGGGATGGGGACGGAAACATGGACTTGGCAGTAGTAGGAGACTGGATGGCCCCCACTCTATTTAGAAATGCCGGTGGCAAACTCGAAAAAATCCTTCTTCCTGAGTCCGATCAACTTATGGGCTGGTACCGGTCTCTGGAAGTTGCTGACCTGAACGGAGACGGATTACCGGATTTGATTTTGGGAAATCAGGGACTAAACTCCCGATTCAAGCCCCGAACCGATCGTCCTATTCATCTTTATCTCAATGATTTTGATCAAAATGGATCAATCGAGCAGATTTATACGCAAAGCGTCGCAGGAAAAGAAATTCCTTATACACTCAAGCATGAGCTGGAAAAGCAAGTCCCCGGAATCAAGAAGAAATACATCCGATACACTGATTATAACGGAGAAGCACTTTCCGACATTTTCCCTGCGGAAATTCTGGATAAATCCATCGTCCAAACTGTCAATTCCTTTGAATCCGGAGTATTGATGAATCAGGGCGAGGGCAAGTTTTCCTGGATAGCATTCCCCACTTCCGCTCAGAAAACTTGGACCTATGCCATTCAAGTCGGTGACTTTAACGAAGATGGAAACCAAGACATCCTTTTGGGTGGAAATCTCTATGGGGTCAAACCTGAAATGGGAAAATATGACGCAGGCTACGGAGAGCTGCTTCTCGGAAAAGGTGACGGAACCTTCGAATTCCTTCCCAACCGTCTTCATGGGTTAAAATTGGAAGGGGACATCCGTGCGCTTAGTTTGCTGGAAGGAAATCAGCTTCTCGTTGTGAAAAATAAAGGGCAGGCAGAAATCTGGAGGATATCGAAATGAAAATCCGCTTCCTTTTTCTTTCTTTCTTTCTCTTGGGAGGTCTTTTTTCCTGCCAAAAACAGGAAGAACAAAAAGACACACTTTTCCAGCTTCGATCTTCGGAAGAGACCGGGATCGACTTTGCCAATACCCTGACTTCCAATGGGGAACTGAATATTCTGGAGTACCTCTACTTTTACAACGGAGGAGGCGTGGCCGCAGGAGATATCAATAATGATGGCTGGGTGGATTTGTACTTTACCGGGAATCAGGTCCCCAACAAGCTTTACCTCAACCGGGGCAACTTTCAGTTTGAGGATATTACTGAATCCGCAGGGGTATCTGGTTCCGGAGGCTGGTCCACAGGGGTGACCATGGCCGATGTCAACGGAGATGGGCTTTTGGACATTTATGTCTGTCAGGTAGGAGATTTTGGAAGTATTCAGGGACAAAACCGGCTCTATCTCAATCTAGGAGAGGGAAAGTTTCGGGAGGCGGCAGAGGAATTCGGTCTCGCTTATCGAGGATTCAGCACGCATGCAGTATTTTTTGACTACGACCGGGATGGAGACCTGGATCTCTATCTCCTCAACCATAACGTCAAGTCGCCGGAGGTTTTTACCCAAGCCAAAAACAGAGACAACTATGACCCAAGCGGGGATCAGTTGTATAAAAACCTACTGAATGAAGGAGGCAAAGGATTTGAAAATGTAACCGAGAGCTCAGGAATCTATTCCAGTATTCTTGGATTTGGATTGGGAGTGGCTGTCGAAGACTTCAACGGAGACGGTTGGCTGGACTTGTACGTATCGAACGACTTCACCGAAAACGACTACCTCTATCTCAACAATCAGGACGGAACTTTCCGCGAGGCATTGGAAGAAATGATCTCTAATACCAGCCGGTATAGCATGGGAAATGACGCCGCAGATCTGAATGGAGACGGTTTTCCGGAGATTTTCACTACAGACATGCTGCCCGAGAATCCCGAAATCTGGATGAAATCCGTAGGCGAAGACAAGGCAGAAGTCTATCAAATCAAGGAGCGCTTCGGCTACTCGGATCAATACGTGAGAAATCACCTTCAGCTCAACCAATCCGGTGACCAATTTGCAGAAATCGCCCTTTTCTCGGGAGTCTATGCTTCGGATTGGAGCTGGTCTCCCTTGCTGTTTGACATGGACAATGACGGGCTGACAGACATCCATGTAACCAATGGGATCACCAAACGCCCCAATGACTTGGATTTTATCCAATACAGTCAGGATGCAGATGCCAAAACCCCGATGGAGGAGCTTCGCAAAAAGCAAATTGACCTACTTCCCCAATTGAAGATCGCCAATTTTGCCTGGAAAAATATCGGGGATCTCCGCTTTGAAAATCAGGCTCAGGCGCTGGGTTTGGATCAGGAGAGCTATTCCAATGGGTCCACTTATGCGGATTTGGACAATGACGGAGACCTGGATTTGATCGTGAACAATATCGATCAGGAAGCTTTTGTCTACGAAAATCACAGCGAAAAATCCGGAAATCATCACCTCACTCTCAAGCTCAAAGGAAGTGCCGGCAATCCCCAAGGAATCGGCTCAAAAGTGACTCTTTTTGCCTCAGGAAAAGCTCTCACTCAGCGCCTGAGTACTTCCCGGGGATTCCAGTCTGGCCCCTCAACCACGCTGGTTTTCGGTTTGGGAAAAGCCGAAAAAGCCGACTCCATCCGTGTAGAGTGGCCTGAAGGCGAATCGGAAGCCTTTTCCGGAAGCCCATCCAATCAAAACCTGCTTTTGGAAAAAGGAAAAGGGGAATCGCGAGATGCTGATTCCCTGCAAATCATTCCCCAATCTTCCGAACCCTCATTTCAAATCCCATGGATTCATCAAGAAAAGACCGAGGTGGATTTTCTCAAGCGGGAATATCTTGCCCCCAAAAGCTTTACCCAAATGGGCCCTGCTTTGGCAGTAGGAGACGTCAATGGGGACGGCTTGGATGACCTCTATCTCGGCGGAGCCATGGATCAGCCCGGGGCGATCTTTTTGCAAAGTCCCGAAGGGAAGTTTGAAAAAGCGGAAAATCCCGTATTCCGCCAATTGGCCAAAGCCGAAGATGTAGTGGCGGAATTTGCGGATTTCAATGGAGACGGGAATCTGGACCTCTTTGTGGGCAGCGGAGGCAATGAGTACGCCTCCGGCAACCTGTTTAATTTTGACCGGATTTTCTTAGGAGATGGTCAGGGAAAATTCACTTTTTCCATGAATTCCCTGCCTCCTGTGGGGGAAAATACCTCTTGTGTCGCCGTGCATGATGTAGATGGAGACGGAGACTTGGACTTGTTTGTAGGTGCAGGAGTGAAAACAGGAGACTACGGCGCTTCTCCCAAATCCGTTTTGCTGATCAATCAGGGACGGGGACAGTTTCGGGAAGAGACTTCCCTTTGGTTCGGTCCTTCCATGGACTTCGGCATGGTGCAGGCCGCGAGATTTGCCGATTGGGATGGGGACGGAAAAGCCGAATTAATCCTGGCAGGAGACTGGAGTCCGGTCCGGATTTTTTCTTTTGAGAATGGAAAAGCAGAAGAGGTTCAAGTCAAAGGTTTGGCGTATTCCGCGGGCTGGATTTCAGCCTTGGAGGTAGCCGATGTGGATGGAAATGGACTGCCGGATATCTTGGCAGGAAATCTGGGGCTCAACTCCAAGCTCAAAGCAAGTCAGGAAAAACCCGTTTGGCTTTACCACTCCGATTTCGATGGCAATGGACAGGCCGATCCGCTTATTTTCCACTACATGGGAGAAAAATTGGTGCCTTTTGCCACCCGGGACGACCTTATCCGACAGATTCCAGAAATCAAGAAAAAGCATACTTCCTACGCAGAATACGCCAAAATCCAGCAACCTGAGGATCTTTTCTCCAAAGAAAAACTGGCTCAGGCCCGAAAACTTCCCGCTTACGAGTTTCGATCTGGCGTGTACCTTCAGGAAGAACCCGGTGTGTTCCGTTTCGTTCCTTTCCCAGATGAGGCCCAATGGAGTCCGGTAATGAGCTTGGCTTTTTCTCCCGCAACCCAAAAAATCGCTTTGGGCTTTAACTCTTCAGACCTGCGGGTGGACTTGGGAAAATCCCTCAGTGGCAGACCTCTGCTTCTCAGCTGGAAAAACAATTCCTGGAGCCTGGAATATCCAAAAATCCCAAAAAGCTCCAATTCGGAAATACGACAGATCAAAGAAATCCGCTGGAAAGGAATCCCATTGGTTCTCGGAGCAGAAAACAACGGAACCCTTATCCCGTACCAATAAAAAGCTGAGCTAAATCATTTGTCCTTGGCGGGCTAATTGGTAGCTTTGAAGTCTCATGTAAGTTGATAAATCGCTCAAACCCAATCTGGAGCAATCTTTATCACACTTAATTTGAAAAACCCACTATGCGTACGTTTAAAATAACCCTAAGCGCCTTCTTTCTGGTTCTGTTGGCTTTTTCCTGTCAGGAGAAAAAGGACTATTCCCAGGCCATCACAGACGGAAGCTACTTCCACCGGGCTCAAAACCGGATCACCGAAGTCATCATTCATGACATCTTCTCCCCTCCCGTGGCAGCGAGGATTTATTCCTATGCTTCCTTGGCCGCATACGAAGTAGCTGCTGCCACCGACCCAACTCAATATGCCTCCCTGATGGGTCAATTGAACGGTTCGGAACCCATACAGGTAAGCGTGCCGGAAGGAATCTATCCTCCCTTGGCGGCTTTGGCGGCCTACTATCAGGTAGGGACGGCTTTGATTTTCTCCGAAAATATGATGCACGAGCATCGGGATGCCATCTATGCGGAATTGAAAGAAAAAGGAATCCCTTCCGACGTATTTGAGGCTTCTCTGGCTTTTGGGGCTGAAATCGCCAATCAGGTGATCGCTTACTCCAAAAAGGACAATTACCACCAAAGCCGTTCTTTCCCCAAGTACACGGTAGTCAGCGACCCGGGCACTTGGCAGCCGACTCCTCCTGCCTACATGGAGGCCATCGAACCGCATTGGAACAAGATCAGAACCTTTGTCCTCGACTCTGCCGCCCAATTCAAACCTCTCCCTCCTCCTCCCTTCTCTACCGAACCGGGTTCTCCATTCTACGAGTTGGCAAAGGAAGTGTATGAGGCGGACATCAACGCTACTCAGGAAAACAAGGACATCGCCATGTTTTGGGATTGCAATCCTTACAAGATGAATGTAAAAGGGCACGTGATGTTTGCGGAGAAAAAAATCACCCCCGGAGGTCACTGGATGAGTATTGCCTCCATTGCCGCTGCGGGTGCAGGCAAGGACTGGAAAGGAACCGTGGAAGCCTTGGCTTTGACGGGCATTTCCCTCAATGAGGCCTTTATCTCCTGCTGGGACGAAAAATACCGCAGCAAGCTCATCCGCCCTGAGACTTACATCAATCAGCATATCGACGAGGATTGGGTTCCCCTGCTACAGACTCCTCCTTTTCCTGAACATACCAGCGGACACAGTGTAGCCTCTGCTGCCTCGGCTTATACCTTGGCTCAGCTTTTCGGAGATGAGTTTCATCTGGTAGACAGCTCTGAAGTGAACTATGGATTACCGATCCGGGAGTTTGATTCCTTTTCCCAAGCGGCACAGGAAGCAGCAATCAGCCGATTTTACGGAGGGATTCATTACCGCCCTGCGATTGAGTACGGGGTCACTCAGGGTACTCAAGTGGGAGAATTGATCTGGAAAAAGATCTCGACCAAGCCGGAGAGGGTGGCAATGGAGAAGTAATTCTGAAATTAGAAGTCAGAAAGCTGAAAGAAGTAAGAATTTAGACGCAAGACATTAGACTCAAGATTGGAAATAGAAGATCTTGATTAGGTAAAATAAAATCCCGGGCGTAGAGCTCGGGATTTTTTGATTTGAGGTCTGTTTTACAGATAATTTCCAAAAGTCTCCTGGCGAAAACCAAAGGATTTAATCAAAACTTGAACTTGCAGAACAATAAAACCGGATTGTCCCCTTCAGTTGTAGTTGCCATTGCTGTTTTAGCTTTTTCAGGGAAATTAGATAGATCGCTTGGCAATTGAGCAGGGTCGATAGCTGCTAGAAACCAATCTGCTGTGCTAAAGGTAAAGGCTAATGGATTTGTATAGGTGATGTCATTTTCCAGATTCATAAAATTGATCAAATAGGTACTTTGATTTTTTTTATTTCTAAGTGAAAAATAAGGATTCATCGAATTGAGGAAGTAAAGCATCTGATAGTCGGAATTTTCCAAAAACAATTGGTTGACTGCATACTCGGCCATCCTTTCTTCCAATTGATCGGAATTCATGTTGGATTCCGGCTTAAAAGCCTTTTCCTCGTGATCAATAAACAAATGAGGAATTGGGGTTCCTTGGTCATTGATGGAAAAAATTGTGTCATTCAGGTAGCGCCGATAAATCACTGTTCCGTCTTGCAGCTTAGACAAAGGCGAGAGAATCAGTTGGTCGACGGTTCTGTTTTGGTATGGGAAAAAGCTTTTTGCATTTCTAAAGCTGGGATCGGTAGTCATCAAGTTTGGCTCGGTACCCCCATTGATAAATACATATCCCTTGTCTTTATTCTTTTCAATTCTAAAACCAGCAACCCCAGTTTTTTGGGAGTCGACAAAATTTCCTTCAAGATCAAATCGCAGCAGATTTTCTGGATTGTCATAGAGGTAAACATATTTTCCGTCAATAAACAGGTCAATCGGATTGTTAAACTCACCTGGGCCTCCACCTTTTCTTCCGATATTTCTAATATGTTTCCCCTGAATATCAAAAACCTTAACAGGCTGAGGACTCAAAGGATCCAACACAAAGATTCGATCATTTTCCAAAATGACCTTTTCAATTTTCACAATAAGTGATGAATCATTTGTCTCCAATGGCACCAAAAAGTAATTGTCTTGGATAAGAGCACTTACCTTCTTCTCCGAACTTTCGAAAGAAGTGATTTTCCAAGAGTCGAGTGAATTTATGTTTTCTTCACTATCATTACTACAGGAAAAAAATAAAATAGAAATAGATAGAAGGTAAATAAGTGGCAAGGTTTTTTTGAAGTTAATTATCATGGTAAATCAAGATATTAAGGAATCAGTGCATTACTCCTAAAACTTTTTGACATCAAATAAAGTTTTATAAATAAATAATTTTTAATTGAACTTGGTGAGATAGACTAAGATTTACATAATCGATCTTGTAAATAGGGAGGACTAATCCTCCCCTTATAAAACATTAACAGTTTCTAGTTACATCTCCGCAAGAGCATGGTAAACCATCCCCGTTTACCAAACATGCTTCATAACTACCTTGGAAAAGACCACAACTTTGTCTTTTCCATAGGCATTGATCACCTGGTAGTGATTCATCTGCCTTCAAATTTTGATTGAACATCAGGACTGATCCCAAAAACGCCAGTCCGAAGAATACTTTTTTCATAGTTTTTAAAGAGTTTGATTTGGTTAAAAAGTTCTTGGCCAAAAACGGCTTCATTTTGAAGCTGAAACTAAGTTAAGTTCAGTCCGATGTTTACGCAATACCTAGGCTGTTAATTTTAATGATAATTACAGGAAAGGTGTTTTTTTTTGCAAACGGAGTAAAATCAGTTTAAACAGTACTATTTGATTCCCTTTTTCAAAAACAGACACTTGTAAGGCCATGTTCCTAGTTAGCAGTAGATCTCTGGATTCGTTATTTTACTCTTTTAAAAACTCCTCCACCTCCCCCTCAAATAGCTCAGGAATACCAACTTGGGGTGAAGAAAAATATACATCATCTTTGGTAAAGAAGAATTTAAGACTGCTTTTGGGATTGATTCCTGGTTGGAGCCCATTCATCTCGAAAAACCTGTTTTCCGGATCATAGAGCACCTGAAAGGGAAACTGAGCCTCTTCCAAACTTCGGATCACATAGCCCCTATCCCGTTTTTTCTCAGCGTTTTGACCGGCAATTACCCAGATCACACCAATTTCGGGATATTTATCCCGCATATCCGTCCAGAATCCCGGATTCATTCCAAACAAATACATGGAGTTGATTTCTATGTTCAGGTAGGCAATCAATTTTTTGGAGCAACTCAAACACAGCTCTTTTGAATTTCCCCCGTATCCAACTGCCTCAAGGCCTTCGGGAATGCTGATCTTCTCATTTTCAGCTTTCTCTTTACATCCTAAAAGGATGCCCATAAAAATCAAAGAAATCAAAAATCGCCTCATGCCATTTAATTAAGTTTTACTTTGATCAAAATAGGAAAATCGAACTCCTGCCCAGGGATTTTAGCCAAAAGTTCAGAAGATAAGCTTGGATGCTGAATTTCTTGTAGAAACGAATGATAGGTCAAAAACCAGATTTGATCCTCTTCCAAGCCAATGGGATCATTCCAGATTTCGGCTTCCTGTTCGGGATAATCCAACACTTGAAATTTCCCTTCCGACCTTTCGTAGAGGTAAACTTTCTTTTGAGTACCGATTTCATTCCCCTGGAAATGGATATTGGCAATAATTTGATTGTGATTGGCAAAAGCAGACTTAAATACTGCAAAACCTTCCTCCTGAATCAACTGATAGCCCTGCATCAGGTCCATTTCCCAAAATTCCTTGGGAATCTGATAACGGCCCAAATCCATATTTACCAAAGGCTTTAACTTCCCATTTTGGAGGGTGTAAAGCGTATCGTTGAAAATCTCTGCCAATACTAAGTCTCCTCCCTCTGTCTCATAAAAATTACGCTCGGTCATTGGAAGCATTTCATTGGTAAAGTCATTGGGCAAATAGGACTCCAAAACTTTTCCTGAAGAGTCAACCCGGGCCAAGCGATGCATCACCAATGGCTTATTGTAACTCCCATAAAGGTAAAATTCACCATTTTCTGCAAGGGTAAATGCACTGGCTAAATATTCTGTATCCGTGAGTTTCTGAAGCTCTCCCTCTTCACTGATCTGATAAATCGTCGTACGATCTCCTAACGTAGCGAGCACAAAAAGCCGTTCCTCTGCATCTATCTGAAAGTCCTGCAAACCTCTCAATTCATTAGGCCCTTCCCCTTTGACCGCAAGGGTTTTTAAGAATTGTCCGCTTGCCGAAAAGACATGGATTCCATCCCGCTGCGCGATATCCATTACATAGATTTTGTTATTGCTACTTCTTACCCTCAGGTCATTTCCCATCAGATTTTGGGAGTTGGTTTCCAAGGGGATAAGGTCAACTATCTCCAAGTCGGCAACCGATAAGGATGCAGCATCTGAAATGGAAAGGGTAAGAAAGTCTGGGTTGGAGGATTTGGGTTCTTTTGATGTGCAGCTGTAAAAGAAAAATAGAACAGGCAATGATCTCAACAAGAAATATTTCATTATAATCGTCTAAAATAATGAGGGAAAGAGGCGGTTTCAAACCGCCTCATTACTAGTTAACAGCTGTAGCATTGTTGGTAATTCCTGGAACACCTAGTACCAGTTTGATAGGTTTCACAATTTAAAGCTTCCACCTTATCACCACACCAATACATTCTTTGGTAGCAAGGACCTGGTTCCAGTCCTTCATCTTGTGCCTTCGCCCCTTGATTGAACATCAGGACTGATCCCAAAAACGCCAGTCCGAAGAATACTCTTTTCATAGTTTTTAAAGAGTTTGATTTGGTTAAAAAGCTTTTGGCCAAAAACGGCTTCATTTTAAAGTTGAAACTAAATTAAGTTTAATCCGATGTCGGCGCAATACCTAGTCTGTTAATTTTAATGATAATTACAGGAGTGGCGTTTTTTTTACAAACGGTAAAAATTGGGCGATTGCTATTGATACAGCTTCTTAGCCAAGATGTACTCCTCCACCTTTTCCGGCAAAAGGTACTTGACCGAGTGCCCTTCTTGTATGGACTTCCGGATAAAAGTCGCCGAAATATCCAGCAGGGGTGCTTCAATGGTCCTCACTTTGGGATGCTCAAAACTGACCGGATCTCCGGGGCGGGGATAGACCAAAATTTCGTAATGCTCCAAAATAGCTTCGTAATTTTTCCACTTTTTGAAGTGCTTTAGATTATCGGAACCCAAAAACAGCACAAACTGATGCTGGGGATGCTGCTCACTCAGGTAGGTCAGCGTGTCGATGGTGTAGCTGGGCTTGGGCATACGAAACTCCACATCACTGGCCCGAAAATGGAAATGATCCTCGATGGCAAGTTCGACCATACGCAGGCGGTCAAACTCGTGTACTAGGGACTGCCGCTTTTTGAAGGGATTTTGGGGACTGACCACAAACCACACCTCATCCAAGTCGGTGCGGTCGTAGAGGGTATTGGCAATAATCAGATGGCCAATGTGGATTGGATTGAAGCTTCCAAAATACAGCCCGATTTTCATGGACCCCTATTTGGCTAAAAAATCTGACACCAACTTCACGGCTTCCCGGGAAGATTTCTCGAAGTCGTCATTCAGGATCGTCACATCAAACTGCGGCTCAAAAGTCATCTCAAATTCCGCTTTGTACAACCTTCTGGACAGGGATTCAGGAGATTCCGTTCCCCGATCATTCAGTCGGGAAGCTAAGACTTCCATGCTTGGGACTTTTACAAAAATGGCCAGGGCCTGATCTCCAAAATATTTTTTCAGGGCGATTCCCCCTTTCACATCGACATCAAAGATGACCGCCTTGCCGCTGTCCCAGATGCGCTGCACTTCTTCCTTGAGCGTACCGTAAAAATTCCCCTCGTAGACTTCTTCCCATTCCACGAAGGCATTCTGATCGATTTTCTGCTTGAACTCGGCGATGCTCAAAAAGTAGTAATCTCTGCCATGTACTTCATGTCTACCACGCTTGTCCCGGGTACAGGCCGAGATGGAGAAACCAAGATCGGGGACGTGCTGAATCAGGTGCTTGACTAGGGAAGTTTTCCCTGAACCTGAGGGGGCGGAGAAGATAATGGCTTTGCCGGAGGCTTTACTCATTTTATTTCTTGGATCTTTTGGCGGATAGAATCAGCCAATTGTTCTGGACAGGGCTGCTTGGTACACTTGGTCTTGAGTACTTCCCGGATGGCTTGCTCCAGATGAAAGTGCTCAAAGCAAGGCTGACATTTGGCCAGCTTGTCTCTGAGGATTTCCTTGCCTTCCTCTCCCATTTCTCCGTCCAGAATACTTTCCAGCAGCTGAAAACACTTGCTCACGTCGCTGCATTGCAGCTTCCGCTCTCCTGCCGATTGTTCGTTTTTTTCCATTGGTAATCGTTTTATTCCTCCTCTTCGTCTGTATTGTAGCCCATGGATTGGGCGTATCCTCTCAGTTTGTCTTTGAGCAGATTCCTTGCTCTATGAAGCCTGGACCGGACAGTCCCGATGGGGATATCCAGGATCTTGGCCATTTCCTCGTAAGTAAATCCTTCCAGGTCTGCCAAAATAATGACGGTGCGGAAGTCTACTGCCAGCGCATTGAGGGCATTGGAAATCTCGTCGCCCAGCATATCCTTGACGGATTCAGCCCTCAGATCGGTAGTGCTTTGGTAGTCAACATCATCGGAGTTGTAGAAAGTTTCAACTTCCTGATAATCTACCTTGGCAGGTTGCTTGCTTTTCTTCCGATACTCGTTGATAAAGCTGTTTTTGAGGATTCTGAAAAGCCAAGCTTTGGCGTTGGTTCCCTGCTCAAACGAGTTGATAAACCGAAAAGCCTTCATGTAGGTATCCTGCACGAGGTCTTTGGCATCGTCCTCGTCAAAGGTGAGACGGAAGGCAAAATTGTACATAGAGTCTATGTGTGGCATAAACTCCCCATCAAAGATGGCGGTCTTCTCCTCCGGAGTATATTTCCTGCGCTGTACTTCAGACATAAGGTTCAAAAGTAATCAAAGCCTGAATTTATCCCTAAAGTCTGAACCGAAAGTCAGTCTATTTGATTTATTTTGTTGCAAAGGCTTAAGGACTGAAGCCAAAATTTCCCTGCATATCTTTAGCTATGTTTTTCTTCAGACTCATTTCCCGTCTGCCCTTATCCGTTTTATACCTGTTTTCAGATGTTTTATACCTGATTGCAAGGTATGTGATCCGCTATCGCAAAAAAGTTATCGACGAAAACCTCAGGCATGCCTTTCCAGATAAATCCCCGGAGGAAAGAAAGGCCATCCGAAATAGCTTTTACCGCAATTTCACCGATGCCTTTTTTGCCGAGACCATCAAAATGCTCACGATTTCGGAAAAGGAACTGAGGCAGCGATTCCAGGTAGTCGGTCAGGAAATTATCGATGCAGAAGTGCTCAAGGGAAAAAGTGCCTTGATGATGGCAGGCCATGTATTCAACTGGGAAATGGCCATTCTCGGAGTGGCGCTGAACACGAAAGTCACCGCCGAGACCGTTTACCTCAAACTGAATAATCCTTTCTTTGATCAATTGATGCTTTCTATCCGAACCCATTTTGGAGGGGTGATGACAGAAAAGCGGGAGTTTAGAAAAAGCATGATTACCATGAGATCTGAGCCGAGAATTGTACATTTGGCTGCAGACCAAAGACCTCCCGGCAAGGAGAAGCGCTACCAAAGAGACTTTCTGAACCGGCCGGCCTATTTCTTCGAAGGCGGTGAATTTATGGCCAAAAAGATGGAGCTTCCGGTTTTCTTTGGTACCATGACCAAACTGAAGCGGGGACATTATCGGTTTGAATTTGCGCCACTTGCCAGCCCTCCCTATGATCATGCCTCTCCGCACAGCATCACGGATGAATTTTGCCGAAGGCTGGAGGAAAATATAAAAAGGCAGCCAGACCTGTACCTTTGGAGCCATAAGCGGTGGAAGGTTTAAATTGGAAAATTGAAAGATTTGAAGATTGGAAAATTGGTCCAGATACTTAATCAGTACTAAATTCTAAATAGTCGGGTTTGGAAGAGTGAATTGGGAAGTGGAAGGATTGGAAGGCATTTTCTTTGATGATGTATTTAGCTTCTTGTTTCTTGCGTCCTGCATCTCACTTCTTCCGTCTCCGGTCTTCCCCGTCTCAAATCTTGATACCTGATACTTGATACTCGATACTTACTAATGGATTACCTCAAGGAACTCAATCCCCCGCAGCGGGAAGCTGTAGAACGAACTGACGGCCCTGTCATGATCATTGCCGGTGCCGGCTCGGGCAAAACCCGTGTGCTCACCTACCGCATCGCCCATCTCATCTATGCCAAAGGGGTCGATCCTTTTCAGATTTTGTCTCTGACCTTTACCAACAAGGCAGCCAATGAGATGAAGCACCGGATCGAAAAACTCGTCGGGCTGGAAGCCAGAAATACCTGGATGGGGACTTTTCACTCTGTTTTTGCAAAAATCCTGAGGGTAGAGGCTGACAAAATCGGCTATCCATCCAATTTCACCATTTACGACACCGACGACTCCAAATCCCTGATTCGATCCATCGTCAAGGAAATGAGACTCGATGACAAAGTGTACAAGCCGGGAGTGGTACTTTCACGCATTTCAGGCGCTAAAAACCGCCTCATTTCTTGGCAGGCTTATCAGGCAGACCCTTTTGTGAAAGCGGATGACGAAGCTGCGATGAAGCCAAAAATGTGTGCCATTTACCAGAAATACCAAGAACGCCTTTTCAAGGCTGGCGCTATGGATTTCGATGATCTGCTTTTCAATACCAATGTACTCTTCCGCGACCACTTGGACGTGCTCAACAAGTATCAGCAGCGATTTCGCTACGTGATGGTGGACGAGTTTCAGGACACTAACGTCTCCCAATATTTGATCACCAAAAAGCTCGCCGCTGTCCACCAAAACATCTGTGTAGTCGGAGACGATGCCCAAAGTATCTATGCCTTTCGCGGAGCGGATATCCAAAACATCCTCAACTTCGAAAAAGACTACCCGGACCTCTTTGTCGTCAAGCTCGAGCAAAACTACCGCTCCACCAAGACCATTGTGGAAGCAGCCAATTCCATCATTGACAAGAACAAGGCTCAGCTCAAAAAGGTCGTATGGACCTCCAATCCCGACGGCGACCTGATCGAGCTGATCAAAGCCACCTCAGACAATGAGGAAGGAAGGATCGTGGCCACGACCATTTTCGAAGAAAAAAACAACAAAAAGCTCAGCAACAGCGACTTTGCCGTCCTCTACCGAACCAACTCCCAATCCCGTGCGATAGAAGAAGCGCTTCGCAAAATGAACCTGACCTACAAGATCGTCGGAGGGCTTTCTTTCTACCAAAGAAAAGAAATCAAAGACCTCATGGCCTACCTGAGATTTACGGTCAATCCAGCAGATGAAGAAGCTTTCAAGCGGATTATCAATTTCCCGAAAAGGGGAATTGGGGACACTTCGGTGGAAAAAATGCTCGTCGCGGCTTACGAACATGATATCCCGCTTTGGGAGGTCGTGCGAAATGCGCACAGTTTTCTCCCGGGAAGAGCAGGAAATGCCGTGGATGATTTTGCCACGACGATCAAGGCCTTCCAGATCGAAATGGAGCGAAAAGACGCCTACGAAGTGGCGAGCTCCGTGGCCAAGCAGAGCGGATTGCTGCGTGAACTCTACGAAGACAAAACCATCGAAGGCCTCAACCGCTACGAAAACGTACAGGAACTCCTCAATGCGATCAAAGAGTACGTGGACAATCCCGAAAATCCGGATAAAAGTCTTGGGGCTTTTCTCCAGGAAATCGCCTTGCTCACGGACAATGATCAGGACAAAAATCAAAGTGATGCCATCACGCTGATGACCATTCACTCCTCAAAAGGCCTGGAATTTAAGCAGGTGTTTGTCGTGGGAATGGAGGAGGATCTTTTCCCCTCCCAAATGATGATGCAGAGTCGGGAAGACTTGGAGGAGGAGCGGAGGCTTTTCTACGTGGCCACCACCCGGGCCATGGACAAACTTTACCTGACCTATGCCTTGACCCGATACCGCTTTGGCCGCTTGCTCAATTGTGAGCCCAGCCGGTTTTTGGAAGAGGTCGACCCCTCCACCATCAAAGTCAACAAGCGCATGTCTGCCACCAGAGAAATGCCTGGAGCCTTGCGGAGTGAGGGACTTCCGGGAGCTCAGGGATTTATCGGAATCAAAAAGCAACCCGAAACCCGCACGCCGGTGCAGATGAAAATCCACACCCCGAGTCCGGACTTCAAGCCTTCCAATACCAATAACCTACAGGCCGGGCAGCTCGTGGAGCATCCGAAATTCGGCTATGGCAAAGTACAGAAAATTGAAACAGAAGGACTTAACAGGAAAGCGACCATCCAATTTGAGCATTTTGGGGAGAAAACATTATTGCTTAGCTTTGCCAAGCTCAGAATCATAGACTGATTCCCCGCGACGGGTTCCTTTTGGTGAATTTTTTTTACCTTTTGAATGGAAAAACCCGGGAGCGCCATGGAGCATACACCACCTGATAAACAACAACTTATTTTGAAAGAATACGGAAAAAACATCCAACAGCTCGTCGATCATGTAGCTGGAATCGAGGATAGGGAAAAGCGCACACAAAGTGCCTACACCATCATCGAAATCATCAAGCAGCTAAACCCTTCCATGAAGCTGGAAAACGATCAGAAACTTTGGGATGACCTGTACATCATGTCTGATTTCAGACTGGATGTGGATGGGCCTTTTCCAAAGCCTGAAAAAGAACTTCTGGGTAAAAAGCCACTTCCAATCGGCTATCCACGAGGGGAAGTCAAATTCAAGCATTACGGCAGAAACATTGAAAAGCTGATCGAAAAAGCCATTGAAATCGAAAATGATGAGGAGCAGGAAAATGCCATCATCTACATTGGTCAGCTGATGCGGAGTTTCCACTCTACCTGGAACCGGGACAACTTCGACGATGGCATCATCATTGATGATATCAAGACGCTCTCTCGAGGCAAGCTTCACATCGACTTGGAAAAGGTGAGAGAAAATGCACTCTTCGAATCCAATACCCGCAGGGACTTCAAAATCCCACATCAGGAGGAGGAATCAAGAAACCAAAAGAAAAAGCATCATCAAAAAAAGCACCGAAACAACGGTCACAAAAAACGCAGATAATCAATGGCATCTTTTCGAGTCACCGGAGGTACACGCCTTCAAGGTGAAATAATACCCCAAGGAGCAAAAAACGAAGCGCTTCAGATTCTTTGCGCTGTACTCCTCACCCCTCAGGCAGTCACCATTCACAAGATTCCCAATATCCGGGATGTCAACAAGCTCATCGAGCTTTTGTCGGACATGGGGGTGAAAGTGGAAAAATTAGGTCCTGAATCCTATCGATTCCAGGCCGATCAGGTCAATCTCGATTATCTGGAAACAGAGGATTTTCTCAAAAAAGCTTCTGCACTAAGAGGTTCCGTGATGATTTTGGGACCACTTTTGGCCCGATTCGGCAAAGGAAAACTTTCCAAGCCGGGTGGAGACAAAATCGGCCGCAGAAGGATGGATACCCACTTTTTTGGTTTCCAAAAACTCGGAGCAAAATTCCACTACGATGCCAAAAACGAGATTTTCCATATCGACGGGAAAAACCTGAAGGGCACTTATATGCTCCTCGATGAGGCTTCCGTCACCGGTACGGCAAACATCGTCATGGCCGCTGTCTTGGCCGAAGGGAAAACCACCATTTACAATGCCGCCTGTGAACCCTATCTGCAGCAGCTTTGCGACATGCTGAATCGCATGGGAGCCAAAATCACAGGAGTTGGCTCCAATCTTCTACACATCGATGGGGTAAAGGAACTCGGAGGAACTGAGCATACCATGCTTCCCGATATGATTGAAATTGGCTCTTTCATCGGGATGGCTGCCATGACCCAATCCGAGATTACCATCAAAGACTGTCAGATTCACCGCTTGGGCATCATTCCTGAGACTTTTCGCAGGATGGGTATTCAGATGGAGTTCAGAGGCGATGATATTTTCATCCCTGCACAAAAGCACTACGAGATCGAGACTTTCATTGACGGGTCTATCCTAACCGTGGCTGATCAGATTTGGCCGGGTTTCACTCCGGATTTGCTTTCCATTGTGCTGGTGACTGCCACTCAGGCCAAGGGAACCGTACTCGTTCATCAGAAGATGTTTGAGTCACGTCTATTTTTCGTGGACAAATTGATCGATATGGGAGCCCAGATTATTCTCTGTGATCCTCATCGCGCCACAGTAATCGGACTGGACAGAAAATATCCGCTGAGAGGCATACGCATGACTTCTCCTGACATTCGTGCCGGGGTAGCTTTGCTCATTGCTGCGATGTCTGCCAATGGAGTCTCTGTGATTGATAATATCGAGCAGATCGACCGAGGATATCAAAATATCGACGATCGATTGAATGCCCTAGGAGCTAAAATCGAGAGAATTCCCTAATATTCAGGTTGAATCAGATCAAAACCATTTCCCCTTGCTTCAGGAAATCTCAGTCAAACGGCCTCTCCCAAACAATCTGAAGAAAGAGCACCTTCCCCTCTTCCAAGATTCACTTGAAGAGACCTTTACCCGCTTGCATCCGGTTTATCTGAAAAATGCTTGGGTTATCCAGGATACTATTTTCTCTCCGGGAGAATTGAAATTCTATTCTTCAAGAACCCATATCGAGGCTTTGGGCCCTTTGCAATTTGCAAAACGGGCAGTTTATTGTGCCCCCAAATCCTGGAGGAGAGTTGACAAAGGAATGTGGGTTCTGGATGAGTGGAGCCATAATTACTTTCACTGGATTACCGATTGCCTGCCACGTATTTGGGAAGGCTTGGAAAAAGACACTGATTTTCCGGTAATTCTTCCCTCCTCAATGATGAGTCTTCCCTATGTGGTCGATTCACTCAATTTGCTTGGAGTAAAATATATTTCATTTTCTCCCAGAGAAAATCTGAGAGTAGATACTCTAATCCTCACTGCACGAACTGCACCCTATCCTCAGTTCAATATTCCTTTGGTAAAAAAGACAAGGGAAAAACTCAGCCTAACCTCAGGAAACCCAACCACTAGGAAGGTCTACATCAGCCGAAGTAAAGCTCCTAAAAGAAAAGTATCCAATGAACCGGATGTGGAGAGGCTGCTGATTTTACGTGGTTTTGAAATCATTCACGCAGAAGACTTGAGCTTCAAGCAGCAAATTCAGCTGATGGCTGAAACCCGACTTCTGGTAAGTCTCCACGGAGCAGCTTTGACCAACATGATTTTTTTACCCGAAGGAGCCAGAGTATTGGAATTGAGAAATGAAGGTGACTCCATTTCCCAGTGTTACTTCAATCTCGCTTCTGCTTTGGACATCCCCTACTTTTATACGCTCAACAAAGGCTCTGAAAAAGCCACTATTTTGGCTGATTTCGAGATTGATCTTCAGGCATTGGAGCAGGCTTTGGAGGCCATGGAGGCCAATTGATTTCAGCTTTCTGCCTGATCTTATCCGTTTCAAAGAATAGGTTTTTCTCTGGATTTGGGATTTTTTGGTAACTTCTGACCAAATTCTCTCAACCCGAAAAACCTATGTCAAAGAAAAAACTCCGCAGTCAAGAATGGTACGGCCGTACCGGCAAAGATGGTATCATCTACCGCTCTTGGATGAAAAATCAGGGCTTGCCCCACCATCTTTTTACAGGAGAAAAACCCGTCATCGGCATCTGTAATACCTGGTCAGAACTCACTCCCTGCAACGCCCATTTCCGTGATTTGGCGGAAGCATTGAAGAGAGGAATCTGGGAAGCCGGAGGTTTCCCCCTGGAATTCCCAGTAATGTCCCTTGGCGAGTGCTCCATCAAGCCCACTGCTATGCTTTTTCGTAATCTTGCCTCCATGGATGTGGAAGAAAGCATTCGCGCCAATCCCATGGACGGGGTCGTGCTGATGTGCGGCTGCGACAAAACTACCCCTTCCCTGGTCATGGGCGCCGCCTCTGTTAATCTGCCCACCTTAGTCCTTTCCGGAGGTCCTATGCTGATCGGAAGATTCAGGGGGAAAAAGATCGGCACTTCCGATATCTGGAGGTTTGCGGAGGACTACAAAGTAGGCAAACTCACCCAAGAGGACATGATCGAGGTAGAATCCTCCATGTCCCGCTCCATCGGGCACTGCGCTCCCATGGGCACCGCCTCGACCATGGCGGCCATGGTAGAAGCTTTGGGGCTTGCTCTTCCTGACAATGCTACTATACCTGCTGCCGACTCTAGAAGAAAAGTATTGGCGCACCTAGCAGGAATGCGTATCGTGGAGATGGTCAAAGAAGACCTCACCATGGATAAAATCCTCACACGAAAGGCCTTCGAAAACTCCATCATGGTCAATGCCGCCATTGGGGGCTCAACCAATTTTATCCTTCACCTGACTGCCATTGCCAAGCGAATCGGGGTGGAACTGGACTTGACAGATTTCGATCACTTCTCTGCCAAAATCCCGCTTATCGCCAATGTACAGCCGTCTGGGGAACACTGGGTGGAAGACCTCTTCTATGCCGGAGGAATGCCTGCAGTCATGAAAGAAATCCAAAAACACCTGCACACCGATGCATTGACTGTGAATGGAAAAACCCTGGGCGAAAATATCACGAATGCTCAATGCTGGGACAGAAACCTGATTGGCACGCTTGAAAACCCGATCAAACCCGAGTCAGGAATCGCAGTACTGAAGGGAAATCTTTGTCCTAACGGGGCGGTACTCAAGCCC
This sequence comes from Algoriphagus taiwanensis, assembly GCF_036245645.1. Classification (NCBI taxonomy): domain Bacteria; kingdom Pseudomonadati; phylum Bacteroidota; class Cytophagia; order Cytophagales; family Cyclobacteriaceae; genus Algoriphagus; species Algoriphagus taiwanensis. The sequence continues at coordinate 351,782 of NZ_BTPE01000001.1, read as the reverse complement.
TCTGCCGCCACTCCGAGCCTGCTCAAACATACCGGAAAGGCTGTGGTCTTTGAAAATATCGATGAATACAAAGCCAAGGTAGATGATCCTGAATTGGACATCGATGAGACCTGCGTGATGGTCATGAAAAACGTGGGACCCAAAGGCTATCCCGGAATGCCGGAAGTAGGCAATATGGGCCTTCCCAAAAAACTTCTGGAAAAAGGAGTCAAAGACATGGTCAGAATTTCCGATGGACGGATGAGCGGAACAGGATTTGGCACAGTCGTGCTGCACGTTTCGCCGGAGTCAGCTATTGGAGGGCCCTTGGCATTGGTTCAAAACGGAGACCTCATTGAATTGGACGTACCTAATCGCTCCTTGAACCTGTTGATTTCCGAAGAGGAATTTGAAAAGAGAAGAAAAAACTTTGTGCCTACTCAACTTCCTTACGAAAGAGGCTATGTCAACCTCTTTTTGGATAAAGTGAATCAGGCTCATGAAGGAGTCGACTTCGATTTCCTTCAGGGAAGCTCCGGTTCGGAAGTAAAAAGAGACTCGCATTGAGATTTGTCCAACAAACCCTCCAAGGGTTTGAAACCCTTGGAGGGTTCAATAAAAAGATATGAAAAACCCAAAAGTAGCCATCATCACCGGGGCCGGACAGGGAATCGGCCTTGAAATAGCCAGAAAACTGGTGGAAAACGGAGGTCAAGTCATCCTGAATGACCTGGAAAAAAGTCTGACCGAAGAGGCCGTGGCCAACCTTTCCCGAATGGGAAAAGGATCGGTATTGGGTTGCTCCGGAGATTCGGCAGATGAAGCTGTGATCGACCAGTTGATTTCCCTTGCTTTGGAAAACTTCGGAAGAATTGACCAAGTGGTCTGTAATGCGGGAATTACGCTATTTGGAAGCTTTTTGGACTATTCCCGGGCTGACTTTCTCGAAGTGATGCGGGTCAATCAAGCCGGAACCTTCTTCCTCACCCAAGCAGCAGCCCGAGTCATGCGCGAGCAGGAAAACGGTGGGGCTATCCTTTTCACCTCCTCTGTCACTGCCCATCAAAGCCATGAAAATCTGGCGGCTTATGCGATGAGCAAAGCAGCCGTGGAGATGTTGGCTAAAAACCTGGTCTTGGAATTGGCCCCGCTTGGCATCCGGGTCAACGCCATTGCTCCCGGGGCGACGCTGACAGAAAGAACCACCTCTGACCCTGACTACGCCGCCACTTGGTCCAAACTGACTCCAACCGGAAGACCTGCCTCCACTACAGATATTGCTGAGGCAGCTTTCTTTTTGCTTTCCGATTCAGCAAGGCATATCACCGGCCAAACTCTGGTAGTAGACGGAGGCTGGACTTCCATAAGCCCTTCTCCCTATGCCTGAAAACCAAGAAGTTGAAATCAATTCGGAACTGATTAAGCGAGTTCTTCCTCCATGGGACCTCAAGGGTGAGGGCATTATTTTGATCTATTCATTCAAAAAGGATTGGGTAGAACAAGAAGGTAATCTCCCAAAAGGACTAAGGGGGAAATTTCGGGGAGGCTTGGGCTTTGTCATGCTAGTGGACTATACCGAATCCCCCGTGGGGACTTACAAGGAATTGCTGATTATCCCGGGGAAGTTTGGTCAACCCAAAAAGCAAGCGATCACCCATATCTATGTGGACTCCGAGGCGAGCACGCAAAACGGACGGGCCAATTGGGGAATACCCAAAAAGACAGCCCCCTTTACCTGGGAAAAAAGCGAAGGCACTGACCAAATTTCCATTTTCTCAGATGGAAAAAAAGTGTTCTCCGCGACCGTCGCCCATGGAGGAATTCCTTTCCCTGTCACTACCTCCCTCATTCCTATTGACCTCAGGCAACTTTGGGAAAAGAAAACTTACCTCACCCAGCCAAAAGGAACTGGCTGGGGCAAACTTGCCAAAATAAAGAGCTTGGAACTTGACCCGGATTTCTTCCCTGATATCCGGGAAATTCGCCCTCTTTTGGCAGTGAAGGTCAATCCATTTCATATCCATTTCCCTCAACCCACCATACTGGATGAAGGCATTTGATCAGGCTAGAATTATCCTCACCGGGGCAGGTTCGGGAATTGGTTTGGCCCTTTTGCGGCAGCTCTACCCCCATACCCGACAAATTCTCGCCGTAGATTTCAATCCAATATTTCTGGATCAACTCCGACTGGAATTCCCTGATCTCGGTGGAATTTTGCAGGCAGATCTCAGCCTAAAAGAAGGCAATCAAGGAATCCTCGATTGGGTAAAAAACCATTGGGATGGGGTTGATTTTTGCTTTGCAAATGCCGGGAAAGCCGAGTATGGCTTGGCTGAAAAACAGGATTGGGAGAACATGGATCGTATTTTTCAGCTCAATATATTCTCGCCGATACAGTTGGGGTTTCAGTTGAGGAATCAATTTCCTGACACCCAGCTCAGGCATGTGATCACCTGTTCGGCAATAGCTTTTTGGGCGGTGCCGGGATACAGCATTTATGGAGCTACGAAGTCCGCCCTTTTGCAATGGGCCAGAGGGCTTTGGGCCGAAAAAGACGGGGATTGGCTGACCTTGGTTTTCCCGATTTCTACCTCCACCCGCTTTTTTGAAACTGCCGGGAAGGACATTCCAAAGGCATTTCCCATGCAATCACCAGAAACAGTCGCCGGTAAAATCCTGAAAGGAAGTGGAATGGGGAAAAAGAAAATCTTTCCCTCTCCCCTTTTCCGGATAATGCTCCATTTGAACAATTTTCTGTACCTCATCCGTCCTGGCTATCAATTGGCCGAATATCAAAAACTGAAATCCTGGATATCCAAACCAAGTTAATTATCTGTAGTTTAGTCTTTAATCACTTCTATCCTATGAAAAACCTCCTCCCTTTACTCCTTTCTGTCCTTCTTTTGTACTCCTGTGCGACCAAAGAAGAGACTCCCGATTCACTTCCTGTCAAGGTGGCCAAAGCCTACGGAATCGAGAATTTTGATCAAGTCAACTCCATCGCCTACACCTGGAATGTGCAGCGGGATTCGGTAAATGTGCTTTCCAGAGACTGGAAATGGAACATTAAAGAGCGAACCGTATACTACTCCGGACCGGATACGACCTACACCTATTCTTTGGATGCAGATTCACTTCCACCTGCGGATGCAGGCTTTGTCAATGACAAGTATTGGCTGATGATGCCTTTCCAACTGGCTTGGGATACCGGCTACACCTTTGACAGCAAGGAAAATGTCTCTACTCCCATCAAGGGAACCAATTCCACCCAATTAACAATCGCCTATGCCCCAGGAGAATCCAAATCCCCCGGTATGGGCTATACTCCGGGAGATGCCTACGATTTGTATCTGGATGAAAACAACAAAATTCTGGAGTGGACTTTCCGAAGAGGTAACGGGGACACAGGAAGAACCTGGACTTGGGAGAATGAGCAGCAGTTTGGTCCGATTACCCTTGCTTTGGATCATATGGGGCAGGACGGCAATCGATTCATCTGGTTTACCAATGTAAAAGTCGACTAAGCTCCTCAATTCCCTTAAATTACAGCTGTGGGCGGTCTCGCTCACAGCTTTTTTTTACTTTTAAGAGAACCTATCCCCTATTTCACCATGAACAGAAGAAACTTTATCCATACGTCCGGCGCTCTGATTGGAGCGGGTATGATTGCCAATCCCTGGGATGCTTTTTCTTTTTCCCATCAAAAAAACTGGACCGTGGGTGAGATTATGGACACCTTTATCGCTCAGGTTCCCAATGCTCCTTTTGCCCAAACTGTAGACACGATTAAGGTAGGGTCTAGGGATACGGTAGTGACCGGAGTGGTGACGACCATGTTTACTACCATGGAAATCATCCATAAGGCCATAGAACTGAAAGCCAACCTGATTATTCCTCACGAACCCACTTTTTTCTCTGGCCAGGATGAGACGGATTACCTACAGGAGGACCCCGTCTTTCGTGCCAAATATGATCTGATGGAGAAGAATGGCATTACCCTTTGGCGAAATCACGACTACGTGCACCGAATGCAAGACGATGGGGTACGGGTAGGAGTTGTGGGTGATTTAGGATGGAATGACTATTACACTCCCGGGAGTAGGATTCTGAATATCCCAAAAACTGATTTGAAAGGGCTGATCAATCATATCAAAACCAAATTGGGTGTGCCTGCCATGCGCTATGTGGGGGATTTGGATCAGTCCTGCGAAAAAGTTCTGCTACTTCCCGGGGCTGTTGGCGGTCGACTCCAGATCACTCAAATCATGGAGCATCGCCCCGACGTGCTGGTCTGTGGAGAATCCAACGAATGGGAAACTCCCGAGTACGTACGTGCCGCCAATGAGATCGGCATAAAGCTTTCCATGATCGAGATAGGTCATTCTGCCAGTGAGGAAGGAGGTTCGGAATTTGTCAAAAACTGGCTGAATCAGCATATGCCCGGATTGCCTGTGTTTCATATTCCGTCCGGAAATTCCTTACAAGTATTGTAAAAAAGCCAAATCACCAAGCTATCCAAAAATCAAAAAAACAGAACAAATCAATTGAAATAAAGTAAATTAGAAAGATACTGATCAGAAAATGAAAACAATTACTGTCAAGGTTCCGGAGTCTGCCGACGAAAAAGAGGTAAAAATGCAAATCGCAGGAGTGCTATTTGAAAGAGGCATACTTTCTTCAGGCCAAGCGGCAGAACTAGTCGGGATTAGCAAAAGAGAGTTTATCGAATCAGCGGGAGAATATGGCGTTTCGGTTTTTGGAGAAACTGCTGAGGACTTGAAAAAACTCCTTCATGAAAAGAGCGGTAATTTCTGATACCAGCTGTCTTATCGCCCTGCAAAAGGTAGAAAAGCTGGAAATATTGAGCTCACTATTTACTAATGTCACCATTACAGAAGAGGTTTACCAAGAGTTTGGAAATACACTACCCTCTTGGATTACTATCGTAAAAAATAAAAATGAATCCAAATTCATTGAACTTCAAAAGGTCTTGGATTTAGGTGAATCAAGTTCGATTGCCTTGGCATTAAGCACAGATAATTCACTATTAATAATTGACGAGATTAAAGGGAGGAAAATTGCCATAAAAAATGGAGTAGAAATCATCGGTACTTTAGGGATTCTGATATTGGCAAAAAACAAAGGGCTTATTGACAACTTGGAGAAAGTAATTTATGACCTCCGTCAAAATGGATTTCATATTTCGAAAAAATTGATGGATATCCTGTTGGGTTGATTTAATCCAATAAAAAAGCCGATCCTCCTGATCGGCTTTTATTTGAGTATTATTTAGTTTTTCTTAAACACATCCTCCATGGTAGACTTCAGGTCTTCCCATTCTTTTTCAATGTCTTTGGAGGTGTTTTCAGCAGCTTTTTTGATATCCTTCCAAGTGTTTTCGGTGGCCTTCTCTACATCATTTAAGGCTTTTTCAACCTCAGACTTTTCATTAGTCAGCTCTTTTTCCATTTCTTCCAACTCGGATTTCATCTCCTCAGAAGCTTCTTCCTTTTTAGCCTTAAGCTCGGCTATTTTTTGGTCAATTTCTGCCTGAAGATCTTCCAACTCCTTTTTCAATTCTTTTTTCTCCTCTTCAAATTCAACCTCGATGGATTCTGTCTGCGTGGAGTCCTTTTGAGTTCCTTCGCAAGAAATGAGTGACATACTCAAAAAGGCTAATCCTAAAATTATTTGGCTTTTGGTTTTCATAAATAAAATGATTGGTGAAAGAATTAATTTTTACCTCAAGTCGCAATAGCCATGCCAAGCATCGCTGAAGGCATAAGCTTTAACAGCAACAAATCCTTACAAACTCCAAGTATTCCCAACATCAGAAAGGGGTATACAACCTAAGTATTCTCCCGGGATGGGATCATAACTGAGGACATTTTTTCCGATTTCTTCCGAGCTGAAATAAGCCCAAAGCACGGTGGATTTCAAACCTCTGTAAAACCCAACCGGTTCACGTGGTCCTACAGCACCGCCCCAAACGGTTTTGGGAAACTTTGGAGAATTGGCTTCATGCTCTTGGAAAACCGCTTTCTTATCCTCTTCAGACAATTCAGAGAAGACTTTCCCATATTTCTCCCTACAGTCTGAATTGAACTTTTCGATACCGGCTACGACCTGCTTCTGCCCTGCTTCATCGTAGGTTTTTGCATACATCAAGTCGATAAAAATATCGGCCTTGACGTCGAGTCCACCGGGCGTTTCGGTTTTGGGCAAAAGGAAATCCACGAATGAGGACAAAAACCTTGCATGCTCTTCCGATAAAAACTGAGGAGTCCAAGTCAAGCGATCCTGCTGAGCACAGGACTGTAACAAGCTCAGTAAAGTAGGAGCACCGGCAGCTGCGCCGAGTGCCAAAGCTGATTTTTTGAGTGCGTCGCGTCTGTTCATGGCTTAGAGATTCATTTTTTTAAGTTCGGATACAGCATGATTGGCAGCTCGTGCTGTGAGTGCCATGTAGGTCAAAGAAGGATTGACACAGGAGGAAGAGGTCATGCATGCGCCGTCAGTGACAAAGACATTTTCACATCCATGCACTTGATTGTTGCCATTCAGTACAGATGTTTTGGGATCTCGACCCATTCTGGCAGTACCCATTTCATGGATTCCAAAGCCCATTTCATGTTTATTGTCAAATTCCATGACATCTTTCAGTCCTGCACGCTCCAGCATTTCCTTGGCATCCTGACGAGCCTGATCATTTAGCGCAAGCTCGTTGGCTTTCCATTCCGCATCGATGGATAAGGTAGGCTGTCCCCATTTATCCAAGACATCTTTATTTAAGTAAACCTGATTTTCATGATAAGGAAGGCATTCTGAGAATCCGGTAATGAAAAACTCCCAAGGTCCGGGTTTCATCAATCCATCCTTGAAGTTTCCTCCAAAGTCTTCTTGATTGCTGCCTGCTCCCCAGCCTGATCTTCCTCCACCGCCTTGGAAACCAAAGCCCCGAACAAATTTGTCGGATTGAGGTCCATCTTTCAGGTTGACATAGCGGGGAATATAAATCCCGTTAGGTCTGCGTCCCTTGTAATATTGATCTTCAAATCCTTCTACTGTTCCCATCGCTCCTACTCGATAGGTGTGATCCATGAGGTTATGTCCCAATTCGCCAGAGTCATTTCCTAAACCATTTGGGAATCGGCTGGAAGTTGAATTCAATAAAATCTGGGTAGTGCTCAATGTAGATGCGTTTACAAAAATGATTTTGGCTTTGTAAACAATCTCCTCGCTGGTCTCGGCATCGATAATCCGAACTCCGGAGGCTTTCCCCTTTTGCTCATCATAGACAACAGACTGAACGATAGAAAAAGGCCGGATGGTTAGGTTTCCAGTCGCATGGGCAGCAGGTAGTGTCACCGCATTGGAACTGAAATAGGCTCCATATGGACAGCCTCGATCGCATCGGTTTCTGAATTGACACTTGCCCCTCCCATTCAAAGGTTCGGTCAGGTGAGCAACTCGTCCGATAATCATATTTCGGCCTTTGAAATCCTTCTCGATTCGCTCCTTGACGTGTTTTTCAACACAAGTCAGTTCCATCGGAGGCAAAAAATGAGAATCCGGAAGCTGAGGAAGTCCTAAAGCTTCACCACTGATTCCGGCAAATTTCTCCACATGGGTGTACCAAGGCTCAATATCCTTATATCGAATCGGCCAGTCTACCCCATGCCCATCTTTGGCATTCGCTTCAAAATCCAGATCCGACCAGCGGTAGGTTTGCTTTCCCCAAAGCAAGGATCGGCCACCCATTTGATGTGCCCGAACCCACATGAACGGCTTGACTTCCGTGTAGGGATTTTCCAGATCATTGGCATGGAAATGCTCATTGAAAGCTCCGATAAATCCGGAACGCCCTCCTTTAGGATGCTTGGCTTTTTGCTCAGGTGTGAGTCCTCCCCGGAGTTCGTGATCCCAAGGATCCAAAGTCATGGTGGGGTAATCCACCACGTGTTCTACGATTCGTCCCCGTTCGAGGACCAGGGTTTTAAGACCTGCTTCGCAAAGTTCTTTTGCCGCCCAGCCTCCGCTGATTCCCGAACCGATGACGATGGCATCATAGGTTAGGTTTTTGTCGGCGTCGATGTTAAAATTGGCCATTACAATAGGTTTATTAGACCCCTAATAATAGCCAAAATTCAGACAAAACCCTCCATGAATCAGATTCAGGCAGGGTTTAATTGAAAATCACTCGAGGGAAAACTGCCCAAAAAACCCAGTTCCGGAAACAGGTTCCATATTGACTTCATTGAAGGCACTTCCTGCAAAAGATACATTATAAGCCACATTGTCCCGACAAGAATCTTTCCAAGTATAATTTCCAGAAGAAGCGTCGGCTCCAAATCTCCAGATAGGATTGGAAATCGTCAAACACTCCTCGCCTTCTATAGTCACGATCAATTTCTGGTCTGCAGTGATCTCAAAAGTTGCCTTTGTTCCAAGCGGAAAAGGAGATCCGGGATTGGCAAAAGTCACCACGCACTTGTAAACACCAACTGCAGAGGAAGGAACCGTTGCGGCAGTTTCTCCGGATGCAACAGCAGGAGCACAGGAAGCCCCATTGCAGCCTTGGGACTCAGGATTTTCATCCTCTGAATTACAAGACAATAAAGCCAGAAGAAGTAGGAAGGAGAAAATTAGATTTTTCATGGATTAAAGAATTTAAATGATTCTCAAAAATCCAGAATTGACCAAGGCTATGAAATACGTCAGATGACCTAGATTTGGGTAGGAGACAGCAGTCTGTATTTTATCCCAATTAGATCCTCATTTCCTGAAAAAACCCAAATTGAATTTGGGGTTGATACAGAGCGCACCTTTGGCGATTTCTGAACTTTACTGAATAAGGAAAATATAACCCAAAATGAATTCGGGCCTATGACGGATCTCACCTTTGGTGCTCTTTTGAAACCTTCCGATGTTAGAGAAGTGCCCAAGGCACGCCCTGTTCCAGCCCAGAATTCAATTCTGGGCAAAAAATCGGAGTAAATGGCGGAGCCCCAACGGGGCGATCTGTATCAAATATTTCATCCAATCACCCCTGATTAAAAAATCCATCCTTGCCCTCACACCAGATTTCCCCTATTTTTCAAGCATGAAAAAAATCCCCCTGATCCTCATTCTGGCCTTTGGACCGCTTTTCTCTTTTGCGCAGCAAAAACTCAACAAAGACGAACAAAAGCTGATCGAACTCATCGACAAAAACTACCAAGAGACCGTCGCTCTCCTCGAAGAAGTCATCAACATCAATTCCGGTTCGCTGAACAAGGAAGGCGTGCGGGAAGTAGGTCGTGTTTTCGAAAGGGAATTTCATAAAATCGGCTTCCAAACCGAATGGGTGGAAGTCCCCGCTGAGGTGAATCGTGCCGGGCATTTCGTTGCTACCCGGAAGGGAAATAAAGGTAAAAAACTCTTTCTAATCGGACATATCGATACGGTTTTTGAAAAGGACATGCCCTTTACCCCTTTCACTTGGCTTAACGATAGCACCGCCACCGGACAAGGCGCCAATGATATGAAAGGCGGAGATGTGTTGGTTTTTGCCAGCCTGAAAGCCCTGCATGAACTGGGAATGCTGGATGATCGAACGGTCACCGTTTACTTTATGGGTGACGAGGAGAGTTCGGGGGACAATGAGCTCTCCCGACGGGACTTTATCGAGCGATCCAAATCCCACGATATCGCTCTAGGCTATGAGACAGCACAAGGATTCAATACGGTGACGGTGGCACGGAGAGGTTCCAGTGGTTGGACCTTAAAAACCTCTGGTCGGCAAAGTCATTCCAGTGGAGTTTTCCGTGAAGGTGTGGGCTATGGAGCCATCTATGAAGCAGCCCGTATTTTGACAGAGTTTCAAGAAGAACTGGCCGGTGAGCAGTACCTCACCTTCAATCCCGGGCAAATTATCGGCGGTTCGGATATTTCCTATGACAAAATCACCGGAAAAGGAGAGGCTTTGGGCAAGACCAATATCGTAGCAAGGGAAGCCTACGTGACTGGAGATTTGCGTTTTTTAGGAGAAGAACAAAAAGAGCGAACCCGTGCTAAAATGCAAGAAATCGTGGATCGAAATCTTAATCAAACAGATGCAGAAATCACCTTCCGGGACGGGATACCTTCCATGAGTCCACGGGAAGAAAACTACGAACTGGCAGCAATCTTGAATCAGGTGAGTTTGGATATGGGTCTGGGCGAAGTGAAGCCTGGCGATCCGGGAAGTCGGGGTGCAGCAGATATTGCCTACGTGGCGGATATTCTACCCGGCTTGGACGGTTTGGGTGCTTCTGGACGTGGGGCCCATGCTCCCGGCGAAACCATCAACATGAAGCAGTTCCCTGATTTGATCAAAAGAAATACGATTTTACTGTACCGTTTGACCCGATAACCTGATGAAGAAATTTTTAATCCCGGCAGTTTTGGTAGCGACAGCCCTTTCTTGCCAAGCTCCAAAACCACAAGACCCTCCACCTATGAAACCCCAGAAAATAGTCGTTTATCAGGTCTTTACCCGCCTTTTTGGCAATACCAACACCACCAACAAACCTTGGGGAACCAAGGAGGAAAACGGGGTTGGGAAGTTTAATGACTTCACGGATACAGCCTTGGAAGAAATCAAAAAACTAGGCGTATCCCATATCTGGTACACCGGAGTGCCTCATCATGGAGTGATCGGGGATTTTCCGGAAATCGGCGTGAGTTCGGATGACCCGGATGTGATCAAAGGGCGTGCAGGTTCACCTTATGCGGTCCGGGATTACTACCAAGTCAATCCAGATTTGGCGGTGGATGTAACTAAGCGAATGGAGGAATTCGAAGCCTTGATCGCCCGTACGCACAAGCATGGCATGAAGGTGATTATTGACATTGTTCCCAACCATGTTTCCCGCTTTTATGAAGGGAAAAACAACCCGGCCGGAGTTCGTGATTTTGGGGCCGATGATGATAAAACGGTCGAATACGCCAAGGATAACAACTTTTACTATATCCCGGGAGAAGCTTTTCAGGTACCCGAACCCAAAAACGGCTATCAGCCGCTAGGCGGGGAAATGCATCCATTGGCAGATGGAAAGTTTGAAGAAAACCCCGCCAAATGGACGGGAAACGGGTCAAGGCTAGCCCAGCCGGATTTTTACGATTGGTACGAGACGGTCAAGATCAATTATGGAGTAAGTCCGGATGGGAAAAAGGATTTTGAAGAACTGCCTGCCGGCGCGGATTCCCTGGATTGGAAAGCGCATTATGACTTTTGGCAAGGAAAGGAAGTGCCGGATTCCTGGAAAAAATTCAAGGACATCACTCAGTTTTGGTTGGGTAAAGGAGTTGATGGATTCCGCTTCGATATGGCTGAGATGGTGCCGGTGGAGTTTTGGTCCTACCTGAATTCCCATATCAAAATGACCAATCCCGAGGCATTTTTGATGGCGGAAGTGTATCAGCCAGCTTTGTATCGCGACTATCTTTTCAAAGGAAAAATGGATTACCTCTATGATAAGGTAGAATTATACGATACGCTCAAAAATATCATGTACGGGCATGGATCGACTGATCATTTGCCAGCGATTTTTGAATCACAGCGGGATATCGAGCATAACATGTTGCACTTTTTGGAAAACCACGACGAGCAGCGAATCGCCAGTCCGGAGTTTGCCGGAAACCCTTGGAAAGCCATGCCTGCCATGGTGGTATCAGCAACTGTTTCCACTTCTCCGACCATGATCTATTTTGGGCAGGAAGTGGGCGAACCGGGTGCTGAAGATGCAGGTTTTGGCGATCCGAGCAGAACTTCCATTTTCGATTATATCGGCGTGCCTCAGCATCAGAAGTGGATGAATGGAGGGAAATTTGATGGAGGGCAGCTTTCGGATAATGAAAAAGCCCTGCGAAACTACTATTCCGAGGTGCTGAACTTTACCCGAAACAGTTCGGCGCTGATGGGTGAGTATATGGAATTGCACTCCTTCAACAGAGCCCAAAACCCCGCCTACACCGATAAGGCTTTTGCTTTTGCACGCTGGGACGATAGTCAAAAACTGATCGTGGTGACCAATTTCGACAAATTCCAATCGGTGAAAACGACACTCAAACTGTCCCCTGAACTGTTAAAAGTGTGGAACTTGGAAAAAGGCGAACGGGAGATTAAAGAGCTGATGTTTGGGAAGAAAAAGACTATACTTCGGGTCACAGAATCAGGAGCGGAAATCGACTTGGACTTTGGGCCATGGGAGTCGGCGGTGTTTGAGGTGAGGTAGTTTGGAAGTAGGGAAGTTTGGAAGCAAGGAAGCCACGGGGATTATTTACCATATCTCTATTGTATTGGAAACCTAAAGCCTCCCATTTTCAGATTAAAAATCAGAAGATAGGTTCTCGAAAAAGTAAATTATATGATCAACTTGGCTTTAACTTAAGTCTATAGATGAAAAAGGATTCTGCATAATCTTGAGAAAGTCGGTGCTTGAAAGAATCTGGAATTCTGTCATACTTTTCGAGAATTTGCTCACCAGAAATCCCGAAAAACAATTCCCTGTCCTTTGCAAATTGGGGGAAATAAAGAATCATATTCGAAATAGAATTATCCACTATTCCTGGATATACGCTCAACTCCTTGGTTTCAAAATTCATTAGCCCGAGTTTTCGGTTCCCTTTTTCATTAATCTGAAAAAGAACTCGGTTTGCATCCAAGCCATAAACCTCCCCTGGTAGATAATGATATTTTTTTTCATTAAAAAAGGCCAACATATCCAAGGGATGTTGAATTTGTTTTAACCGATCCGCAACAGCATTTGTACCGAAGTTCACATGGATTAGCGGTCGAAATCCCTCTTTGTCCCAAACATAAATCGTATCATTAAAAGCCTGAGAGAAAATCACATGACTATTCCATTCAGAAAAAGGGGAATAGGACTCGTATACAAAGTTATACTCATCCTTTCTGATGTGTAGAGTTTTTTTTGTTTGACCGCTTTCTTGGATCAGAATATCAAAATCCTCCTGATCATCTATTCGGTTGTTGAAAGAAATCATCCTGTTTTCATTGATCAGATAATGAAAATTTGCCATGAAAGGGAGTTTTTCCTCTTCAAGCTCTTCCAGATTTTCATCAAACCAAATGACCAAATTTCCTCTCGATACTACCCCTATCTTATTTTCTTTCAGAATAACCTGTGTAATCGCATCTGCATTCAGCTTATCTTCATATCCAAAATCAATGCTTTTTAGGACTTTTCCATCCAGACTGACTTGATGTAGCGAAGTAACTATGCCCTGTTCAAAAAGATAGAAGTACCGATCAGATTTAAGGATCGTCGGAGTACCGGAGATTGGGTACTTCGTTTGGATTTCGAGAATCTCTAAACTTTCACCAATCTCAGATACGAGCAATGGTTTTTGAACACTAATTGGTTCAAATGAAAATTGATTTGGTTTTTCTTCACAGGAAAAAAATATCAAAACAAGTATTGCTAGAACTCTTCGTGACATTATTTAAAGATAAATGTATCAGGAATAAATTAAAAATTAATTTTCCAAAATCACTACTCCCTCCAATTAGGTGTCTCATTAAAAGCTCTTTTACTTTAAATTTTCGAAGAGCAAAATAGCGGCCTTAAATGCAAAGCAGTACTTGAGCTTAAAAACTCCAATATTTGATGCCAGATGTACTTTTCGACCATAACGATAAGGTCAGATAATCACTTCACCTCAAAATAATTGATTTTTAATGTAGGCTCGGGTCTATTTCCGTACTCGAGGAATGGCAAAAAGAGAAGATGGGTTTACCTATTCTGAACAAATCTTGGAATCATCTTTCTATCACCCTAAATTCAACAAACCCTTGATTCCATGAAAAGTCTGCTTCTCGCCCTTTCTGTTTTTTTCGCCTGCCTTTTTATCGCCAATGCACAAAGCAAACAACCCAATATCCTCTTTCTGATCGCCGATGATTGGTCTTTTCCGCACGCGGGAGTTTATGGAGACAAAGTAGTCAGAACGCCCACTTTTGACCGATTGGCAGCGGAAGGAGTACTTTTCACGAATGCCTATACGGCTTCTCCTTCCTGTTCCCCTTCCCGGGCAAGTATCCTAACCGGGCGCTATCCTCATGAAAACGAAAGCGGTGGAAACCTTTGGTCGGAATGGCCTGCACAATATCCTACCTATGTGAGTTTGTTGGAAGAAATAGGCTATTTCACTGGTTCCACCCGTAAGGGCTGGGGACCGGGAGACTTCAAAGTTTCAGGTTTGGAACACAATCCTGCCGGGAAAAGCTTCTCGGATTTTGCCGAATTTTTGAAAAACCGCCCGGATGGAGCACCATTTACCTTTTGGTTTGGGAGTTCGGACCCGCATCGGGAGTACGTGGCAAACACGGGAATTCAGGCGGGAATGAAATTGGAAGACGTGGTAGTCCCCGGCTTTTTCCCGGATAATGACTGCGTGCGAAATGATATCCTGGATTATTACTTCGAGATCGAGCGCTTTGATCGGGAATGCGGGCAGCTGATTGCAATGCTGGAGGAAATGGGCGAATTGGACAATACCATCATCGTGATGACGAGTGACAACGGGATGCCTTTTCCCCGGGCCAAAGCCAATCTCTATGACTACGGCACCCGCATGCCTTTGGTGATTCGCTGGCCCAAAAAAGTCAAGTCAGAAACGGTGATTCATGACTTTGTGAATTTTGTGGACTTCGCTCCGAGTTTTTTGGAAGCAGCCGGAAAAACTCCTGAAAATATGAGCGGACAATCCCTTTGGGCATTTTTGGATGGAGAAAAACAAGATCGGGATCAAATATTTCTGGAGCGGGAGCGTCACGCCAATGTGAGAAAAGGCGATTTGAGCTATCCCATGCGAGCCGTCCGAACCCAGCAATTCCTTTACATCTGGAACCCCATGCCTGAAAGGAATCCTGCCGGGGACCCGACCGTCCATCAGTCCGTTGGACAATATGGAGATGTAGATCATTCCATAACCAAGTTTTTGATGATGGCCTTGGAGGGGAAAGCTCAACCAGGACAGCCGGATTACTTCCAATTGGCCTTTGGTTCCAGACCGGAAGAGGAACTCTACGATGTGGAAAAAGACCCCTATCAACTCAATAACCTGGCAAGCGATCCAAGTTTTGCAAGCGTCAAGGAAGAAATGAGAAAGGAACTCTTGGCTTGGATGGAAAAAACGGGTGACCCGAGATTTGAACACCCCAAATCTACTTATTGGGATGAACTGCGCTACACTCCCGACTATCAGATGAAGGATATTGATTGGCAAAAACAAATCGAAGAATACCGAATTCGGCCTCCTTTTGGTCCCAATTCCCAAAATGGAATTCCTTGCACCAATTGAAATAGGTCTGGAGAAAAAGCTAAATCTTACTCCACCAAAAAGCTTCTCCATTGAGTGAGAGCTGACTCGGATTTAACCGTTCCACGGTAAACCGTTTGTTTGGAATATCCCATAAAATTAATTCCAATGAATTCCCCTGGAAAGCCCAAGTACCTCGGCTCTCTCTTTGATCCATTCCTCCACTTAAGCCTGGCATAGAAACCACTTTTAAATACCGGTAAAAACACGAATGGTCATCGTATAAATAAATTGACTCTTCAATGCTGTAGGATCCTCCCCCAGAATAAAAACCCGAATCGTAGGACTCTATCCGATCCAATTTGGAATTTCCAAAATTAAACCTGACCGGAGGAGGAACTGTAACTTTGGGAAGAACGACTGGAATTGAAAATTCAAACTGCTTCAATAGAGCTAAGAATTCCCCTAAATACGATTTTTCTTTTCCGATACCTTCTTCGGTATAGCTGAGAGTAGCACTCAAATAAATATTGCCATCAGAAAAAGGATGAATTACCAATCCCGAGAAAAATCTAAGATTTCCTGAGGGAATTTTCATTGGCACCTCAGCTTTGCCTATTTCTGCACAATAGGAAAGAGGAACGCCTGAGTTCTTCCAAACATTTTCCAACTGACTCAAATTGAGACCTTTGCCCTTTTCCTTAATAAAAAAAGTAGGATCGGATTGAAAGCGAGATATATCATAATTCGGGGATATATAACCCAATATTTTCAAACTCCACTTCTCCTTTATCAACTCCATTTGGAAAGATCCATCCTGAGAAAGATTTAGCTTCCAGGACCGATTTTTGGGATTTAATGAAATGGTTGGCGATAGAGTGAACATGGTCTGGTATGAGTTAAAAATTATTGATTAAAAGTATCGGTTGGGAAAGCAATCTCATTCAAAAACCCTCAATTCAGGTTCAAAAAATTGATTACAGCATCATCTCCACTTAAAGCCTCTTTTGGCAAAGGAAACCTTTCATTAAATACCCGTAGCTCATCGGCAGACAGCAGAGTCACAAAGCTCTCATCAAATCCATCCTGATAGGGGATTCTGCCTGCATTGAGACCAAGGTAATGCCCAAAGAAATTGTAAACGGCGGCCCGCTTGTTTTTACCATAGTCATGCCGCTCTCCGGCAAAATGGACATTATCCACCCGGCTTTCTGCCTGAAAAGCAGAATACACTTTTTGCACATAGGGGAATTCAATTCTTGGAGTATTCTTAGTCCAATCTCCTCCGTCAGAAACCAATAATAGGGGCCTTGGAGCAGCCAAAGCAGCAATTTCCACATTATTGGTCTGATGGTTTTCGCTTTTATGTATCGGCATTCCACTTTCGCAAGTGCAGCCTCCAAAGAAGTAAGCTGAAACCATCACCACCGGAGCGGAAACCTTTATTCTCGAATCCAGTGCAGTAATTAGGATAGTTTGGGTTCCTCCACCCGATTCACCGGTCACTCCGATCCGATCGGGATCCACATCCGGACGGGAGATCAGATAATCAATAACACGTTGTGAATTGTAAGTTTGAAGGGTTAAGGCAATCGGAATTTTGTGATCCACTTGCTTGGAATCTCCATAGCCAATCATATCATAAGCAAACACCACCGCTCCCATCCGGGCAAAAGCTGCACTTCGTTTTTGCATACTTTCTCCAAACCTCAGATCAGGTCCGTGTCCATGCACACTGAGAATTGCAGGGCTTTTGGTAAAAGGAGCTGGATTGAGCGGGCGATACAGGTTGCCGGTAATATAAAATCCCGGAAAGCTTTCGATCGCGATATTTTCCACAATGTAGCCATCCATTTCCCGGGTGCTGTGAATGATGGGATTGAAAGGAGCTATTCGGTCTGGCATTTGGCCAAGTTTCATTCCTTGGAGAATTCCATTCCGAATTACCTCTGTCCGATTTTCCCAGTCAGATTGAGAAGCCCACGACTCGGAAGTCTTTTTCATAAAAATAGCTGCCTCATCCTCGGTCCAATAAGCACCTTGGCAGAGCATGTTTTCCTGAGCATGGACCCATAGGGTGGCCATAAAGGAAAGGCAGAAAAAAGTTAGCTTGTTGAGGAAAGACTTCATATCCAATTCAGTCTCATTTTATAGTCATGGCAATTTCCGCTGCCTCGAATCCTATTCGATGGCTATTCACATATAATGAATCTCCAGCCACCGCCTCAAAAGGTTCGGTGTAGATTTTCCAAGAATCACTGCTTGACTTTCTCCAGCCGATCAGAGCTGAAGAAGTGGGGCAACTTAAAGTGACTTTGCCTTCTGCAAAACTTACCTCAGCGGATTCGGTGACGGGAGGATTTTCTCCTCCATTCCACCAGCCTCTGACCATTTCCATTTCATTCAGGGCACCTTTGTCGCCGTACTCAGCGACCCAATCCTCATGGGCTTTGCGCAGCTCTTCTAATTTATCGGCATACTCCGGATTCCCTACCAGGTTGTTAAACTCCCACGGATCATTTTGGGTGTCGTAGAGTTCTTCCTCGGGCTTGCTTGGAGCAAACCAACGGGCCTGATTTTCATTGAGCAGCCCTTTTTCATTCAGTTCCAGGAGATGTCCCATCAGGGGATTTTGAAGCCGGTAGCGGATATTCTGGTAGTTTGGCTTTTCGGGCATGTAGTTACGGATGTATTTAAACCGTCCATCGGAAACGGCCCGTACCCGATCGTATTCTGAATCCATCCGATCCCGGGCGGCATAAATATATTTTCGAGGCTCAGCCTTCTGCTCTCCGAGAAAAGCCTGTCCCTGCATGCTTTCCGGAATTGGAATTCCTGCCAGAGAAAGCAATGTTGGACCGAAATCCACAAAACTGACCAGTTCATCCGTCTTTGTCCCCCCTTCCAGCCAAGGAGCTTTGACCAGCAAAGGCACTTTCAAGCCCCGATCATACAATTCCCGCTTGAAATAAGGCATCCCATCCCCATGGTCGGAGTAAAAGAAAATGATGGTATTGTCATATAGCCCGTCCTCTTTCAGTTGGGCAATCACCTCCCCTACCTGGGCATCCATCCGCATCACATTGGTGATAAATCGGGCAATCGTGCGTCTGGTAAGTGAATCATCCGGATAAACTGGAGGCACGGTCACGTCTTTGGGGTCAACCAAGAGGCTGTCCTTCCCTTCCCGAACCCAAACTTGGGATTCATGGGTAGTGGTAAAGTTAAATATGGAGAAAAAGGGCTGGTTGGGATCGGGTCGGTTGCGGTAATGAGCCTTGTTGCTGCTTTCATCCCACATCATGACGGGGCTGCGGAATTGATAGTCCTCTTTGACATTATTGCTCACGTAGTAGCCGGCCATTCGGAGATAAACCGGATAGGGCCACATTCCTTCAGGCAGTACGGTGGAATAGCCTTTGAATCCGGGAGGATAGGCGTCTCCAGCTGCAGCAGATGGCGCTAAAGTCCGCATATGCATCGCTCCGATTGAAGTTTGATAGGCTCCCGTGATCAAAGCTGCCCGACTGGGAGCACAAACACCCGCAGTAGAAAATGCATTTTGGTATTGCAGGGATTCGGCTGCCAAGGCATTCAGATGGGGAGTTTTACCACCTGTGCCTCCGTAAGTTTCCAAATGCTCAGGAGACATATCCTCTACGACGATCCAGACGATATTCGGTCGCTCGGGATAGGTGATTTGTTCCGATTGGGGAGTTTTTTCCTGACAGGAGAAAATAACGACCAGGATAAAAAGAAGTAGGGAAAGCTTTTGCATGGCAGTGGGAATTGTCTGCTTAAGATAAGCTTTTCCCGAAAAGTAGCTAGCCTGCATTGTGTCAAAAGAAATTGTGTATTTTGGATTTTATCTTGTCTAAACCCATGGAATTGAGCAAGAAGTAGTTTCCATTCAGTGAAAGGATATTTCCTTGCGATATTCCATCAGACCGTTAAAAATCAAATAAGACTGATGAAAACCAACTTATCCCTATTGATTGTATGCCTTTTCTTAATCCTTCAGTCAGGTTTTTCCCAGCAGAAAGTATGGTTGGATTCCGACACAGGTAATGAAATGGACGACCTCTATGCCATTGCCTATTTGGTCAAAGTGCCGGGAATTGATCTGATCGGGCTGAGTTCGGCTCACTTCAATAATGCCGATCTGAATGTCTTCGAAAAGTGGAATGCCTACGAAACCGCGACGCTCAAGCCAGTCGAGGAAAGTCAGCGCCTCAATGAGGAGATTCTTGCTGCGATGGGTCGAATGGATATCCCACATCCCTTGGGCGCGGATCGACAGATCGGAAGAGCATGGGGACAGCAAGACCCAAGAGATTCTCCGGCAGCTCAGGCCATTATCGCCGAAGCCCGGAAGATGAAAGGAGAAGAAAAGCTCCATGTCCTGACACTTGGTGCCATGACCAATGTGGCAACAGCTTTGATTTTGGCACCGGACATCAAGGATAAAATCCGACTTTTTTCCTTGGGTTCCTGGTATACTCCTGAATCTCGGGCTTGGAACAAAAGCGAATTCAATATACGCTGTGACCTAAATGCCTTCGATTACTTGCTCAATCTTGAGGGATTGGACTTCACCATCATGACCACGACGACTTCCTTTGCCTTGAAGTTTGATCGGGATGAGACTTATGCGAGACTGGATGAAAACGTGGCAATCGAAAAGATTTTGGCAGATCGCTGGAGAGTGCACAATCCACAAGACAAAACCCGGGTGATGTGGGATTTGGCATTGGTGATGGCTTATATTCACCCCGAATGGGCGACGGTTTCACCGGTAATGACTCCTCCGGAAAACACCCCGAGAGTGGTACAAGTCTACACCGAGATCGATGCAGATAAGATGCGCGAGGAGTTTTGGAGATTATTGAAAACCCCATAATTAGAAGGTATCAATAAATCGAAATTGCTAAATTCCCTTGCCAACCCAAAAAACCTAAATCATGTCTAAATCTGACCACCTCAACCGCCGGGATTTTCTCGCTTCGGCGGCCACCTTTGCTGCATCTTTTACCATCGTTCCTTCCAACGTCATCGCAGGTTTGGGAAAAATCCCACCCTCGGACCAACTGACTGTAGCCAATATCGGTTGCGGAACTCAAGGGCTACGGGAAATGGGAAGCCTTTTGCAAAATCCAAAAGTGAGGGTGGTTGCGGTATGCGACGTGAATAAATTTTCTACTGACTATTTCGACTGGTCCCCGTACGGCATTCGGAATGATATCCGCAAAACCATCGGCGATGATTCTTGGTGGGAAGGCAAGCCTGGAATCCCCGGAGGAAGAGATATCGGTCAGGAATATGTGGAAACGTATTACGCAAAGAACAAGCCCTCAGGTAAATACAAAGGTTGTGCAAGCTATGAAGACTATCGGGAGCTTCTTGCCAAGGAAAAAGGCATCGATACAGTCAAAATCATGACCCCCGATCATACCCATGCGCCGATTGCCTTGGCCGCAATGGATCAAAACATGCACGTGGTGACACACAAACCCATCGCAAATCGGCTTTTGGAAGGAAGAAAGGTCATCCAAAAAGCCAAAGATTCAGGCTTGGTTACTCATCTTTTAGCTTGGTCTGACCGGCCCGAATACCGACAGATCAAAGCGTGGATGGATGCCGGACTGATCGGAGAACTACAAGAAATCCACAATTGGTCCTATCGACCCGTTTGGCAACAATGGACCAAAAGACCTTCCGAGTCACAACCCATTCCCGAAGGATTGAATTGGGATCTTTGGCTGGGACCTGTGCCTGATATGCCCTATCACAAAAACTACACGCACAATGTCTTTCGAGGATGGTACGAATTCGGAGGTGGATCGGTAGCAGATATGGGGCATTACAGTTTGTTTCCACTTTTTGAAACTTTGGGCATCGACCGCAGTCCCGTTTCCGCTAGGGCCTTTGGCACCACCACTCGGGAGGAAGTCAATCAGGTCTATCAATGGGTGAAAAATGACGTTGCCTTCCCCGCGAGCTGTACGATCAAATGGAATTTTCCGGCCCAAGCTTCCCTACCTGCTTTTGACCTGTTTTGGTATGATGGGGGAATGAAGCCATTTGCCTGCGAGGAATTAGAAATGGATGAAAAAGACACTCCAGAGGAAGGTTTGCTGATCGTAGGGTCTAAAGGGAAAATCCTGGGAGGCTTCCGGGGAGAATATCCGGTGCTTTTGCCTGAAAGTTCCATGATGGCTGGTAGAGAATCTGAGAGAATCAATTCCCGTGAAGTGGACCGCAACACCGACCAATGGGTGGATGCCATGCTGGAAAAGCGACAGACCCCGGGCAGCTTTACCCGGGCCCAATGCATTACCGATACGATTAACCTTGGTGCTGTAGCCTTGAGAGCTGGCAAAAAGGTGGATTTCGATGCGAATTTGGTCAAAATCACCAATGATGAAGCTGCAAATCAGTTGCTGACAAGGGAGTATCGAAGCGGATGGGAGATTTAATTCAGTAGGCATAGTATTCCTGCTCCATTCTACCGATCAGGAAGGGAGAAAGATAAACACAACAAAGCAATCTCTCTCAAATTCATTAACTTAGAACATAACAACCAAAAACTCAATAACCATTAACCCAATCCCTATTTCCCATGACTAACCGAAGAAACTTCCTCAAAACATCCGGCCTGGCAGCAGCTGCTATTGGGCTTGGACTACCAGAATTTGCCATGTCAAAAACTAAAGCAGATCCGATTTTTAAAATTTCCTTAGCCCAATGGTCTTTGAACCCCTTGCTTTTCGGAGGGAAAATGGACAATCTGGACTTTGCCATCGAGACCAAAAAACACGGTATCGATGCAGTGGAGTATGTCAACCAGTTTTTTATGGACAAGGCACAGGACAAAGCCTATTTGCAGGAGATGAAAACCCGCTCCGAAGGAGAAGGGGTCACCAACGTACTCATCATGGTGGACCGGGAAGGTCAATTAGGTGCCGCCACCCCCGAGGAGCGACAGCAGACGGTAGAAAATCATAAAAAGTGGGTAGAAGCGGCCAAATTCCTAGGCTGTCATTCCATTCGGATCAATGCCTACACGGCTGTTCCGTTCAGTCAGGATCCCAAACTGGAGCAGGAAGCAATAGATGTCTGCAGTTCTACCCTTCGCAGAATTTGTGAATTTGCAGACGATTTTGATATCAATGTCATCATAGAAAACCATGGAGGCTACTCCTCCAACGGTAAATGGTTGGCCGAGCTGATTAAGCAAACTGCACATCGCCGGGCGGGTACCTTGCCGGACTTTGGCAACTTTGTGATGAAGCGGGATGCAGATCAGATTCTCAGTTATGATTCCTATCGGGGTGTGGATGAATTGATGCCTATGGCAAAAGGAGTCAGCCTGAAGCCAAAAGTTTGGGATGATCAGGGTCGTGAAACAGGACTGGACTACACCCGGATGATGAAGATCGTACTGGCCCACAACTACCATGGCTATGTGGGAATCGAGCACGGGGAAAGAGGCCGGGAATGGGAGTCAATCGAGGAGTGCCGGGTCAATCTGGATCAAGTAAGAAGGACTTTGGAAAATGCCGGCTAAGTCGTAAAGCCATCCCAAACTCTTCAAATTGCCCCAAATAAGTCTATCTCTTTTTGGGGCAATTTTTTATTATTGTTTATTCTAAACCATTTTATTATGCGCCGACTTCTCCTCTCCCTACTCCTTCTCAGCTTTTTTGTAAGCCCTACCTTTTCTCAGAAAAAACAGGACGTTTTCAAAATCCTGGATACCGAACTTGAAAAAGCCCGAGTAGCCCTAAACACACCCGGTTTTGCCATAGCCATTGTCCAAAAAGATCAAATCGTCTATGCAAAAGGATTTGGCTTCAAGGATGTGGAAAATCAGGTTCCGGTGACTGAAAACACGCTTTTTGCTATTGGATCTTCTTCCAAAGCCTTTACCTCGGCCGTCTTGGGCGTGCTTAGCAAAGAGGAGAAAATCGACTTTGATGCCCGCCCAGGAAAATACATACCCGAACTCCGCTTTGCTGAGCCCTGGATGAATGAGCAGATCATCGTCAAAGACCTGATGGCTCACCGAACGGGTTTACCAAGACATGATTTTTCCTGGTTTATGTTTCCATCCGAATCCAAATCGGAACTGATCAAGCGGATCGAATTTCAGGAGCCTTTCACCGGACTGCGACAGCAATGGTATTACAACAACTGGATGTTTTTCCTCCAAGGTGAAATCGGTGCCCGACTTACCGGTAAAAGCTGGGAGCAAAATGTGAAGGAGCTCTTTTTTGACAAACTGGGCATGACCCGAAGCAATTTCCGCATTCCCGAGATGGAAAAGGATGCAGACAAATCCTTTGGCTACTCGGTGGACTTAGATGGAAAAACCAAGCGAATGGATTACTACAATATCGCCGCTATGGGACCAGCCGGAGCGATCAATTCCAGCGTCTCGGAAATGTCCAACTGGCTCATTACCTGGATCAACGGTGGGAAATTCAAGGGCGAACAAATCATCCCTGAAGACTACGTGAAGGAGGCAATGAGTGCCCAAATGGTGGTGGCTGCCGGCACTCCTTCCAAGGAGCATCCCGATGTGCAGTTTTCCAACTATGGCTATGGCTGGTTTTTGGCCTCTTACCGAGGTCACTACCGGGTGGAACATGGAGGAAATATCGATGGCTTTTCTGCAAATGCCGCTTTCTACCCAACAGACAGTTTAGGAATCGTGGTTCTGACTAATCAGAATGGTTCTCCACTTCCCAATGTGGTCAGAAATATGGTGGCAGATCGCATGCTTAACTTAGAACCCTCTGATTGGCTAGGTGAAACGGTCAAGCGCTTGGAAGAAGCCAAGGAAGCACAAGCCAAAGCAAAGGCTGTTGCAGACTCCACGGCCAAAGCAAGCCTAACCAAGCCATCCCATATCCTGATGGACTATACCGGCACTTACGAACATCCCGGTTATGGGAAAATGGAAATTGACCTGAAAAACGATACGCTTTTTGTGCAAACAGGCCTTTTGGGTGGCTTTTTGGAGCACAAAGACTACGACGCGTTCAATTTGTTTTTGATCTACCAAGGCGAACCGAATCGAGATAATCCTTTTGTCTTGCAGTTTGTCAGCAACATGACCGGAGATATCTCTGGTCTAAAAGCTTCATTAGAACCTGCCTTGGATCCGATCGAATTTAAGCGTACACCGAAGGAAAATGAGCTTTCGGTAGATGACTTGAAAAAGTACGAGGGAGCCTACCTACTGATGGGCGTGCAGGAAGTGAAAATTTACATCAAAGAGGAAAAACTCTATGCCTTTGTGCCCGGCCAACCTGAGTACGAATTGGTCAATATCGGCGAGCATGAATTTAACCTGAAGGTTCTGGAAGGCTTCAAGGTGAAGTTTGAGGAAAAAGACGGGGAAATTATTGCCGTGAACTTTGTTCAGCCGAATGGGACATTTAGAGGGGAAAGGAAGAAAGTTGAGTAAGTCAGAAAGCTGAAATCAGAAGGCTGAGCATGACCTTACTTGATCAAGATCCTACTTTCCCAAACCCAAAATCCTAGCACTTGATTAGCAGGGAAAGAGGAACCTGATTCTAAAGAATTCGGTTCTGATTTTTCACTCAACCACTTTTAATTTTCCAAAACATCGGCTTTAATGATTTTCCAAGGACCTTCATCAGAAAAGCTTCAACTAGAAGAAATAGATTCTTCCAATTGCTTTCTACTAAAAGAAAAAAATCCAAGTGAGCTTACTTTTGTTTGGTTCTTGAATCCGTCCATTCTGATCATTGATGGAATAGAATTTACTTTTCAAGCCAATCAAGCAGTATGCCTGACGGAATTCCATCGAGTGGAAGTAAAAAACCTGCAAAAGGCCAGACTCTTACGATTCAACCGAGCATTCTTTTGCATATTGGATCATGATTCTGAAATCGGCTGTAAGGGAGTCTTGTTTTTTGGTTCTGCAGAAACGCCGGTAATTAATCTTTTTGAGAAAGAGATCGCGAAATTAGAAGCGCTTTGGAAAGTCTTTGAAATTGAGATTCAGGAAGTACCCGACCCGCTGCAGCTCGAAATGCTTCAGATACTATTGAAGAGGCTCTTGATCCTCTGCACCCGAATCTACAAGTCCCAACAAAAAATGGAGGATTTGGAGAAAAGTCAGGTGGATCTGATCCGGGAATTTAACTATTTGGTAGAAACCCATTTCAAAACCAAGCATACTGTGGCGGATTATGCCGATTTGCTTTTTAAATCGCCCAAAACCCTATCCAACCTATTTTCCAAACTGGGCGAAAAATCCCCTTTGAGCTTTATCCATGACCGGAAAATGCTGGAAGCAAGGAGACTTCTTGGCTACACCGATCAAAGCATCAAAGAAATCGGGCATGAACTGGGTTTTGAGGACATTCAAAGCTTTAGCCGGTTTTTCAAGAAAAATGAAGGGCTCTCCCCATCCGACTTCAAGGAGAAACTAAGATTGGGCAAAATTGCCAACTCCTCGGGAAATACTGCCTAACCCTACCTGACTTAAGCGCTCCATCTTTGTATTGTTAATTTATTTCAACCAAAACAAACAATACCACGATGAAAAATTTCACAGTACCTACCCGAGCCGAAGTCACAGAAGCCAATCAATCCATCTTTGACAACTTGCAAAAAGGACTGGGGTTTGTCCCAAACTTGTATGCCTACTTTGCCAAAAGTGAAACGGCCTTGAGAGATTACTTAGCACTTCAAAACAGGAAGTCTTCCCTCAAAGCAAAAGAAAGGGAAGTTATCAACTTGGTCGTTTCTCAGGTTAATGGCTGTAGATATTGTCAATCGGCTCATACCGTGTTGGGAAAAATGAACGGATTCACTGAGGATCAAATCCTTGAAATCAGAGGAGGATCTGCTTCTTTTGACGCAAAGCTTGACGCCTTGGCAAGATTCACCAAGTCGGTAGCTGAAAATAGAGGAAAGGCAAGCCAAGAAACCAAAGATGCCTTTTTTGCAGCTGGATATACCGAGGCTAGTTTGGTCGATGTCGCGATCGTCATTGGGGACAAAATCATCTCCAACTACATCCACAACCTAACACAATTCCCGATTGACTTCCCTCTGGCTCAGGAATTGAGCGAGGTGAATGCCTAACAGGAACAATCTAATGAGTTAAAAAAGCCACTTTTGATTTGCCCCCAAAAAGTTATACACTTGTTGGGGGCATTTCTATGATCAGAAAACACTTTTCTTATCTCAATTCAATCAACTCAAACTGCATCTCCTCAGCTCTTCGAGATTTGTAATCTCGAAGCTCGATCAGAAGATTTTTAATCTTCAAAAGGAAAATATTACCCGAAATCTGCAAGGCGAATAGGTCCTTTTCTTATCCCGTAGAAATCTCCAGCACTACTATTTAAATATTCTTCTTCCTTTTCGACAATTCCGGCCCTGACCGGGTTTTGATGAATGTAATTGGATTTGGTATCAGAAAATCTCTTTGAAAACACTTCTTCTCCATGGTACCCATCCTCCCAAAACCATATTTGATTTTGATGACTTAATGCCAAGGTAAGCCATGTCTTTCTGCTTTCTTTAGGATTATCCTGAATGGCTTTGAAAATCTTCTTCGCGGTGAATTTTTTAAAATCTCGAATAATATCGGATAGGTTTTCCTCTTTCGCACTTGCAATTAAGTGGATATGGTTACTCATAATTACCCATGAATAAATTTCCAAGCCCTTACTCTTTTGGCAATAAATTAGACTCTCCAACAATAGGTCTGAATATTCCTTTCTGGTGAAAACATCTGCCCATTGATGAACTGTAAAAATCAAAAAATGAACTGCACCTTGATCCCGAATTTTAAATTCAAAGCCCATATTTCAATCATTTAGGATTAAAAATTAATTTGCTCGGATTGAAAATCCTATGATCAAGGTTCAGGATTACAAATCCTGAACAGCTTGAGGCATTTCTATGATCAGAAAACACTTTTCTTACCTCAATTCAATCAACTCAAACTGCATCTCCTCTTCCCTGTTTTCCGGATTATTGGGGTGCTGCAAGGATAAGTAAAGTCCCTTTTTCCCAACAAAAACATTGTCCGGATGATACTTCCCGGGTTCAAATTTTCTCTCGGTGATCACTTTCAAATCCGAGTCCAAAACCATCACCACAAATGGTCCCAAAGCATTTCCCTGACTTCTGATATCGGCAATGCTAGCTTCCGGAAGAGTGGGAAAGGCAATCCGATAGTAAACCTCCCTGTAGGGGTCATACAAAATCGAACCATATCTGCTCGAAGCAAAGGCATAGTTTTGATATTCCTCAGAAACTGCGTCAGGTTTGAAATTCGGCATCGTTTGGTCCAAAAATTCACTTCCTGCTTCCACCGATTTCAAGGTGGAGTCAAAGGAAGATGCATAGTAAAGCTTATGATCACCAAACAGGGAATAGACCACCTTATCCTCTCCCTGGGCTCTGCTAAAATCAATACTTTTTAACCCTGAGCCCAGGTAATCTTGGGGGAAATAATGATTGAAATACTGAGTTTCCCCGGTTTCCAGATTTATTTGATAGCCGAAAGTATTGTTAGATAAAATCTCCTGAGTAAGCTCCCGCATATTTTGAGGAAACCGATGATTAACTGCGAGTTTGGATCCTTCCAAAACCGGCGGAGAGGTCATATAGCCATTATGCACGAAAGCTGAACCCGCACCATCCGGTACTTGATACTTGAACTTCTTCAACAATTCCCCTTCAATATTTGCCAAGTAAAACGAGGATCCAAAAGGGGGATTAAACAGGAAAATACTATCCAAGCTTTGTACATGGAATCCAAACAGTCCTCCCACTCCGTTGGGGCCTTCCTGATCAAATTGGAGGGTTTTGATTTTTTCTCCAGTAGAAAAATCAAAGATCTGTAAGATATTTCCATCCATTTTTAGATTAAAAAAGTATTCCTTCCCATCACTCAAATGATATTGGTAGGAATAGCTCACGTTAGACGTAGAATCATCCAATTGAAGAGCA
This sequence comes from Algoriphagus taiwanensis, assembly GCF_036245645.1. NCBI lineage: Bacteria > Pseudomonadati > Bacteroidota > Cytophagia > Cytophagales > Cyclobacteriaceae > Algoriphagus > Algoriphagus taiwanensis. The sequence goes on along the minus strand of NZ_BTPE01000001.1, from coordinate 323,492 downwards.
ACAATCTCTCCAGTTGGAAAAAGCTCTTTGGCTTGGTCAATGGATTCAGATTTGTTTTGACATTGGAGAAAAAGAAATCCCAGAATAAGTGCAAGTAAAAGTCTCATAAACTAATTTTTTACTAAAGTAACTCTGGAGGATAAAACACCAAAAATCAATCTCATCTTTTCGCTGAGAAATTATATTTTTAATCTTAACACCACTTTCACCTCCATAATCGGTCAACTTGAAGGGCCTGAATAACTCAAAAACACCGGAAAAATTCTTTTTTTCGAACTCATTAATGGGATTTAATCTTTTCTCATCAGAATCTCATCTTCCAAATTAATTAGATCTATGCATCAGCAGCTGGGCCAAATTACCTTGCTCGTCAATGATTATGACGAAGCAATCCATTATTACACAAAGACCTTAGGCTTTGAGCTTCTTGAGGACTCCAAAATGAGTGAGACCAAGCGTTGGGTGAGGGTGACGCCTCCGGGGTCCACTTGCCATTTGCTTTTAGCCAAAGCCGCCAATGAGACTCAGGAAAAGCAAATCGGTTTTCAGGCAGGTGGACGCGTTTTTCTGTTTCTTTACACAGACGATTTCTACCGAGATTATGAAAACTACCGCTCCAAAGGGGTGGAATTTATCCGCGAACCAGCCCAAGAGCCTTATGGAATAGTCTCTGTTTTCAGGGATTTGTATGGAAATCTTTGGGATTTGATCCAGCCTGTTCAATAACCAATTAGTATTAACTTTAAACCATTCACTATACGACTTCCCCTTGGAACATCAACCCAACAACCCTCTTCATGGCCAAAGACTTGATACCATCTTGGAACAATTGGTCACACACTATGGCTGGGAAGAACTTGGAGAGCGAATCCCCATCCGCTGCTTTACCCATAATCCCTCGATCAAATCCAGTCTTACTTTTCTTCGAAAAACCCCTTGGGCGAGAGAGCGTGTGGAAGGTTTATTTTTGAAGATGATGAGGGATTCTAAAAAGAGCCTTTGAAGTTTTTTTTAGATCTCAAAAAACTATAAGCCTTAATCAAGCTCTTCGAGGTTTTTGGAAACCTCAAATTATATCCCTTAACCAATAAAAAGCCCGATTCCGCAAATGCAGAACCGGGCTTTTGATTTATGGTTTGTGGTTATGGTTATACGTAATTGTTGAGCATCACAGGCATCACGAGCATCAGAATATCCTCGTTTGGATCCTGCTCTACAGGAAGAATTAATCCGGCACGATTCGGAGCAGAAAACTTCAGGCTGACTTCTTTGCAGCTCAGGTTGTTCAGCATTTCCACCAAAAACTTGGCATTGAATCCGATTTCGATATCCTCTCCATCATGATCGCAAGACAGTCGCTCATTGGCTTCGTTGGAAAAGTCCAAATCCTCCGCTGAGATCATCAGCTCACTTCCAGTCAATTTCAGCCTTACCTGATGGGTCGTCTTGTTCGCATAGATGGCAATTCGTCTCAAAGAGCTGAGCAATTCCATCCGGTCAATGGTCATCATATTCGGATTGTCCACCGGAATGACATTTTCATAGTCCGGGAATCGCTCGTCGATCAGTCGGCAGATCATTTTGATCTGACCAAACTTGAAATACGCATTGCTTTGGTTGAATTCTACCGAAACAGGTACATTCTCAGATGGCAAAGTGGACTTTAGCAGGTTCAGTGCCTTCCTTGGGATAATCAGACTTGCAGGGCTTCCGGAGGCCACATCCACCCTTCTGTAACGGATCAGTCGGTGACCGTCTGTAGCTACAAAGGTGGTATTGGTTGCACTCAGATTGATATATACCCCGGTCATCGCAGGACGAAGCTCATCGGAAGAAGTAGCAAAAATGGTATTGGAAATGGCTGAGGAAAGCACTTCAGTGGACATATCTACCGTGGTGGCATTGCTTACGGTAGGGATTTTTGGGAAGTCGGTCGCATTTTCTCCCGCCAATCGGTAACGCCCGTTGTCAGAGCTGATCTCCACCGCATAGGTATCGTGATCAATGCTGAAGGTCACCGGCTGCTCCGGAAGGTTTTTCAGAGTTTCGATCAGGATTTTTGCCGGCACGGCAATATTCCCATCCTCCTTGGCCTCCACATGAATCTGGGTGATCATGGAAGTTTGCAAGTCAGAAGCAGTGATGGTAAGCTCGGAATCTTTGATTTCGAAGAGAAAATTTTCCAAAATCGGAACAACCGGGTTGGTAGTCACGACGCCGTTGATGGACGTCAGCTGCTTCAGCAAGGCAGAGGAGGAAACAATGAATTTCATATCTTTTTGATTGTCTTTTAGTTGTCAAACAAACTGTCTCTCAGGACAGGAAATCATCTCACAATTGAAATAGCCTAAACTGAAAGTGCATTATTTCAACTGTAGGAGAACTTGGATTTACATTTTTAACCAATGGGGTAAATTTATAAATAAAATGCTAATTCGGCGGATTGGCTTTTGCTTTCCGTCAAAAAACTTGTGAAGTCTAAAACAGACATCCTCTTACGCTTTGCGACTGTATTGTTTTTTGCGGAAAAAAAGGATAATCCCACCCAGAATCAAGACCACTCCTATCGGACCTCCGATGTTGATCACTTGCCAGAAAGTCCCCTGCTCCTTGACCTTCAGCCGGTCCAAAGGCCGAATCTGAAGGGTGCGGGTTCGGGCCGAAATGATTCCCTCCGGATCGGTTAGGTATTGAGCCAAATTGAGCAGCAATTGCTTGTTGGCAAAGGTAGTCTGGGCAAAAGGATCTTCTCCCAAGGGAAGGGGCTGATTTCCTCCCAAGTCTAGCTGGCTTTGAAAAAGAGAACCATCTCCGAAAACTACCACTTTGCCTCTCCCGGATTCCAAGAAGGATTGTCCGGAAAATTCTTCCGGGAGAAACCTATTTTTGAACACCGAGGTAAACTCCCCTTCGAGCAAATATCCCAAAGGAAGATTGCTTACCGTAAACTCCTCCATTACAGGAGCTTGCTGCATATCCGAGAGAGCCACACGGCTTGGGGCTGGCAGGATTTTTCCCTTTTCTGAACCGAAAATCAGTGGAGTCTTTTTCACCCCATCGGCCTTGACTGTGTCCAGGCTGCTGACAAATCTGAAATTCACCTGATCCAAACCCTTGGTGATGGGATGCGGAGCCATTCTTCCCGCATTGAAAAAGTAGGGCCAAGGCAGTGGAATCATCTGCTCCTGATTGCCGAAATTCCCTCCCATGATGGGGAGATAGGAGAAGTTCAAGTCCTGAATCAAGTCTTTGTTTATACGGATTCCGTAGCGGAAAAGCAGTCGGTCCAGTTCATTTTCCAGGGGAAATGAAAGCGTGCCCTCTCCCCCAGCTTCATCGAGATTGACATCCACTCCTTCGGCTGCCACGACCAGATTTCCTCCGCCGAGGACATATTGATCCAGGAGAAAAAGCTCCCGCTCGGTGTAGGAGGATTTGGGGCCCAAAACCAGAACCATCCCAAAAGAACTCAGGTCGCTTGGGCTTTTTGCCTGATCCAAAGGCACTTTGAAGACTTCATACTGCCCATCCAAGGCCTCTACCACTCCAAAACCCTCATCTTCGGAAAGCTCTCCATGACCGATCACCAAGGCCACAGCCTTGCTCTGAGGATCAATCAGCTTTCGAATGGCATTGCTGAGCTCGTATTCGAGGTTTTCTATGGAAAAATTTAGAATCTGATCGGGAGACATCCCACGCTCGCCCTTCAGAATCAGTGCCCCGACTTCGTACTCTTCATCACTCACCAAAATGCCCGGAAAAATCAACTGAGCCTGCTGACCGGAATTTTGATTGACAAATAAATTGGTGGGATTGATGCCATAATCTGCCAAGCTGTAGATAAAATCTTCCTTCAGGGAATCTGTGACGGATAATGGGTCAAAATAGTCTACCGTGATTTTCTCACTCGCGTAGGCATTGAAAGTCCGCACAGTCTCCTCCATGGACTTTTGCAGCCTTCTCATCCCTCCGGGAAGGTCATCGGCAGTCAGCAAAATATCGACATGGATCGGGCGATCGAGATTTTCGAGCATTTCCACCGTGGCAGGATGAAGGCTATACCTCTTCTCCTCCGTCAGGTCCAGTCTGAACTTCACTAGCTGCCCTGCAAAAAACAGCAAGACAAAGCCTCCCAAAAGTAGGAGAATAGACAGGGCCCTATGGTTCTTTGTCCTTTTCATTTGCTTCGCAAAACCAAAACTGAACCGCCCAAAAACAACCAAATCATTCCCAAAAGGAAAAACAAATCTCTGCTGTCTATCACTCCCCGCCCCAAGCTTGCATAATGATAACTCAGGCTGAATTCCTCCACCCAATAGGCGGCCTCACCCGAAAGAATATCCCCCAAAGCAGTGAATCCAAAATACAGGGAAAAACAGAGAAAAACGCCCAAAACGAAGGCCACCACCTGCTGGGAAGTCAGCGAACTGGCAAACAAACCCACCGCGGCAAAAGTCGCCCCGATCATCAGCAAACCAATCCAGCTTCCAAAAAATCCCGCCCAATCCAAATTGCCGGGAGGATCTCCCAATTGGGCGATGGAATAGGCATAAAGCAAAGTAGGAACCATTGCCAGAAACACCAGCACGAGCAAAGCCATGTATTTGGTCCAAACTATCTGGAACACCGAAAGCGGAGAAGTTCGCAGCAACTCCCAAGTACCGATTCTTCTCTCTTCAGCAATCATCCGCATGGATAAGGCCGGAATCAAAAACGTAAATACATAGGGAGTGTAGCTAAACAAAGCTTCCAAATCAGCAAAACCATACTCCAAAACCGAGCTTTCCGGAAAAACCCAAACGATCAACCCAAGAGAGACCAGAAACAATACCAACACCAGATAGCCGGTCAGGCTTCCAAAAAAGGCATTGATTTCTTTGAAAAAGAGACTTTTCATGGGGCTTGGGTGATTTCTCGGAAAAGGGTTTCCAAATTCTTTTTGCCCTGATTCAGGCTGATCAGATTGAGATTTCGAGAGGCAATGATCTGCATCAGAGCCTTTCGGACTTCATTGGCCTCAGGCACGGAGAGAATCAATTCCTTGGTTCCTTTGGGGCCAAATTTCACTTCTCCCAGAGATTCAAACCAGCTCAATTCCAGCGCTTCTTCTGTTTCCAAAGTCAATTCTACGGCAGTAGCCTTTCCTCTTAATTCAGACAAAGGGCTCGCTGCCAAAATTTTTCCGCGATTGATGATCACCACATCCTGGCAAATAGCCTCCACCTCCTGAAGGATATGAGTGGAAAAGATCAGGGTTTTGTCAGCTGCGATTTCCTGAATCAGCGCACGGATTTCCACCAGCTGATTGGGATCGAGGCCTGTGGTGGGTTCGTCCAGGATTACGACCTGAGGATCATGAATGAGTGCTCTCGCCAAACCTACCCGCTGACGATACCCTTTGGATAGCTGCCCGATTTTCTTGTGCTGCTCAGGTTGAAGACCTGTTTTTCGGATGAGTTCATCTACTCTTTGACGGATGGCAGCGGACTTCATCCCGTAGATACCTCCCGAAAACTCCAGAAATTCCCGGACATACAGATCCAGATAAATTGGATTATGTTCGGGTAAGTAGCCGATTCGAGAACTCACCTTTTTGGGGTTTTCTAGGGCATTTTCTCCCAAGACTTTCACCTCTCCGGAATCCGCGGCGAGATAGCCGGTGATGATTTTCATGGTGGTGGATTTCCCTGCCCCGTTAGGACCGAGAAAGCCCAAAATTCTCCCTGGCTCTGCCGAAAAACTGACGGCATCGAGAACCTTTTGGGAACCATAAACCTTAGTGAGTTGGGAGACTTGGAGTGACATAAAAAGAAGGACCAAAGAGAAAATTACCCGCATGGCAGGGGCAAAATCCCCTTTGGTCAGGTCTAGGGCAAAAATAGATAATGAGGCCGGAAAGGCAAGGGATTCAGTGGTAGGTTTTTCAGTTTGCAGTGGTCAGTGGTCAGTAGGCAGTCTGCCCACTGCCTACTGCTTCTTCCCCTTCGGTCTCAGCGGACGGCATTCCACATCGGCTACAAAGTAATTGGGGTGGGTTTCCAAAGTCTGCACAATCGTCAAGGCCACATCCTGAGGACGCATCATGTTTTCATGGGCACTCATCCCAGGGATACCGTCAAAGAAATTGGTCTGCACAGAACCCGGATAGATGGTAGAAACCTTAATTCCATAATCCCGCAATTCCATATACATAGAATGGGAAATTCCCCTCACGGCATGCTTGGTGCCCACATAGCCTGCAAAATTAGCAACTCCATTCAGTCCGGCGATAGAGGCGACATTTAGAATATGCCCTTCATCTGCAGCTTTCATGGCAGGAATCAGTCGCTTGCTGACATAAAATATCCCGTGCACATTGGTATCAAACATGGACTTCCAATCCGCAGAACTCATTTCTTCAAAAGGTCCAGCCACTCCAAAACCGGCATTGTTCACCAAAATTCGGATATCTGCACCCAACTTGGCAATAGTGGCCTGATAGGCAACTTCCACGCTGCTTTCATTTGAGACATCGCAGGTGAAAAAGTGGAAATTAGCATGCTGAAAATCCGGCTGAGTTCGTCCCCAACCCGCGACAACAGTTCCTTTTTCTACCAAAAGCTTCACCAATTCCAGCCCGATTCCCTTGCTGACTCCGGTGACTACGGCGATTTTATTTTTCAATTCCATTGTGTTTTATTTTTCGTGTTTACTACCAATAAATTCAAAGACACCTCTCTATTAAAGAAGAAGTTTGAGCGTCGAAATAAGCAAACTCCCCCTTTTCTAAAGGAGGTTAGGGGGATTTTGATTTCGTAAAAACCTTTTTCAGATTTTGAATAATCTTCTATTTAAAGCGAAATCAAGTCCAAAAGTTCTCCAACACCTCTTTTTATCCGAAAGGTCAAGGATTTTAGCTTCGCTTGGGCTAATTTTCCAAAACACCCAAAAAAGCCCCAAAGACCTTCATCAACCTTACATTATTATGCGAAAACTTATCATCCCCTTACTTCTGATTAGCGGAACGGCGTTTGGCCAAAGCAAACTCCGCCCCAGCATCGATCAAAAAGCCGCTTCCATCGAATCCAAAGTAATCGAATGGAGACGGGACATTCACCAAAATCCTGAATTGGGCAACAACGAAGTCAGAACAGCCAAAAAAGTAGCCGATCACCTTCGTTCCTTGGGAATTGAAGTCACCGAAGGAATGGCCGTGACCGGAGTGGTGGGTGTATTGAAAGGCGGAAAGCCTGGCCCGATGGTCGCTCTGAGAGCTGATATGGACGCCCTACCCGTGACTGAGCGCGTGGATTTGCCTTTCAAATCAACCGTCACTACCACCTACAACGGACAAGAAACCGGAGTCATGCATGCCTGCGGACACGATACGCACGTGGCCATTCTAATGGGAGTGGCGGAAGTCTTGGCAGGAATGAGAGATCAGTTGGAAGGTTCGGTGAAGTTCATTTTCCAGCCGGCTGAGGAAGGAATCTATGAACCCGGAGTCACCACTTGGGGAGCCAAGCAATTGGTGGAAGAAGGCGTAATGAAGGATGTGGATGCGATTTTCGGCTTGCATATTTCCTCTCAGACTGAGGTTGGGAAAATCGGCTATCGCTCAGGTCCCGCCCAAGCTGCCGTGGATAATCTGGAAATCATCGTTCATGGCACTCAGGCCCATGGAGCTTCTCCTTGGTCTGGAGTCGATCCAATTGTGACTGCATCCCAGATTGTGACCGGTTTGCAGACGATCCTTTCCAGAAGTGTCAATATCACCCAAAATCCTGCCGTGGTAACTGTAGGAGCCATTCACGGAGGTATTCGTCACAACATCATCCCTGAAAAGGTGGAAATGATCGGTACCATCCGAACCTTCGGAGACGAGCAGCAGGCCTTGGTGCACAAGCGCATCACGGAGATCGCCACGAATATCGCCGAAAGTGCCGGGGCAAGAGCAGAGGTAAATATCCAAAAACTCTATCCCTCCACCGTGAATGATCCTGACTTGACCTCCAAAATGGTCGCCTCCATGGAAGCAGCAGCCGGAAAAGACAACATCAATTACAATCCTCCGGTGACAGGTGCTGAGGATTTCAGCTTTTATCAGCGGGAAAAGCCGGGGCTATTTATCGGCTTGGGAGGGATGAAAAAAGGAGGAGACCCGACCAAAACTCCCTCTCACCATACACCAGATTTCTACATCGACGAGGGAGGATTTGTGCTGGGCATGCGTGTGCTGAGCTACTTTGTGGTGGATTATATGGGGATGAAGAAGTAGTTTCTAGCCAATGGTCCACAGACGACAGTCCAAGGCTTCTTCCTAATTCATTGTTTAAAACCGGGACGAATAAAATAAACCACAGAGGCACATAGAAAACATAGCCCAATTAACTATGTGATCCTGTGTGTCTATGTGGTTACTTTTTCATTCAAAGGGTAGTTGAAGCTATTCATTCGCTACATGAATAACTTTTCCCTGCTCGTCGAAAGAAATTTCAATTCCGTCTGAGGAGCCAAAGGGAGCCTTATATTGAAAAGTTGATTCAGCCTCTACCCTACTTCCAATGACTAGGTTTTTCTCCTCGGGCTGTCCCATAATTTGGATCACTTTTTCGGCAGTCATCCCCAAACGGACTTGTTTGGCATTTTGATGGTTTCGTCTGAGTTCAACCTGATCATATTGAAACCAAGCAACTAACGCCAGAACAAAGATTAAAATGACATATCGGATTTTCATAAAACTCTGATTAATAGAAAAACTTCGCGCAAAACTCCATCTGACTTCCCATTCCTCCTTCTGTCTTCAGGACCATCGGATCTCCATACCAATCCCCTTTGTAAATCAGGCTATCATAATTTCCCGGAAAGAGCATAACCTGGAAATTCGGATGAATTCCCAACTTGACCGTGTCCACCAATTCCCCGGTAAGGCAGAGTTCGGCATGATAGATTTTATTTCGATTGGGAGAATCAATGACCAACGTGTCTAGACTTTCTGCATTAGAATTCTTTAACAACGAGATACATTTTTCTTCAGACCCCATTCCGCAAGAGGTCAAAAACAGCAAAATCCCAATCCAAAAAAGAAAAAGAGAATAAAATTGATTGCTCATAAAACAAGTATTAATTAGTTAAAATTAGGGATAAAAATTTCCCCGTCTTTTTAAAAACTGCATTGATTTGATAAAATTAGTTAAAAGCCACACCGCCAACTCTTTTCCCAAACGCTTTAAATAGCTGAGATTGCCTTTATCTTTAAGGACAGTTTTATCCACCCATCTTACACAATTGACCCATGAAAAAGCTCCTATTTCCCCTTCTCTTTCTATCCGCATCTTCTTTTGCCCAATCCCAACTCCGACCTCAAATCGATCAGGGTGCCGATGCCATCGAATCCAAAGTGATCGAATGGAGAAGGGATTTCCATCAGCATCCTGAACTGGGAAATAAGGAATTCCGCACTGCCAAAATCGTGGCAGATCATCTCCGTTCCCTTGGCATGGAAGTTACCGAGCAGGTGGCTGTCACCGGTGTGGTCGGCGTACTCAAAGGAGGCAAACCCGGTCCAATGGTCGCCCTTCGGGCAGATATGGATGCCCTTCCTGTGACCGAACGCAATGATCTTCCCTTCAAGTCGGTCAATACCGCCACCTACAACGGACAGGAAACTGGTGTGATGCATGCCTGCGGACATGATTCCCACGTGGCGATTTTGATGGGAGTAGCTGAAGTCTTGGCTGGAATGAAAGATCAGCTGGAAGGCTCGGTGAAGTTTATCTTCCAACCCGCCGAAGAGGGAATCTATGAACCGGGTGTCACTTCCTTTGGGGCCAAGCAAATGGTCGAAGAAGGGGTGATGAAGGACGTGGATGCGATTTTTGGCCTGCACATTTGGGCGCAATTGGAGGCGGGGAAAGTTGGCTATCGATCAGGCCCTTTCTTGGCAGCTGTGGACAATCTGGATGTGACCATCACCGGAACTCAGGCGCATGGCGCCTCACCCTGGTCGAGTGTGGACCCGATCGTGACGGCCTCCCAAGCCATCATGGGACTTCAAACCATCCTTTCCAGAAGTGTCAATATCACCCAAAACCCTGCAGTAGTTACCGTAGGAGCGATTCATGGCGGTATCCGTCACAACATCATTCCTGAGAAAGTAGAACTAATCGGCACCATCCGAACCTTCGGAGACGAGCAACAGGCTTTGGTGCATCGAAGAATCACAGAAATCATCACCAATATTGCCGAAAGCGCAGGAGCCAAAGCTGATGTGAACATCGGAAAGCTCTACCCCTCCACAGTAAACGATCCCGACCTGACTTCCAAAGCCATTCCCTCCATGGTAGCAGCCGCCGGGGAAGGCAATGTGGTAGTCATGGACCCTGTGACAGGTGCGGAAGATTTCAGCTTTTTCCAGCGTGAAAAACCCGGTTTCTTTATCATGCTGGGGGGAATGAAACAAGGATTAGACCCTGCAAAAGTTCCCTCCCACCATACTCCGGATTTTCATATCGAGGAAGACGGATTCAAGCTGGGAGTAAGAACACTCAGCTACTTTGTAGTGGACTATATGGGGATGAAAAAGTAGTTTCCGATCAACGTTCGACTGACAACAGTCCATAGTTTCTTTCTATTTGATTGTTTAAAACTGGGACGAATAAAATAAACCACATAGCCACATAGAAAACATAGCCCAATAAACTATGTGAACCTATGTGCCTATGTGGTTTTATCCTTTTTCACATTGAAACCCGAAGGGGTATCCTAATACACTAGCCATCAAGGTGGAGATAAAGCGAGATGCAAGTTGTGGGATTTTCCAAGGGTTAAATTAATTTGAAAATTTTTAAACTAATTAAACAGGATCTTCGTGAAAACTGAAAAAAATGATTTAAGTTTTTTTTGAAGAAATCTGATTTTATGAATGGGTTTGAATTTGTTAGAGAAGAGTTGTTAAAAATAGGTTTCTCCTTGAACTGCGAAAGCATCCAGGTTAAAAAAGGGAATTGTCTTCTCTATCTATGAATCGAATTATCATTTTGGTATTGCTACCATGTGTATTGTCTTGCAGCAGCCCTTCTATACAAGAACAACCCGTATCCAATTTATCTCCCGTTTCCTTGGAAATCAATCAATTTGACTTGGTGGAGTTTCCTCATATTCCATTTAGTGGCGTGATTGATAAATGGAAAATCGGGGAGAGCGGTTTTACAATTCTTTCTAAATCTACCTTGTATCATTATGCAGATCCCGATCAAAAACCTATGATTTTTGATTCGAAGGTCTTTTTGGAACTGCAGGGATGTGTAATAACTGATTTCGCAATCGCTGGCTCAAAACTTTACCTTCTTTGCGAGGGAAAGGGCACAGCTCACCGTTTTGATTTGGTCACCCAATCTTTTGAAACCACCTTTGACCTGGGGGTAGATGCCTCTAGGTTAGCCGTTTTTCAGGATCGGTTATTTCTATATCAGCCACCCAATACACTGAACAGGGATACTACGTTTAATTTTCACCTCTTGACTTTTCCCCTAGACAGCCCTGAGAAAATCCAAAAATACCTCAGCTACCCTGCCTCCCCAACTGATTCTTACTCCTTCAATGTGTTGACCAATCAATCGCTGGCGAATACTGAGAATGAGGTGATTTTTTCCCGAATAGGAAATGACACCTTGATCAGATTCAATCGGAAAGGGGAATGGGTTGGGTCTGAGCTTTTGCAAGTTCTCCCCACAGGAGAAGGGCTGCAAGCAGGAGTAGGCCTGGATCCCGAGCAAATTTACTTTCCCTTGTATTTGTCCCAATCGGAGGATTGGAGATGGTACTCTTTGGTCAAAAATTCCAGCTTACAGACATTGATTCATCATTTGCCGACCGGAAAAAAATCATTGGTCAATAAAGTTATATTATCCAACGGTGTTCAGTTGCCATTTCTTGGACAGGAATACAAAGAGGATGTATATCTCTTATTGACCGAAGAGGCCTTCATCGAGTTTAACACAAACGAAACTTATCCTGAACCCTTCCTAAAACTCAAAAATTATGAGACACCATTTTTATTCCTTCGTGTTCCTCTTTCTGAGCTACCTGCCTAGTTATTCGCAATCTCAAGTGTCTCCTTCCAAAAAAGTCCTGGTTGCAAGCGGCGATCTTAAGGAAGGGAATTTCGAATTACACAGATTCGATGGCGATGGAGAGCGAAATACGAGCGCTGCTTCGGGTCCGGGTTTTGTAAGTACGGGAGGAACTCTCTCGGAGATATTTTCCGAATTGTGGCCGGAGGTAGAGTTTAAGATCAGTCGCAAATTTGGAGAAGAGCTCTACACCCTGCGAATCAATACTTCGACTCCCCTAGACCAGTCAGTTTTGGATCAAATCTGGAAACAATTAGATCAGCGTCCTGAATTTGTCACGAGCCAAACTTCCCAATCCCAAATGGGAAACTGTCTTCAAATTACATCTCAGGATCAACTGGACAAGTTTCTGTATACCCCGAAAAATGGAGTACTCAAAAAAAATGAGTCCAACAAATCACGAATCATTTTGGAGGGATACACCTTGGAGGAGCTTGCAGAAAAACTAAGTAAGGAAAAGAGACTGGGGCGTTTCTATACTGAGAAGGCAAAAAGTGCAAAGGTATATTCCTTTACATTGGACGGAAGTTCGCTGGATGTATTGCGTAACGGATTGCAAAGCTATGGAATAGCGCTTCAATCCTGCAATCGCGCAATTTTTATTTATGAGATGAAATGATTTTGTTCTCATAAGATCATTTTTGTGAAAAAAATATTTCCTTTTAAAAGGAGAAAGTATGATTTTATCTGGTTTTCAACACTTTACCAATCATTGCACTACTCACTCATCAAACCACCACTCGGGAAACTGACTTGTACTACTGGGAAAAGCGCTGCAGGTCAGACAGGTAGGCAAATACTGATCTCTTCTTTTTCCGGGAATATATTCACAGGCTTTTTCCACAAAAAAAGGCACATCCGCTGCCGTAGTGAATATTCGCGTCACCCGGGACCGCGCCACCTCAAAGTAGCCCAAGACTACCTCATCGGGATCATTGACATTGTATAGGTTGCCCCGGACAGGTGCGGGAGGTGAGTCAAACACCGAACCCGTATTGTTGACCACCTCTCGGATTTGCGTCCAATACCGATACGCATCCTCCGTGATACTCAGCTGCTGCACATTGAAATAATGTCGACTCAAAAAGGACTGGTCCACCCCTCTCTGAGCCACTACCCGTGTGGATTTGCCTCCGGGGTTGTTTAGCAAGTCTCCATTGACCAAGGTAATCCGCTCAGGATCGGGAAAATCAAAGACAATACAATTTGGCGGAGGGGTATTGAATGGATTTGGGAAAAAAGTCAAATCCCAGAAATAGGCTTCATCCACGGCCCATCGCAGATAATAGCCCCCGACTTCCTCAGGCAGGGTAGCTTCCGTGCGGATGACCACCTGCGCCGCATCCGGATTGTCCTCATCACGGGTTCGTTCAAAGGAAAAACTCAGGGAATCCGATCCCACTACGGTGGGCATGATCTGAGGCACAGAGCGGTAAGTCTCTCCTCCCACATTGATCTGCAGAAAAAATTCCATCCCCTGCTCAGGAGCAAATCTCCCTCTCAATTCATACTCTCCTGGTCTCACTTCCCGGAATGGAAAACCGTTACCGGACCTGCTTTCTACCACAAAGACCTGTGCATTTCTCACCGGGCGAGGCCGGTCATTCAGGGTAAAAAATCCATCCTGAAAAAGGGGTTGACGCGCCTGAGAAGTGGTCTCATAGAGTAACACCGTATGCGGTCCTTCCAAATCGGTAAACAATCCGCTGACGATCAGCCGCTCCGTTTCCGGCTTTTCCAAGGGAAAATTGATCTGATCCACGCAGGAAATCAATCCCAAGAGAAGCACCCAAAAGAACGTTCTTATCTTTCTAATCATTACTACCTCCAAACTGAATACTGTAAGAAATCGAAGGGAAAATTGCCCCCAAAATAGCCAAGCGATACGGCTTCAACTGCTGGGAATCCGAGTCTTTCTGCCAAAAGACCGAATAGGCATTTCTCCTCCCCAGCAAATTGTAAATGCTGAAATTCAAGCTGTCTCCCTTTTTGGAAAAGACCTTTTCCACGGTGTAGGACACATCTACCCGGAAATAATCAGGAATCCGATATTGATTCCTCGCCGAGTAGTCCGGCACCACCAAGCCTCCTCCCAAAAGGTAGGATGCCGTGACCGCACTGACCGGCCTTCCGGTGGAATAATTCACCGAGAAATTGAATAAGCCCCGGGGATACATCTTGCGACTGAGAATAAAATTCACCTCATGCGGCTTGTCATAGTTGGAAGGAAACCATTCGTTTTGGTTGATCTGCTCGGGCTCAAACTCGCTTTGGGAGCGAAAAAAAGACCTGCTGTAGGTGTAGGCAAGCCAACCTGTCACCACGCCCAGATTTTTCTTGATCATAAATTCTGCCCCATAGGCCTTCCCTTCCCCAAAGACCAGCTCGGTCTCGATATGGGGATTGAGGAAAATATTGGCAAAATCCCGGTACTCGACCTGGTTTTCTCCAATTCGGTAAAAGGCATCAAGCGAATATTCCCATTTGTTGTCTGAGGAGTTTTTGAAGATTCCCAGGGAAAAATTATCCGAGCGCTGAGGGGCAATGTAGCTGGTGCTCAGCTGCCAAAGGTCAATCGGCGTTGGTCCAAAGGTGTTGGAAATAGACTGCACATACTGAAAAAGCCGGACATAGCTCAGCTTGACCGAGGTGGTGGAATTGAGGTTTTGACGAAGGGAAAACCGGGGTTCTAAACCAGCGTAGGAAGCGATTTTTCCTTCCGGGAATACTTCCTGCCCGGTGATGTTTTCCACGGTGATGGGTCCATTGGGATTGTACTGATAGACCGTGTCCGGCCCTCTTTGTGAATAAGTCGAATAACGGAGTCCAGCCACAAATCCGGTGGACTCTCCGAGTTCATATTCCACACTCAAAAACCCGGATACTTCCCAGCCTTTTTCCTTGCCGATTTGCTCTGTGGCAACACTGGACTCGGCGCCGAAGGGTTCCAATCGTTCCGGTTTGCCTTGGTAATTAATGGCTTCCATTCCCCCGGTAATTGCGATTTGATCATTAGCCCAGGTGGCGGAAAGTTTTCCCTGCTGATAGCGCATGCCATTTTCCACACGGGCAGCCCCGACACCCTCCGGGTCAATAAATGCATTGGTAAAATCCCCATCAGCCAGCAGGGCATTGAGGGAAATATTTTCTCCCCAAATCCCCCGGTAGCGAAGTGAACTCACCCGGTTGGTCCAGTCGTAACCAAACTGATCGGAAAACAAAAACTCATCCCCAGTCAGCAAGGTATTGGCCTCAAGGGTATGTCCTTGGGCGATTTTCCAGTTCAAGCCCAAGTACCCATCGTAGAAATTGAGCCGACTGTTTTGCAAGTCAATATCCCGAGCCTGATTGAGCAGCCAGTTGACATTGGAGATTCTTCCTCCTGCGATGATACTGACCTTATCCTTTGCCAAAGGGCCTTCCAGAAGGATTTTCCCGTTGGAAGTACCCACTCCGATCTGCCCTTTCCAGGAATTCATATCTCCGGGACGCATCAGGATATTCAAGGCAGAACCCGAGCGACCGCCCAGATTTGCTGGAAGATTTCCTTTGTAAAGGGTAAACGTCTCCGTCACATCGGTATTGAATGCCGAGAGAAAACCCAGGGCATGGTTGGAACTCAGGACCAGGGCTTCATTCATCAAAATCAGGTTCTGATCTGTTTTGGCACCCCGAACATTGATCCCCGAAGTGCCCTCTCCCACAGAGGAAACCCCGGGCAAGAGCTGAAGACCTTTGAAAATATCGGCCTCTCCGAGAAAAGCCGGAATGGCTCTGAGCTCCTGAGTGGTCAGTTTGGTGATTCCGGTGATGGCTTCCCTCACATTCCGGTCCGGCTGATCGGACATGACGACCACCCCTTCCAATTCAAAGTTTTTCTCGGTCATCTCCAAATTGATCACTCCGTTTTCGTAGAGGTCCACCTGGGTGGGGATGGGGATATAAGAAATGTGACGAAAGGTAACCTTGTGGGTGCCCGGGGTGAGTGTGAGGTAGTAGAAACCAAACTTGTCCGTGCTGACTCCGGAATATAACCCGTCCACATGTACCCCAACTCCGGCGAGTGGCTCACCTGTGGATTTCACCAAAATTTTCCCTGTCAAAACGTAGTTGGAAGCTGGATTTCTCTGATTTTTGCCAAATACATAAACTTGAGACTCTTCCTGCGCGAGAAGAGGAAGGCTGACTAAAAAACAAAACAAAAAGAGAAAACTAGAGATTAAGCGCATCAAGTAAAAGAATCGGGTAATTGGTCAAGAAAGTTTTAAAAATGCAAAACGATTTGGGTTTTTCCTTCGTTTTTTTGACCAAAGTCCGCAATCCTGACTTTAACCGAAACCCAATATCCTATCGATTCCAGAGCAAAACTCAGAACCCTTTCAAATCGAATAAAGCCATGAAACGAATCCTTCTTTCTTTCCTGATTCTGATCCCTTTCCTTTCCGGATGCAAAGAAGAAGAAACTCCTGAGGTCGATGCGTTTATCTTCGGTCAATGGGAGTTTTTCTGTGAGGGCAATTGCATGCAGTTTTACAAACTGGACCAAGGTCGGCTTTTCATTGACAACCTAAACACATTTCGGGACGCTCCTGTGATCACCTATAAGGCCTCTCCCTTGGATTCGAGGTTTCTTTCTCAAGCGGAGCAGCTGCGGGCTGTATTCCCGGAAAATTATCTCCGTCCACTAGGAAATGACTTTGTAGCCTGTCCAAATTGCATCGAGGAAGGGGCTTATTATTTGGCCTTTGAGAATCAAACCGGTGTGCTTTGGTGGCAGGTAGGGAAAAACCCTGCCCTTTGGCCAGCAGAAATCCGACCATTTATGGAGCTACTGGTAAAGACTCTGGATGAGCTCCCTAAAGAGTAAACGGGATTTTCGATCACATCTGTGCTATCAACTCCCGCATAATCAGACTCATGATGGGCTCGGCTTTGGCAGCGGCATCAAGGACGTCCTGAATGGAAATCTTATGGATTTTGCCCGGCACTCCCAAATCAGTGATTGCAGACATGCCAAAGACCTCGATGCCCATTTGCCGGGCCACCAATACCTCGGGGACTGTACTCATCCCCACTGCATCTGCACCGATCGTACGGATATAAATGTACTCTGCAGGGGTTTCCAGATTTGGGCCTTCTACCCCGGCATACACTCCCTTATGTAGCCGAAAGCCATTTTTCTCTCCTATCTCCAATGCCAACTGGGTCAGCTTCGGAGAATAGGCATCGCTCATATCGGGGAATCTTGGACCCAACTCCTCGTAGTTGATACCTCTTAGGGGATTTTCAGGAAAAAGATTGATATGGTCATTGATAATCATCACGTCCCCCACAGCCTGTGCAGGATTCAAGCCTCCACAAGCATTGGATACCAAAAGAGTTTTTACTCCCAAAAACTTCATCACCCGAACAGGAAAAGTCACCTGCTTCATCGAATAGCCCTCATAGTAGTGAAAGCGGCCTTTCATAGCTACTACTTTCTTTCCTGAAAGGGTTCCAAAGACCAATTTCCCAGAATGGCTTTCCACGGTCGAAAGCGGAAAATGAGGAATATCCTTGTAATCCAACTCTAAGTCCACTTTGATTTGGTTTCCCAAATTGCCCAGTCCAGTCCCCAAGATGATCCCCAAAGGAACACTTTCGGGGTATTTGGATTTGATAAATGCTTCGGCTTCTTTGATCTGCTGTAGGTAATCCATGGTAGTTTAAAATAAGGCCCAAAGATAGGTTTTTGTTTGGGCTTGAGAACTTTTAGCCCGACTTGCTTGTATAGTGAGGTGTAATTTGAAATCCATGGTCAAGATCATCGTCGGAACCAACCGAAAGAACTCCGTATCCAAAATCATCGCAGAAATATTCCAGGGAATTTTAGCCGAAAAAGGTGCTGAATCAGAAATTCTAGAGCTGGAGCATTTGCCGGCAGATTTCACTGCCACGGCACTTTATGAAAACAATGGGAAAAATCCGGACTTCAATTCCTTTCATGACCGAGTCAAGGAAGGGAAGAAATACGTATTCATCGTTCCTGAGTACAATGGGTCTTTTCCCGGAATCCTAAAAACCTTCATCGATGGGATGACTTATCCCAATACCTTCCGGAATAAAAAATGTGCCCTTATCGGGCTTTCATCAGGTATCGGCGGAGGTGGCATCGCTTTGAGCCACCTCACCGACATCTTTCATTATTTGGGTATGCACGTTCTTGCTCTCAAGCCGAAGCTCGCCAAAATAGAGCAAAATATGTCAGATAACCTGCTCACCAACAGGCTGTATGTCGAACTGCTGCACACCCAGGCAGACATGCTACTGGAGTTTTAACCCTCAGTCCACATTGTCATGCAAGAATCTGTTGTTGCCGAGAATTTCGTTCTCGTCGCTCAGATTGTACTTGCTGATTTCAGCTTCTGAGCTATGCTTAGGTTCATTGAGCACGACATTCTTACGCTGATAGGCCGGCACTTCCAATTTCTCCTTCAATTCTTCAGGAGTTGGGTTGAAAGAACGCTTGCCTTTCAGCTTTTCAAAACGCTCATGAGCTCTCTGAATCGCCTTTTGCTTCATTTGCTCGTAGTAATCATTGGCAAAAAGCTGGGGAACAGGCTCTGATTCTTCAGGGACTTTCACTTCTTTCTTTTCAGCCTCCTCTTCATAGAGATCATGAATTACTTTATCGGAAGGCTCTTCTTCATGAGCTTCTTCCTGCACAGGCTTGAACTCGAAGGTAAACTCTTCTTCTTTTTCCGGCTGGGTTGGCTGAACCGGAGCTACCGGAGCCTTGGGAAAGCTGAAGGAAAAGCTGGTGCCAGACACCGGTTCTTCTTTTACTTTTTCGCTCTTTCCTGAATCTAAGTTGATGACTGTTTTCACAGAATCTTCATCCTCTACCACAGGCTTGGTCACCGGATTTGCGAAAGCAGAAACAGGGGCCACAAATTCTTTCTTGGAAGGCTTGTCAGAAAGCTTGTCCATTTCAAATCCTGTAGCAATGACAGTCACACGGATGGCTTTGCCCAATTCCTGATCGATACCCTGACCAAAGATCACTTCGGCATTGTCACCTGCTTTCTCCTGAATGTATTCTGTGATTTCGGAAAGCTCGTCCATGGACAGTTCTTCCTCTTCGCCGGACATGATGGAAAGGAGGATTTTCTGAGCTCCTTTGATGTCCACATTATTAAGCAAAGGAGAAGAAATGGCTGCACCGGCTGCACGGATAGCACGGCCTTCGCCCTCTTCGGTAGAGGAACCCATTACGGCAGCTCCTGCATCTTTCATGACGGTCTTCACATCTTCAAAGTCCACGTTGACATCCTGATGCACGGTGATGATTTCTGCAATAGACTTGGCCGCTGTGGTCAAAATATCGTCTGCCTTGCTGAATGCCGTACGTATAGCAAGATTGCCGTAGATTTCTCTCAGCTTGTCATTGAGAATGACCAAGACGGTATCGCAGTTTTCACGAAGCGCTTCGATACCTGCCTGGGCTACTGCCATCTTCTTTTTCCCTTCAAACATGAAAGGAGCGGTGACAATACCCACAGTGAGGATATTCAATTCTTTGGCGATTTTGGCTACTACGGGAGCAGCTCCTGTGCCAGTGCCTCCACCCATACCTGCGGTAATGAATACCATCTTGGTATTGTCGGAGAGCAATTCCCGGATTTCATCCTGAGATTCGATAGCGGCGCTTTTTCCCTGCTCGGGATTGGCACCTGCACCTAGGCCTTCGGTCAGGTTGGCACCCAACTGCAGGCGAAGAGGAACCGGAGAGGACTTCAGTGCCTGCGCGTCTGTATTGACCACGACAAACTCCACATCCTTGATTCCTTGGCTGTACATGTGGTTGACGGCATTGCTACCTCCTCCACCTACGCCAATTACTTTGATAATTGACTTTTGATTTTTTGGTAAATCAAATCTGTAATCTTTCATGTTATCTGACATATTTTAGGTTTGGTGAAAATTTCTATTGTTAGTGTGTTTTTAGTGAGAAAGGGAAAACAAGGGAAATAATCCGCAAGGCCGATTATCTCCCCCAATCATAAGCCCTAGTTGTTATAGTTATAGTTGTCATCATCGCCGATATCGGCAGAGATGATGTTTTTTATTTTATTGCTGATACTAGTAAAGAAGCTGTTGGAAATGATCTCCCGCTTCTGCATGATTTTGGGCTTTTGCCCACTGTTGGCTTTTCTTCGGTTGTATTCGTCTTCCCGGTTGTCCAAAGACTTGAATCCAGCCAAGACCAATCCTACCGAAGTCGCATACATCGGACTCTTGATCTCTTCGATGACCGACTTACCCAAGTGCTCATTAGGGTAGCCGATTCGGGTATCGAGTCCGGTTTTGTATTCGAAGAGCTGAGAGATGTATTGCATCTGCGAGCCACCCCCGGTGAGGACGATACCACCGGCGAGCTTCTTGTAATAGCCGCTTTGCATGATCTCGTTTTGCACGATTTCGATAATTTCTTCCAGGCGAGCTTCGATGATGGAAGCCAGGTTGTAGACGGAGATTTCCTTTGGCGGTCTGCCTCTGAGGCCAGGAATAGACACGATTTCATTGGTGTTGGCTTCCTTGGCAATAGCCTTGCCAAATCGAGTCTTGAGCAATTCTGCCTGATTTTGCATCAGCATGCAGCCTTCCTTGATATCGGAGGTGATGATGTTTCCTCCAAGAGGAATCACCGCGGTGTGACGGATGATGTTTTCGTAGAAAATGGCGATATCCGTAGTCCCACCACCGATGTCTACCAAGCAAACTCCCGCCTCTTTTTCATCGTCGCTAAGCACGGCAAGAGAACTTGCCAAAGGCTCAAGGATGAGCTGACTGGAGATGAGGTTGGCCCGCTTCACGCATTTGTTGATGTTGTGAATAGCGGTAGTCTGCGCTGTGATGATGTGGAAATCCGCCTCCAAGCGAGTGCCTGCCATACCTACGGGATCTTTGATTCCTCCCTCGTAGTCCACAGTGTAATCTTGGGGCATTACGTGTATGATGCTGTTTCCGGGTGGGACCACGATGTTGTGCATATCCGCTGACAGACGCTGCACATCCTCGATAGTAATTTCATCTTCTGTGGGCTGTCGCATGATACTGCCATGCATGATTTTGCTTTGGATATGCTGCCCGGCGATCCCTACGATCACCTCTGC
This sequence comes from Algoriphagus taiwanensis, assembly GCF_036245645.1. NCBI lineage: Bacteria > Pseudomonadati > Bacteroidota > Cytophagia > Cytophagales > Cyclobacteriaceae > Algoriphagus > Algoriphagus taiwanensis. The sequence goes on along the minus strand of NZ_BTPE01000001.1, from coordinate 302,224 downwards.
GATATCCACATCGGCCATATCGGAGCAGTCTTGGACTGCCTTCTCAATGGCATGAATGGTCTTCTCGATGTTGGTGACAATACCGCGTTCGACACCGTCGGATACGGATTTGCCCATACCCAAGACTTCGAGTTTGCCGAACTCATTTTTTCGCCCGATGATGGCGCAGATCTTGGTCGTCCCAATGTCAAGACCTACTATAAGTTTATCGTTTTCCATAGCCAAGGTTTATTCACAAACAATCTGATTCTTAAATTTTACACTTATCCGATCGTAGGCATTCCAGCCTTTTCTCGGAAGTATTTCTTGATAAAGCACCTCAATTCGGTGGAATTTGCTTTCGATATCAAAGCCGTCACCGAACTCAATCACCTGCTTTCCCACTTGCTGATGCAGTCGGATATCATTTCGCTTTCGGATTTCCAGCTCGGTGATCTGAGCATTCCAAAACTCATCCCGGGTGATATATTCAATAAGTGGCATCAATTCAGGCATCCCCTCCAGACTTCCCTGATTCATCAATTGCTCCGCAAAATCTCCCTCCAAAATCAAGACCCGGCTCGTGTAGCTAGGGGAGGTAGGAATGATCAATCCATCCGTGGTGATATACCCGTCAGCAGCCATAGGCCTTGCAATCCGGGCAATGGGTTCATGCTGCTCGATCTCTACCTTCAGAATCCCCTTTTGGCCTACCGAGGCCTCAGCCTTCTTGATAAAGGGATGCCCCATCAGCCTTTTCTCTACCTGAGCGAGAGGGATTTGTGTTGCTGGAAGACCGGGTTTCAGTTCAGGAAAGGAGGTCTCTATCAGCGTGGCGATTTCCTTTTCCTCCACGAAATAGACTCCGCTGACTGCTTCCAAGTCAATCTCCACTTGCTGAAAGGTTTTTTCCTGTCCTTTCTTTTCCACAAAGCCGATAAAGCCTACCCAAATGACTGCCAGGGAGACTAAAGCGCCTGCTTTTTTCACTCTTTTCCAGTTCATTGTTCTTTGAGTATAGCCCTTGACTTTTCCCATGCTGCAATACCCGGCACCAGCCGGTCAATATCTCCAGCACCCATAGTCACCAAGACCTCGGGTTGGGATTCCTTCAGGTATTCCATCACCTGATCTTTCTTAATCAATATTTTTTTCCCAGCCTTTATTCCCTCCAACAGCATCTCCGAAGTGACCCCGGCAATCGGCAATTCCCGAGCTGGATAGATGTCCAAAAGGACCACCTCGTCAGCCAGAGAAAGACTCTCTGAAAATCCATCAGCAAAGTCCCGGGTGCGGGTATACAGGTGAGGTTGGAAAATCACCGTCAATCTCTGCATCGGATACATGGCTCTCACTGAGCTCAGGCAGGCCTTGATTTCTTCTGGATGATGGGCATAGTCATCGATATACACTTTTCCCTCCTCCGTAGAGTGAATCTCAAATCTCCGCTTGACCCCCCGGAAGGATTTGATTCCCTCTTTGATTTGCTCGGGAGTCACCCCATGGTCAACGGCGATGGCGATGGCCGCGAGGGCATTTTCCACATTGTGAAATCCGGGAATATGCAGCTCCAAGCCGTTGATTTGGGCCTTTGGCCCGATGTAGTCAAACTGGAAAATTCCCGGCTTGGCAATTACGTTTTCGGCATGAATACCATTGGAGCGAAGGCCATATTCCCGCTGGGTAGCCTTGGCATCCAATTCTTCTCCCAAGCGGAATAGCGCATGAGATTGGATATAGAGCTTGCCCCGCTTATCCACGAGTCGGATAAAATCCCGGAATCCTTCGAGGATAGTGGCTTCATCCCCATAGATATCCAAATGATCCGGATCTGCACTGGTCACTACCGCTTCATTGGGGTGAAGCCGCAAGAAGGAACGGTCAAACTCATCCGCTTCAACCACGACGAGTACCTGCTCCTTCGTCTTGCCGGGTAGGATCAGGTTGCTTTGATAGTTTTGGGTGATTCCTCCCAAAAATGCCGCTACCGGCTTTCCTGCCGATTTCAACAGGTGTGCTACCAAAGAAGAGGTACTGGTCTTGCCATGAGTACCAGCCACGGCGATGGTGTAGAAGTCTTTGGTAATCATCCCCAAGACTTCTGATCTTTTCTTAAGGGTATAATGAGTTTGGAAGAAATTGAGCAGAACACTGTCTCTCGGGATTGCCGGAGTCCAGACTACCAAAACCTCGTCGGGATTGGAAGTGAAATCCACAGGCAGGGTATCCACTCGATCCTCATAAGAAATGAGCATACCCTCGCCTTCCAGCTCCTCAGTCAAAGGAGAAGGAGTCTTGTCGTATCCTGCTACCGGATAGCCTTCATGCCGAAACCACCGGGCCAAAGCACTCATGCCAATGCCTCCGATTCCGAGAAAGTACACCTTATTTATCCCTTTGAATGTCATGCGACGAGTTTTTCCAATTCTTCCACAATAACCTTTGCCGCTTCCGGCTTGGCCAGTTTTTTCATATTTGTTCCCAGGGTCAGCATGAGCTCTGGGTTAATCATCAGTTCATCTACTTTTTCCTTCAGCAGACCTACTGCGGCTTTATCTTCCAAGAGTACGGCTGCATCATTCCTCACATAGGCCATCGCATTTTTGGTCTGATGGTCTTCTGCCACATTGGGAGAGGGAATGAAGATCACCGGCTTTCCTACCAGGCTCAATTCAGACACAGAAAGTGCACCCGCACGGGACACGATCACATCGGCCGCTGCATAAGCCATATCCATCTCCCGGATAAATTCTCTCAGCTCGATATGCTTCAACCCTGAGGAATTCAGCTCCTCCTGCATGGCTTTGAAATAGAACTTCCCGCTTTGCCAGAGCACCTGATACCCGGCTTTTTCCAGCTTAGCCATGTCCTTGAGTACAGCCTGATTTAGTGTCCTTGCACCGAGAGATCCTCCCAAAACCAGGATTGTCTTTCGTCCTTCCTCCAATCCGAAATGGGCCAGAGCATTCTCTCTTTTTCCTGACAAATCCAGAATGTCCTTTCTCACCGGATTTCCGGTCACTTTGATTTTGGAAGCTGGGAAAAAGGCTTCCATTCCGGGGTAGGCCACACAGATGGATTTTGCCTTTTTGGCCAAAAGCTTATTGGTCAGACCTGCGTAGGAGTTTTGCTCCTGTAGCAAAGTGGGAATACCCTTGTTTTGCGCAGCATAAAGCACCGGCCCGCTTGCATATCCTCCGACTCCTACTACTGCATCCGGCTTGAATTCCTTCACGATGCCTGAGGCAATTCGGAGGCTTTTCAGCAGCTTGAAAGGAAAGCTGAGATTGTCCAAAGTGAGACTTCTCTGCAATCCCGCTACGGGCAAACCTTTGATGGGATAGCCAGCTTCGGGGACTTTTTGCATCTCCATTTTTCCCAAAGCACCGACAAAAAGGATCTCGCTGCCGGGATGCTTTTCCATCCAGGCATTGGCGATGGCGATCGCAGGATAGATATGTCCACCTGTGCCTCCTCCGCTGATCAGTATCCGATATGTAGGTTGCTCTGTTTTCACTTTTGCTTATGCTGTTCTCAGTCTATTGCTTGCTTTTGGCATTTCGGCGGCAGCCGCAATGGCCTCATCCTGATGATCCCCTCGGCTCACACTGAGGATAATCCCAAGGGCTGTTCCGGTAAATACCAAAGAAGTCCCTCCCATACTCAATAGTGGCAAAGGAAGTCCGGTGATTGGGCCAAGCCCTACAGCTACGGCCATATTGACAAGGGCTTGGATCACCAGGGCAAAACTCAGCCCGGCGGAAAGCAAGCCTCCAAAGGCTTTGTTGGAATTGACCACGATACGCATGCCCCGATACAGGAGTGCGAGGTAGAGGAAAAGCACAGTAGCTCCTCCGATCAATCCGTATTCTTCGATGATGATGGCGTAGATAAAATCCGAGTAAGGGTGTGGGAGAGAATTTCTCTGCTCACTGTTACCCGGACCTTTTCCAGTCACCCCGCCTGTGGCAATGGCGATATAGGACTGCTCCGCCTGAAAAGGAATCTTGCTGTCATCCACTCTGGATTCTCTAAAGTCCTCGATTCGGCTAAGGAAAGTATCTCCCCGCTGTCCGAAAAGCACCGCTCCTCCCAAACCGATGACTCCGATCAAAATCACCAAACCAATGAACTTCACCGGAACTCTTCCGATAAACATGATCAAAAGACAGGTCATCAGGAGCAAAATCGCCGTGGACATATTGGCCATTCCAATAAGTCCGCAGATCAGGCCTATGGAAAGCATGATTGGCAGGAATGTGCCGGCAAAGTCTTTGATATTTCTCTGCTTTGTGGCCAACATTGCAGCCAAGGCAGCGATAAGGGACAGCTTAGCCAAATCAGATGGCTGAAAAGCCTGATTGATCACCGGTATGGTCAACCAACGGTTGGCCTCATTGATATTGGAGCCAAAGAGGTAGGTAAATAACAAAAGCGGAATAGATAAATACATGAAAAGACGGGCGTAAAGCGCGTACTTTCTGTAGGGCATCTTATGCGCCAGCCACATCACGAAAAGGGAAAGGAAAACCAGGAAAGAGTGTCTGAAAAGATACAGCTCGGTGTTTCCTCCCGCTGTCTTGTAAGCCAGAGTTCCCGTTGCGGAATACACAACCAGGATGCTGAACAGAGACAGCAGAATCACGATCGCCCAAATGATGGGATCTCCCTTGAAATGCTCATCAATCCATGCTTTCAGCTGGTTCATGCGTTTTCCTTTTCTTTTAGTGCCAAAACAGCAGCTCTAAACTGCTCGCCTCGGTCCTCGTAATTCCTGAATAAATCAAAACTTGCACAGGCTGGAGAAAGCAAAACCACTTCCCCTTCCTGGGCTTTTTCCTGAGCCAAATACACGGCCTCCCGGATATCTTCCGTCTCCACTATCGTCTCAATGGCCTCAGAGAAGGCTTTTTTCAATTTCGAATTGTCCTTTCCCAAACAGATCAAAGTCTTCACCTTGCCCTTTTCCACCAAGGGAAGAAGCGTGCTATAGTCATTTCCTTTGTCCACTCCGCCTGCAATCCAAATCATCGGCTCTGTATAGCTTCCCAAAGCGTAGAAAGTGGACTCTACATTGGTGCCTTTGGAATCGTTGATGTAGCGGACTCCATTCAATACCCGCACTTCCTCCATGCGATGGGGGGCATTTTTGAATGTGGGGAAACCACTTTTCAACTGCTCCTCGGTAACTCCTGCCAGCATCGCTGCGGTCCCGGCAAAGAGGGCATTGAGCAAATTATGCTTGCCCTGAATCGGGAGCAGGTCCACAGGAATGGAAGCTCGCTTTCCGGAAATCCGGATTTCAAGCGTTTCACCATCAGAATAACCACCTTTTTCTTGAGTTTCGATAAGGGAAATCCAATAGGAGGAGGCTTTGCATGGCTTCTTGGAATATCCCCGCTGAGAATAAGGATCCTCTTTGTAGAAGATCGCTTTCTGCCGGGCATTCATTTGCCGGAACAGGCTCATCTTGGACAGGATGTATTTGTCCATCTGATACTCGTATCGGTCCAGATGATCCGGAGTAATATTGGTCAAAAGGGCAATTTCCGGCTGGAATACCACCATCCCGTCAATCTGAAAGCTGGAAACTTCCAAAACCCACCATGCGTGATCTCCTTCGATGAGCTGTGCAGCCCAGCTTTTCCCCACATTACCTGCCAATCCCACATCCATTCCTGCCTCTTTCATCAAATGGTAGGTCAGGAGTGTAGTTGTTGTTTTTCCATTGGTGCCCGTGATGGCAATGACTTTCCCTTTGCTAAATCGGAAAGCAAATTCCAGTTCGTCGATGACAGGCACTCCCTGCTCCGTGGCCTTTTTGACCAAATGAGCTGAGGAAGGAATCCCCGGACTTTTGATAATCCAGTCGCTGGAGAGGATTTCGTCCTCGGTATGTCCTCCTTCTTCAAAAGGTATGTTTGCCTGCTTGAGGCTGTCTTTTCTCTGGGCTGAAATCTGACCAGAATCCGATACCCATACGGCAAAGCCTTCCCGCTTGGCAAGCAATGCTGCTCCCAATCCGCTTTCTCCGGCTCCGAGTATGGCGATCTTTTTCATTATCTCAGTTTCAGTGTGGCCAAGGTGATCACCGCCAGCAAAATGCCGACGATCCAGAAGCGGGTCACAATTTTCGCTTCTTGGATTCCCTTCTTTTGGTAGTGATGGTGAAGTGGGGACATCAGGAAAATCCTTCTGCCCTCTCCGTATTTTCTTTTGGTGTATTTGAAGTAGCTGACCTGAAGCATGACACTCACATTTTCAATCAGGAAAATGCCGCACATGATTGGGATCAAGAGTTCTTTTCTCAGAGTGAGTGCCAAAACAGCGATCACTCCACCCAGCATCAGGGAACCGGTATCACCCATGAATACCTGAGCCGGATAGGCATTGTACCAGAGGAAGCCCACGCAGGCCCCGATAAATGCTGAAGCAAAAATCACCAGCTCCCCGGAGTTGGGGATGTACATGATGTTGAGGTATTGGGAGAAAATGGCATTGCCGCTCAGGTAAGCGAAAATGGCTATTGTCAAACCGATAATCGCCGAAGTACCCGCAGCCAGACCGTCGATTCCATCTGTGATATTGGCTCCGTTAGATACCGCGGTGATAATGAAAATCACCACGAGGATGTAGAGAATCGGAGTCATGCTTTCCCCCAAGAAGCCCAATAGATTTTCGTAATTCAGCTCATTGTTTTTGACAAAAGGAATGGTCGTTTTCAGTGCTTTCACATCTTGGAAAGCCGGTGTCTCCACTACTCCACTTTCTACAGAAACAGGAGTGGAAAACTCTCTTACGACTACATCATCGTTGAAGTAAAGGGTAGTGCCCACGATGATTCCGATTCCTATTTGACCGACGATTTTGAATCGGCCTTTGAGTCCTTCTTTGTTTTTTCTAAATACCTTGATGTAATCATCCAAAAAGCCAATCAACCCCAGCCAAACCGTGGTGATCAATAAGAGGATGACATAAATATTTTTCAGGTTGGCAAAAAGAAGGGTCGGAATCAGGATGGCGGCAATCATCATCAGACCTCCCATGGTAGGGGTGCCTTTCTTCTGCGCTTGCCCTTCGAGACCCAAATCACGGACCGTCTCACCAATCTGTCTTCTTCGAATCCATTCGATGATGGCCTTGCCAAAAGTTATGGTAATGATCAGGGAAAACACCGCTGCCATTCCCGCACGGAACGAGATATATCGGAACACTCCCGTACCCGGGATGTCCAAAACTCGATCTAAGTAGTCAAAAATGGGGTATAGCATTTTAGCGGTTGGTTGAGAATTGATTTAAGATTTCGGTCACAGTCTCGGCATCGTCGAAATGATGCTTTACTCCTTTGATTTCCTGATAGTCTTCGTGCCCCTTGCCTGCAATGAGAATGATATCCCCTTTTTGGCAGAGCATGACAGCGGTTTTGATCGCTTCTTTTCGGTCCTCGATGGTCAGAGTTTTTCTCATTTCGCTTGGGCCTATTCCAGCCTGCATATCCCTGAGGATATCCATAGGCTCTTCGAATCGGGGATTGTCAGAGGTCAAAATCACTTTATCGCTTTCCTTCACGGCAATCTTTGCCATGGCAGGACGCTTGGTCTTGTCTCGATTTCCTCCACAGCCCACCACGGTGATCAGCTGTTCATTTCCTGTGCGTACCTGATTGATGGTCTTCAGGACATTTTCGAGTGCATCAGGTGTATGGGCATAATCCACGATGGCCGTGACTCCACCCTTGGAGATTCGGTCAAATCTTCCTTTGGCACCACGGATTACAGACAATTCACGGAGGACTTCCTCCTCTTCTTCTCCCAGGAGAACAGCCACTCCATACACAGCCAAGAGATTGTAGGCATTGAAAGCCCCGATCAGCCTAAACCAGATGGATTTTCCATTGATATCCAGCTCAAGACCTTCCAGGGTATTGGAGAGGATTTTGGCTTTGAAGTCAGCAGCGGATTTCAGTGCGAAGGTTTGGAGTGTAGCCTTGCAGTTTTGAAGCATGACCATGCCTCGTTTATCATCTGCATTGACCAAGGCAAAAGAATCCTTGGGAAGCTCATCGAAGAGTTTCTTTTTGGCTTTGATATACTCATCGAATGTCCCATGGTAGTCCAAATGGTCATGAGAAATATTGGTAAATACTGCACCTGCAAGCTTGAGTCCGGCAATTCTTTCCTGAACAATAGCATGGCTACTTGCTTCCATGAAGCAATAGGTGCAGCCTTCATCCACCATCTGCTTGAGCAATCTTTGCACGCTCACAGAATCAGGTGTGGTATGTGTAGCCGGGATGATCTTCTCGTTTATTCTGTTTTCTACTGTGGACAAAAGGCCTGTGGAATAACCCATAGCCACAAAAAGCTGGTGGAGAAGGGTCACAGTTGTGGTCTTCCCGTTGGTACCAGTCACGGCCACTACTTTGATTTTGTCGGAAGGATTTCCAAAAAAGTTAGAAGCCATGATTCCAAGAGCCCTTGCCGAATCGGTCACTTGGACGTAAGTGATTCCTTCTCGAATCTTTTCGGGGAGTCTTTCGCAGACGATGACTCCTGCTCCCTTTTCCAAAGCTGCCTCAATGTACTCATGTCCATCCACCTGGGTACCTGCCACCGCCACGAACGCACAATCCTTGCTGACTTTGCGGCTGTCAAAGACGAGTTCGCTTACCTTCTGCTCCATGTTTCCCTGAGTAGAGGTAAGTGACACTTTATATAATATGTCTTTGAGTAGTTTCATTTATCCAAGCACAAGGTTAATAGTGGTATTTGGGGTAAGCTGGGTTCCGGGCAAGATGGATTGCTGGATCACCCGGCCGGTTCCGTTGTAATTGACTCGTAGGCCTTTATTTTCCAGAATGAAAAGAGCATCTCTAAGAGGCATTCCAGACACATCGGGAACGACAGGCTTATCGGTCTCATTGATTTTGAGATCCACCCGCTCAGCTACAAGAGTGGGCTTTACCCATTCCTCGGCGGCGGGAGATTTGGCAGAAATGCCCAAGTGCTCAAAAATCCCCTGCAGGTCTTCGCCTTTTCCAGCTTTGATTACTGGGATTTTGGGATCACCAGACTCCGCAGTGAATATTTTGGATTGATCCACCGGATTGAGTTCCATATCCAAGGCAAAAATCCGATCGGCGATTTCTTTGAATACCGGGGCCGACACATCACCACCATAAGCAGCAAAACCTTTTGGACTATCAATGACCACGATCATGCTATACTTAGGCCTGTCTGCCGGAAAATATCCCGCAAAGCTGGTATAGTAAGTCTCGGTATAGCGGCCATTGATGATTTTCTGAGCAGTACCTGTCTTTCCTGCTATGGAATAATCCGGATTAAGGATGTTTTTGGCTGTGCCTCTGAGGACTACCCCTTCCAGCAGTTCCTGAAGCTGCTTGATGGTCTTTTCGGACGCGATACTTTTTCGGATGGCCTCTGGCTCGTAGGTTTCTACAAATGAATTCCCTCTTCCCACAGCTTTGACAAAAAGCGGCTTCATCATCACTCCATTATTGGCAACCGCATTATAAAGAGCGAGGGTATGGATAGGATTGAGCTTGGATTCATAGCCAATGGAAATCCATGGCAAGGAGGTTCCATACCAGTCCTTCGCTCCCGGCTTTTTGAAGAAAGGCTTGCCCTCTCCTTCCAGTTGAATTCCGAAAGGCTCCTTGAGTCCTGCCTTTTCCACATAGGCCAAAAACTTGGATGGACTAGAACCAAAGTGCATGTCTACCAGCTTGGAAATGGCCACGTTGGAGGATTTCTCAAAAGCTTCACGGATAGTTATTGTCCCAAATCCTCCACGCTTGGCATCGTACATGGTTTGATTGTAGAACCGATGAGCTCCATTTCCAGTCTCAATCATCTCATTCAGGCTGACTTTGTTTTCCTCCAAAAGTGCCAGCATGGAAAGGAGCTTGAATGTGGACCCGGGCTCAGTGTTGCCGATATCTCCTACTGCGTAGTTGTAGCTTTCGGAGTAACCCTTCCCATTCTTGTTTTTTTGAAGATTGGCCATGGCCTTGATATGACCGGTCTTGACTTCCATCACCACCACCGAACCAAAGGCTGCGTCTCTGTCGATCAATTGACGTCTCAAGGCCGTCTCGGCTATATCCTGAAGATTGACATCGAGCGTAGTGTAGACATCATAGCCATTTTCCGGCTTGATATCCTCCGCATCAAAAACCGGCTTCCAACTTCCGCCCGCCAAGCGCTGAAACAGAGCCTTTCCATCTTTGCCCTTGAGGTAATTATTGAAGCTATATTCGATACCCGCTCCGTATTCATCCTCATTGAGGAATCCCACAGTACGGCTAGCCAGAGAATTAAATGGCTGATATCGCTTTTCTACTTTTTCAAAAATGACACCGCCGCCAAGTCTTCCATCACGGAAAATTGGCCATTTGGCCATTTTTTGCATGTCCTGATAGCCAATTTGCTTTCTATTGAGCACCAGATAGCGCTTTTTGTCTCCCCGTGTATCCTGAATCATTCGCTTGTAGGCGGTAGCTGACTTATCTCTGTAGAAGGAAGAAAGCAACCGGGATAGGGAATCAATTCCGCTCTTGAACTTGGCATCCTTGGCCATCGTAGGATCAATCGCCACCCTGTAAAAAGGCAGACTGGTAGCCAAAAGGCTTCCGTCAGCAGCATAGATATTTCCCCTGGTCGCAGGCACTTCACGAAACTGAAAATTGACCTGCTCCGCTTTGGCTCTCCATTTTTCACCCTGCTGAAACTGTACCACGGCAATTCGGTAAGGAATGGCACACGCAGCCAACGCCACCAGGATGAAAACCACCCTCACTCGGAGCACTATGGAGCGTTTGATATTCACTTTTTCACTTCGATTTTTACCGGTGGTTGATTCAATTCATAGAGTTCGTACTGAGCGACACGCTTGGCCACTTCGGACTGCATGCTGCTCTGCATATATTCTGCCTCGAGCGTAGTGACATCGGCACGGATGTCTTCTACTTCTTGCTGGGCTTTTTCGATTTTTCTCACCATGTTTTCAGCCCGGTGATTGCTGTAGATGTAGAGCAGAGCCAATACGGTAAGAAAAGCGACAGGCGGCACAAACTGCACCGGAACCCCTTCGCCCAAAATCCGCGTCACGTCCAACTTCTCCTCCATCCAGGTGAAAATGGTCTTTCGGGGACCTCCTTTGGGGCTGTTCCCGGCTTTAAGCTTCTTCTTAAAGGTGTTCTGACTCATTTCCCTATCTTTTTTGCAATTCTCAATTTTGCGCTCCTCGCTCTGGGATTGGAAGCTACTTCTGCCTCATCGGCTACGATAGCACCCCGGCTTACCGGCTCCAGCGGCCGAAGGAGATTTCCATAGAAATCCTTTTCTACTTCTCCCTGAAACTTCCCCTTGGTGATTAGATTTTTGACCAGTCTGTCCTCAAGACTATGGTAGCTCATCACCACCAGCCTTCCTTCAGGCTTCAATAGTTCTACCGCACTCAGAAGCATTTCCTCCAAGGCACCCATCTCGTCATTGACTTCTATGCGAAGCCCCTGAAACACCTGAGCGAAGTACTTGAACTCTTTCCCTCTGGGAGCAAACTTTTTCAGGAAGGCGGTAAAGCCTTCCGTCGTATCAAATGGTCTGGCTGCGCGTTCGGCTACCACCGCCTGAGCCAAAGTTTTGGCATTTTTCACCTCCCCATACATCCCAAAAAGCCGGTGCAATCGGGACTCTTCGTAGGTGTTGAGCACCTCTTTGGCCGTAAGTGGAGCGGATTGATTCATCCGCATATCCAAGCTGCCGCTGAACCGGGTGGAAAATCCCCTGCTTGGCTCATCGATCTGATGAGAAGAAATCCCCAAGTCCGCCAAAATCCCGTCTACCTGCTTCACTCCATAGAGCCTGAGGTAGCGACGAATATCTCTGAAATTGGCCTCGATCAGTGTAAACCGATCATCATTTGGGACGTTGGCCACAGCGTCAGCATCCTGATCAAAAGCGTAAAGGTGACCTCGGTCCAGATTTTTCAGGATTTCCCGAGAGTGTCCCCCTCCACCAAAGGTGACGTCGACATAAATCCCGTTGGGATTAATAGCCAAGCCTTCAGTGCATTGGTCAAGCATCACTGGAATATGGTACACAGACTCTGTCATGACGGTCAGGAGAGAAACTTTTCCATTTGGCCAGACACTTCAGCCGGATCAGGAATCACAAACTTTTGGTATTGCTCTGGATTCCAAAATTCTATCCGGATTCCATTCCCCACGACCACTACATCCTTCTCCAGTTTGGCATAGGTTTGGTAAGTCTTGGGGATAAGCAATCGACCTGCACTGTCCAACTCTACCTCGACGACAGTACTGAAAAAAGAGCGCTGAAATGTCCGCTGCTCCAGATTATGGATATTGAGCGCTTTGACTTTGTTCTCCAGCTTTCTGTATTCCACCATGGGATACAGGGCCAGACAGTAGTCCTCTGCCATACGCAGCATCAAAGTAGTCCCATTGGCCTCCGGGATCGCCGACTTGATCTTTGCCGGCAATACCAGACGTCCTTTAGGATCGAGCTTGGCATCGTATGAACTGTTAAACATTTGCTGACGCTATCTTTTGTAGAGTTTTCTGTAAAAACAAAAGTAAGAAATTGAATTACACAATCTACCACTTTCCCCCACTTTTTCCCACTTTGGATTAAAAGTAGCCAAAAGATTCATCCATGCCAATATTTTCAAAAAAATTCTGAATAAATTTTTATTGATTTTCAAGAGGTTAACACCCAGGTCAGCTTATGAAAAAATGGGCTAAAATGGGGTGTTTTTGAGGTTTTTTGAGAACCAAATTCCAGCGACCTCTTTTCCGGAGTTGAGCTGGGGGTAAAAAGTGGGGGATTTTCCCAAGAAATATCAAGAAATGGTGAATCAACCCACCTTAATAAAAAAAACCTGCCCAATTGGACAGGTCTTTTATAGATCAACAACACACGTTTTAATTTTTCTCTTTGGCTTTTTGGAGCTCTTCTTTCAGCAGCATTTGAAACTCTTCCATTTTGGCTTTATGCTCTTGCTGCCAAACTTCCATTTTCTTTTGAAACTCTTCGAGCTTCGGCTTTTGAGCCTTTTCCCACTCTTTCATTCTGAGCTCAAACTCTTTCAATTTAGGCTCTTGTGCTTCTTGCCACGCCTTCATTTTTGCTTCAAACTCCTTCATTTTTGGCTCATTGGAAGCCTGCCATTCTTTCATCCTCAACTCAAACTCCTTCATTCTCGGCTCAAATTCTTCCTTGAATTTAGCTTCCCATTCGGCAATTTTAGCTTGTCTTTCCTGCTCATTTTCTTTCCACTTTAGCTCCCATTCCTTTGCCCGGAGCTCAGCTTCTTTGGAGAATTCCCTGGCTCGGTCTGCCATTTCTTTGTGCCATTTTTCTCTTTCGGCAGCAGTCATTTTTGTAGTATCGGCCTTAAAAAAGTCCGCTGGAAATTCGCCTAGAAAATCAAACTCCATGGGAAAATCGGGAAATGGAGGCATGGGCAATGCTTCCATCGGGAAGGGAGGAATTTCTCCCAATTCCGGGGCATTCATCTCAAAATCCGGTACTGGGGCGACTTCCATTTCTACAGGGAAATCAGGCGCTGGAGGAAAATCCAATTCCGGCATTTCACTCATTTCCAAATTTTTCAGATTCTCAAGAGCCTTTTTGGTCTTTGGACTCAGGGGCAAAGTATCTCCTTCATACACCAGACGGTCTCCATAGACCTGATAAACTTTGCCATCGTCTGAGGTGATGATCATCGTGTTATTCCCATAAACTTTTATGGTTTCCATCGATTTAGGGTCAATGTAAGTTTTGACAGTAGTATCCTGCGGAGCTACAGAAACAAAAGAAGAGCTTAGATCCAAATCTTCAACAATTGGCCTTGGGGCTTTGGCAGACTTTGGGGTGTCTTGCTGGGCTGAGGCCATCAGCCCCAGACTTAGAAATACAGTGAGTAGCATGGGAATGGAAATTAGTGGGGTTTGTGGATAGTTTTCAGTGGAGTAGCCGAGAATCCGCTTGATTCTCAGCAAAGTTGGATTCCGTTTTTTGCTTGCGGTAAGTGAAAGCTCGGGGGTATTTTCTTTGGAGAAATTGATGACCTCTGCAAGGCTTGTTGCCAAAACTTTGGGCTGAATCCCCGCCTTCAATGCCAAATCATCGGCTGCATTTTCTCTGAGTTCTTTGACGGTCTGACTCATCCACCAATAGCAAGGATGAAAGAAGAAAATCACTTCCAATCCAGAAAGTAGCAGGTGGACGAGGTAATCGTTTCGCTTTATGTGGGCTAGTTCGTGGGCCAAGATGGCCTCCAACTCGAGGGGGGTAAGGTGAAAAACCAAGGCTGCAGGAAGGAGGATGACTGGCTTAAAGGTGCCAAAGGTCAAAGGGGACTGGGCCCCGTGATGGGTTCGGAGATCAAACTTCTTTTGGATTCCCAGCTTCTTGGCAATCCTTTGGGCTACTTGTTGAATCTCAGAGTCAGGCAAAGCTATGGCCTGTTTTCTCAAGCTTCGTATTTCCGAAAGACTATTTGCCAACCGAAAGACGAAAAGCATGGCGCCTAAAAACCAAAAATTAACCAACCACATCAGGTTGTTTTCGATCCAAAAGGTCGCATGAACTATTCGGTTTTCCCAAGAAATCGCTTTGGCTGATTCCACAGGACCTCCCAAAAAGGAGAAGTTTTCTTCCATCCCAAAAGCGGCGGATGGCTTCAGTTGAGTCCATTCATACAAAAATGTCAAACCCACCATGGAAAAGGACACCAAAAGTGCAACTACAGCGAATCCGTATTTGAGGGCCGGGGTTGATCTTTTGGCCAACTTGAGGGCGAGGTACAATACCGCAGAAATCAGAATCAGTTGCCAAATGGAATGAACCAAGGTCCAGCCAAGTGCCTTCAACAGGTGATCAGAAATCCAGTCATTCAATAGGTTCATGAGTTTTCGTTTTCAAGGTTGTCAAGAAAGGCTCTGATTTCGTCAATTTCAGCTTTGGAAGGCTTCTCCTGTCCTAAAGCCTGCATCACCAGACTACTTGCACTTCCTCCAAATGCAGTGGACATCAGATTTTTCAGCAGGGATTTTTGTGTATCTCCCTGCTTGATCACTGGCCGATAAATGTGAGTTCGGCTCGCTTCGTCCCGCTCCACCATCCCTTTGGCATGCATGATTTGCATGATCTTGAGCGTGGTAGTGTATCCGGTATCCTTGACGGCTGCAAGCCTTTCATGGATCTGCCGGACACTAGCTTCTTTCATCTCCCATAGCAGGGAAAGGATCTCCAGTTCAGCTTCGGTGGGTTTGTTCATGCGGATAATACGATTGCTTTCGTACAAAGTTATACGAAGCGTGTCGTAAGTTCAAAATAAATACGATTATTTTCGTATTAAAAAGTGTTAAATGCTCATTTTGGGCTACTTGCGTAATTTTTTGAGGTTTTTTTCTCCTTGCATCTCCAATGATTTACGAAAAAATTCTCCTATAAATGGCCAGGTCCCTGCAATCTTGGCTAGCCAACCACGAGAAGCAGGAAGAGTCACTTCAGCCTTGGGCTTCTCCATTAGTTTGAGAATCGCTTTGACTACATCCTCGGGTTGTAAAATTGGCCCTGAACCGCTAAAAGTCAGCTTTGCTTCCTCAGGGTAATCCAACTGCAGGTCCAGCATGGGGGTATTGACCAGGTCAGGACAGAGTACACTGACCTGCACTCCGAATGCTTTCAACTCGGCGGCTACTGCTAAAGAAAAACCCCGAACCGCAAACTTGGATGCCACATACAAACTCAACCCAGAAACCGGAGCGAGACCCGCCAAGGAAGATACATTGATCACATGTCCGAAGCCTTGAGTTTTCATCTCTCTACCTATTATCGTGGTGCCTAGGATGCTACCCTTGGCATTGATATCCAGATGGTAGTCAATGTCTGAAAGCGCATAATCCGCCATAAAGCCGGGACGTATCACCCCGGCGCAATTGATGAGATGAGAAATGGGGAGGTTCCATTCTTTTGCTATATCCAAGGCCTTATTCCATGTTTGAGGATCGGAGACGCTCCCGGCGAGAATTTTTATAGGCTCTTTTCCCCCAAAAATTCTTCTTAATTCACTCTCTTGAATGTCCAGCAAAATCATGGGGATTTGGGCTGAATAGAAGTGCTGGGCCAGATGAAGCCCAATGCCGCTCGCTGCGCCTGTAATCAGGATAAGAGTGGGTGCCATAGATAGAAGTAAGTAAATGGAAAGCTGGTCCAAACCTGGGTTTCAAATTGGAAATCAGCAGGAAGCTCAATGTAATTTAGAAAACTTCTCCCAAACCTGAACTTCAACCCATTTAGATTAGTTGTATATACATTGAATTTAGAAACCAACAATTATTATGACTAAAACACAAGCACTTTTACAGCCCATTCAAGTGGGTGATTTGGAATTGAAAAACCGGGTTTGGATGGCCCCAATGACTAGAAGTAGGGCAAACAACTCCGAAAACAAAGTTTTTGACATTCATGCCAAATATTATCGTCAGCGTGCATCCGCGGGATTGATCATATCAGAAGGTTCTCAGATTTCACCACGGGCGGTGGGCTACATCAATACTCCGGGGATTTATTCTGAAGCGCAAACGGAAGCTTGGAAACAAGTAACTCAAGCCGTACATGAAGAGGGGGGCAGGATCTTTATCCAGCTTTGGCATGTAGGAAGAATGTCCCATCCGGATTTTCATGGGGGAAAACTTCCTTTGTCAGCCTCGGCGACCAATCCCAATTCCAAGTCATTTACACCGGAAGGATTCAAAGAAACGGTGACAGCAAAAGAAATGTCTTTGGAGGAAATCCAAGAGACTATTCAGGATTTCAAAAACAGAGCAAAAAATGCGATGGAAGCCGGATTTGATGGAGTAGAAATCCACTCTTCCAATGGCTATCTGCTTCATCAGTTTTTCAACTCTACCTCCAATCACCGTACGGATGAATATGGAGGAAGTATTGAAAACAGAGCAAGGATTCTATTTGAGGTGATCGATGCGATCAAGGAAGTGATGCCGGAAAATCGGATTGGAGTACGACTTAATCCCTCCTTGCACGGAGTATTTGGAATGACCATGGATGAGGAGACTATTCCCACTTTCGATTATATCATCAAAAAGCTCAATGACTACGACTTGGCCTATTTACATCTTTCTGAACCATTTACAGATGTAAGCAAGCTGGAGTTTGCAGAACCAAATATTGCAAAGCGGTATCGCCCACTTTACAAAGGCACTTTGGTAATCAACAGTGCTTTTGATCAGGAAAAAGGAAATCAAATCATAGAAGAAGGTTTGGCTGACGCGGTTGCATTTGGCAAGCCATTCATTTCCAACCCAGACTTAGCTGAGCGATTTGCCATCAATGCCCCTTTGGCAGATTGGAATTCAGATACCTTTTATACTCCTGGAGAAAAGGGATATACCGATTATCCCAAATTGGAAGAAGAAAAAGTTGGATAATCACCCAAAGAGAGGTTGCCCTTGCGCAACCTCTTTTTTTTACCTTTAGGATATGTGTTTGGTAGCTCTTGCCTGGAAAGTACACGATGACTTCCCTCTTTTGATCTCAGCCAACCGGGACGAGTTTTTTGACCGGCCCACTACTCCACTTCACCAATGGGAAGAGGGGTGGTATGCAGGAAAAGACCTGAAGGGAGGAGGAACCTGGATGGGCTTTCATCCCAATGGAAAATGGGCTCTCCTGACCAATTACAGAGATTTCACCCAGGTCAGAGCCCCACAAATCAGTCGGGGAAAATTGGTGACAGATTATCTTCAGTCGACTATTTCCTCCGAAAACTACCTGGATCAGGTTTGGGCAAAAAGACAAAATTTTGACGGGTTCAACCTGCTTATCTCAGAAGGAGACAGAATTTTCTACCTGAGCAATTACGGAAATGGCCCCGAGGAACTGCAGCCGGGAGTCCATGGACTGAGCAATGGATTGATTAATGAACCTTGGCCAAAAACTGAACTAGCCAAAAAGCAACTTGGATCTGTACTCTCGAATCCGGATTCAGGCAGTTTACTCTCTATCCTTAAATCCCAGGAAAAGTTTCCCTGGAAACTATTACCCCAAACGGGAGTTCCAAAAGAAACGGAGGAGAATCTTTCTGCTCAGCTGATTCGAATGCCTCCCAACTATGGGACAGTTTCTGCATCTGCTGTTTTGAGAGACAAGACAGGGGAAACCCAAATAACCGAAAGGCGCTTTGGCTGGGATTTCAGCCAATTCAGCGAAACCCTGGTAAAATTTTAATTGATTACCCTATGCAAAGTATTTACGATCTGATCATTATCGGAGGAGGGCCTATTGGCTTGGCCTGCGGGATTGAAGCCGAAAAAGCAGGACTTAATTACCTTATTTTGGAAAAGGGAGCGCTGTGTAATTCGATCTACAACTATCCGGTAAACATGACTTTTTTCTCCACCTCCGACCGCTTGGAGATGGCCGGAATTCCCTTTATGTCTGTAGGGGCCAAGCCCACAAGAACGGAGGCCCTGGAATATTACCGGAGGATTTACTTTCATTTTAACTTGAAAGTCAATCTATACGAAGGGGTGGAGACGCTGAAAAAAGAAGAAAATGCCTTCCTCATCAATACCACTAAGAGCTCCTATCTAACTCAAAAAATCGTCTTAGCCACAGGTTTTTACGACTTGCCCAATCTGATGAATGTGCCAGGAGAAAACCTGCCCAAGGTACTTCACTACTATAAAGAGCCATGGCCTTTTATTGCACAGAAGATATTGGTTGTCGGTGGAGCCAACTCAGCCGTGGATGCTGCCCTAGAATGTTGGAGAAAAGGAGCTGAAGTGAGTATGGTCCTGCTGGGGGATGAAGTCGATGACAATGTAAAATACTGGGTGCGACCGGACATCATGAACCGAATCAAGGAAGGTTCCATCCGGGCTTTTACCCAATCCAATGTAAAATCCATTGAGAAGCATCAGGTCACTATCCAAACTCCTGATGGAGAAGTGACCATCGCCAACGACTGGGTGCTGGCAATGACTGGCTACAAACCCAATTTTGGGCTTTTGGATCAACTAGGCGTAGAATTGAGTCTGGATGAAAAGAGGCAACCCTGCTATGATCAAACCAATCAAGAATCCAATGTGCCCGGAGTTTATTTGGCTGGGGTAGTTTGCGGAGGGCTGAACACCCGGGAGTTTTTCATAGAAAACAGCATTTCTCATGCAGAAGCTATTGTAAAGGACATCGTGTCCAAAAAAGCTTAAACTATTGCAAATAGGAGAATTGAAACTTGCAATTTCAAAAATCGTATGTAAATTGGTAAGAGATAATTCAAAATGCTATGAGCCAGACTTGGAAGATTCGATTTTCAGACGCAGTTCCTGAAGTAATTGAAGTTGGGATCAGGCCCTACCATTTTTTCCAGAGCTCTCCTTCAGTCGTCAATGATCCTACAGAATCATACGGGGTTGTCTTGGATTTCCATGAGACGGGTCAGTTTTTTGATTTTCTGAATTTTACCACCAGTGATATTGCAGAGGTAATGGAAGTGGATCCGAGCACACTTTTCCGTTGGAAAAAAGAAGACAGAAAGCTCAGCAAGGCCCTCACGAAGAATCTACTGGAGATGGATCAAATCATTGCCAAAGGGATCCGGATTTTTGGTTCAGAGGAGCTCATGTCTGAGTGGCTTCATACACCCAATGCGGCATTAGCCCATCAAAAGCCAGCTTATCTCCTCAAAAATCCCTATCAGATTTCTTTGGTTGACCAGGCATTGGAGGCTATTTCTTGGGGTAATATTCTCTGATGAGGTATTTTCGGCTGATCGAAAATCTCCCTGGAAGAAACTCCCTTGGCTATGGCTTGGGGCCGGGAAGATGGAATCCTTTTGGTACTCCGGTGATTTATGCCTGCTCGGTTTCTTCGCTGAATTTTTTGGAACTACTCAGTATCAAGGGCCCCATAGTGACTCAAAGCAGCTGGAAATTGGTGATAATTGAGTTCATGGGGAGTATCCCCGATCTGGACCCAGAGTCATTGGCATCCGACTGGAAAAACAGACCCTATCCTAGAAGCACTCAGGATTTTGGAGAAAGATGGGCAAAAAGTATGCTTTCTTGTGCCCTAAAAATTCCTTCTTGCCGGATTCCTCTGGCGAGTTATCCTCAAGAACACAATCTTTTGATCAATCCCCTTCACCCCGATTTTTCGTCTCAAGTCCGCATATCGGAAGAATGGGACGTAAGCTTTGAGGTCAATCATTGAGAGTCTAGACGGAAGACTAGGGCATGAAAGCAAAAAAGCCCTTCGGGTGAAAGGGCTTTTTTGAAACTGTCAGAACAATTAAGATTTGATGCTGTAGTTGGGAGCTTCACGGGTGACACTCACATCATGTGGGTGGGATTCCTTCACCCCTGCAGCAGTTATTTTTACGAATTTGCCGTTTTTCTGAAGATCTTCGATTGTCTTGGTGCCGCAGTAGCCCATCCCTGCCTGCAAGCCACCTACCAATTGGTATAATACTTCGGAGACAAGCCCTTTGTAAGGTACTCGGCCTACAATACCTTCAGGTACGAGCTTTTTGATATTGTCTTCTGCGTCTTGGAAATAGCGATCTTTCGAACCTGACTCCATGGCTTCCAAGGAACCCATACCCCGGTAGGATTTGAATTTTCTTCCCTCAAAAATAATCATCTCTCCGGGAGCTTCTTCCGTACCTGCCAGCAAGGAACCAATCATAATCGAACTTCCCCCCGCAGCCACTGCTTTGACCAAGTCACCGGAATAGCGGATACCCCCATCAGCAATTACTGGAACTCCCCGGTCCTTCAGTGCTTCAGCACATTCGAAAACTGCAGAAAGCTGAGGTACACCCACCCCTGCAATCACTCGAGTGGTACAGATGGAACCTGGCCCCACACCCACTTTTACTGCATCTGCGCCGGCATCTGCCAAGGCAATGGCTGCTTCAGGCGTAGCGATGTTTCCTACGATTACTTCCAAGTCAGGAAAGGCAGCTTTGATTTTTTTACAGGTTTCGATTACTCCCTTGCTATGCCCATGAGCTGTGTCAATGGAGACTACGTCCACACCTGCAGACTTGAGCGCTTCTACCCGCTCTACGATGTCTGCGGTCACTCCGACGGCAGCACCCACGCGAAGTCGACCGTATTCGTCCTTACAGGCATTGGGCTTATCCTTTCTCTTCAGGATGTCCTTATAGGTGATCAATCCCGTGAGCTTATTGTCTTCGTCGACGATGGGAAGTTTTTCAATTTTGTATTCCTGAAGGATTTCCTCTGCCTGTTCCAAAGAAATACCCGATTTGGCAGTAATGAGGTTTTCACTGGTCATAATCTCCCGAATCAAGCGATTGGGATCTTTGATAAAGCGAAGGTCTCTGTTGGTAATAATCCCTTTTAGGACTTTGTGCTCATCCACCACAGGAATCCCTCCGATATGAAACTCACGCATGATCGATTCAGCATCTCTTACTCTGGAATTGATATCCAAGGTAATCGGGTCAAGAATCATCCCTGCCTGACTTCTCTTTACCTTTCGGACCTGAGCAGCCTGCTTTTCGATGGACATGTTTTTGTGAATAAAACCCAATCCACCTTCCAGGGCAATGGCAATAGCCAATTCTGCCTCAGTGACAGTATCCATCGCTGCGGATACAAGAGGAATGTTTAATCGGATTTTTTTAGTGAGCCAGGTGGAAGTATTGGTGTCTCTAGGGAGAACTTCAGAATAACCTGGGACAAGAAGCACATCATCGTAAGTGAGGGCTTCGTAGAGGAACTTCGAGGAGTTTGGATTCATGGCAAATATCGGTTGTAGGTAACCCTATTTGCCCGTCAAAGGTACAAACAAAAACCATTGCGGCGCTAGCCAAAAACAAAAATAAATGCGGAAACCTGCCTTTTTCCTCCATGGAAAGAAAAGAAGCTTTGGAAAATGGGCTTCTATCCTAATCCCAAGCCTTTGCCCATCAATGCCAAAATCAGGAAAGCCAGACAAAACACAAAGTATAGTACTGCCAGCACGATCAGGGGAATTGGTTTTTCCCTGAAGAAAAACCATCCTAACAAGGGTAATATCTGCAGAGCATGAATCCCGAGAAAATGAAAGATTCGCAAATCCCCGTAGTTCAACGCCCAGCCTAAAAGGGGAATTCCCTCCTGACCATCGGGAGCTCCTATGGTATGTTGGTGCAAGCTTACCATCAGAAACCCCTGATATCCTGCGATCAGAAAAATCAGCAAACCCAATCTCAAGCCCCATAAATAGCCTTTGGGGAGGTGTTTTACACTCCAAAGCTTGATCAAAACCCAAATCACTACCAAGGAATTGACCGTAATTGCCAATCCCATCAGCCCAAAAAGGGCTCCGTCAAGTGGGGTGTCGTTATTGAAGTGGGATATCTTCCCCTGCGAGGCCTGATAGGTGATGATGATTAACTCAATTAGCATTAAGGTCCAAATCGCCCAAGAGATTTTCATAACCCAAGGTGGATTTTTGATTTCGTCCATAATCCAAGCCATCGTCCAAAAGAACACCGAAATCGAAAGGAAGAACTTGGCAGGTTTCATCCATACCGACTGCCCCAAAAGTTCTCGGGGATCGACAAGAGGAAGAAATAAAAGAAAAACACCAAGAAGGAGACAGAATGCCCCTGATTTGGCTAATAAGCCATTTCTTCGACTGAGTTCAGTGTACCAGGTTTTCCACATAGGGTTCCTGAGGAAATTTTCCCATGTAAAAAGCTCTGATAATTACATAAAGCAAAAGTCCAGTTGGCCCCAGCATAAAAGTCAGAAGGAGACAGGGAAGCAATACCCAGCGGTTGATTCCCCGACGATCGGCATCATGACAGATCCACATTCCTACAAAAAGATCAAAGACCAAGTAGTGAATCCATCCTGCCAAAACGGCTTCATCATTTGAAAAAAGAAGTTTGACATTGGCCAATGAATCAAATCCGCCTTGCGGCTCATGCCCAAGCCCCTGAATGATGAAATAAAGGTAGATCAGTGCCAAAAGAGGAAATACAACAGAAAAAAGTGCCTTATACACCCATCTCTTTTGATACAGAACAAACAATAAAACCCAACAAATAAAAGCAATCGAGTTGGCGAAGGAAAAAATCAGCTCTAGGTCCATAACTTAAAATTTGATTAAAATTAAAAAATAAAGACCTGAATAATAAAGGAATAGGCAAATTATTTATGAGAGGAGAAAGCAGGTCCGATGTCGGATGTCCATAGCCCGGTGATTCGGAAAACGGGAGTTGGAAAGTGCTAAGGTTGTAGGATTAAAGTTTAGCAAGAACGACAATGCTCCTGTAAATCTCGAAATTCAAAAATCGTAAATAAGGGAAATTGCCTGATGGTGGATGTAAAGAACAAATCATTTCTTCTGCAATCGGGCGATGTAGAAGCCATCAAAGCCGCTTTCCTGGGCCAAGACTTTTTTGTCCTCGATCAACTCAAAATCCTTTCCAGCTTCACTTTGGAGAAATTGCTTGACCTGCTCCTCATTTTCCGAAGGAAGAATACTGCAAGTGGCATAGACCATTTGCCCTCCGCTTTTCAGCATAGACGGATAGGTCTGAAGAATTTCCTGCTGGGTTTGACGCACTTTTTCAATTGACTCCGGGGAAAGCTTCCATTTGGTGTCCGGATTTCTTCTCAGGACTCCCAAACCCGAACAAGGCACATCCAAAAGCAGTCGGTCAGCCGATTCCTTCAGTCGCTTGATGGTCTTGGTACCTTCGATGAGTTTGGGCTCAAAAATAGACACTCCATTTCTTCTTGCCCTCAGTTTGGCCTGCTGCAGCTTCCACTCCTCCACATCCATGGAGATGACTTTGCCTTTATTTTCCATCAAAGCCGCCAAATGCAGGGACTTGCCCCCTGCTCCGGCACAGGCATCGATCACACGCATGCCCGGTTCGACAGCCAAGGCATCGGCGACCAATTGGGAACTGGCATCCTGTACCTCAAAAAGTCCTTCTTTGAAGGCCGAATTCCTGAAGACATTCTGTCTTTTTTCCAAAATCAATGCATCTGGATATCCCTTGATCATGTAGGTATCTATCCCATCCTCAGCCAGACGATTTCTCAACTTTTCACGGGAAATTTTCAGCGTATTGACCCGAAGAACTACCTCGGCTTCCTCATTGAGGGCATGGATTTCTGCATCCCATTTCTCCCCAAGCTCCTTTTTTCCCAACTCCTGCAGCCAATCAGGGATGGACTCCAAAAGGGCCGGATTGCTCAGAGAATCATATTTTTCCTTGATTTTGGCAGGATTGAGCTTTTCAAATTCCTCCCAGGGTGGAAGCTCATTTCCCTGCATCAGCCAATAGGTTCCAAACAAATCCCAATACCCCTTGGAAGGGCTCAAATAGTTAATCAACCTCCACCAACGCACCATTTCATAGGTAGTCTCAGCGATAAATGATCGGTCCCTTGCTCCCCATTTGGGATTGGACTTGAGGGTACGCTCGATGACTTTATCGGCATATTGACCCTCTTCAAAAATCGCTTCAAGTGCAGTATGCACACCTCGGATGGTATTGTTGTGTAACTTCATGACTGAAAATTGTTGGGCAAAGGTACAAGGAATATTTTTGATGCCGGGAATTGTGGTCTTTTCTCCGAAAAAGCATTTTAACTTTGGCCATGCCTATCTCCTACCTTGACTTTTCCCGTAAACTCGCCGCTCAGCTCCAACTTTACCCTGAGTCGGAAGCTCTAAATCTGGTCGATTGGCTGTTGGAGTATCATTTCGGGCTAAAAAAGGTGGATTTTTTGAAATTTATGGAAGAATGGGATTTGCCCGAGGCCTTTTGGCAGGACTTTGAAAAACTCCAATCCGGCCAACCCATCCAATATATCCTAGGAAAAGCTCCTTTTTACGGAAGGGATTTTTTGGTCACTCCAGACACGCTTATCCCTAGAAATGAAACCGAAGAGCTTGTCTATCTGATCAAAAGCCAAAATCCCAAAAGCGGTCTGAAGATTTTAGATGTCGGAACTGGAACGGGGTGTATTCCTATCACCCTTTCTCTGGAAATGAAAGATCCGGAAGTCTATGCTGTGGACATTTCAAAAGAAGCCCTTCAAGTCGCCGAAAAAAATCGGGACTTGCTCCATGCCAAGGTTGATTTTTCTCAGATCGATATTTTAAATCAAATTCCCAACCTGGAGGACTTGGATATTCTCGTTTCTAATCCGCCTTATGTGCCTCTTTCGGATAAGGAGGAGATGCACCCCAATGTAGTGGACCATGAGCCTCATTTGGCTCTATTTGTGGCAGATTCAGACCCACTTATTTTTTACAGAGAAGTAGGTGAAAAA
Source organism: Algoriphagus taiwanensis (assembly GCF_036245645.1). Classification (NCBI taxonomy): domain Bacteria; kingdom Pseudomonadati; phylum Bacteroidota; class Cytophagia; order Cytophagales; family Cyclobacteriaceae; genus Algoriphagus; species Algoriphagus taiwanensis. The sequence continues at coordinate 276,858 of NZ_BTPE01000001.1, read as the reverse complement.
GGAAAAAGAATGCTCAAACACGGGGGGCTCCTGTATTTTGAAATCTATGAAAAAGCTGCTGAGGCTATCCTGGAGCTATTGGAAAAACAAGGATATGACCGAGTAACTATCCATAAGGACCTTAATGGAAAAGACCGGATGCTGTCGGCAGTTTGGCCCTAAATTCAGGAAAAAATCTTTTATCTCATGAAAAACCAACTAGCCCAGGACTTGGGTCTTTTGCTCGTTCGACTGCTTACCGGAGGAATGATGCTGACCCATGGTATCCCGAAAATCGGCCGACTATTTGGTGATGGCCCGGTTCGTTTTGCAGATCCTTTTGGTTTGGGCCCCGAGGTCAGTCTTTCGATGGCAATTTTTGCGGAGGTGATCTGTTCAGGACTGATTATTATGGGATTCAAGACCCGCTGGGCAACTATCCCACTGATGATTACCATGCTGGTAGCTGCGTTTTATGCCCATTGGAATGATCCCTTCGGGAAAAAGGAGCTTCCCCTACTCTACTTTGCCGCCTTTTTGGGACTCTTACTAAGTGGAGGAGGGAAATTTTCTGTGGATGGGATAAGAAAGTGAGAAAACCGGAATGACTGCTCTTTGTTCCTGTAGTAGAGGTAACAGTAATGGCAATTACCCCATCTGAACCACAATCCAAGATTATTGAAAATAAAAAAGCCGATCATTTCTGACCGGCTTCGTAGTAGCGGGAACAGAGCTACATACCCTTTGTTTTCATTTTGTCTAATTATCTCAAAAAATGGCCTTATTTGCTCAATTTCGAATATTTACAACTAAATAAACTATGTCTAGAAGTAACTAGTCCAAGGAAAAGTGTCCCCCAAAGTGTCCCCCGATTTTGTAATTTTTAGTATATTTAGGTATCCCAATCTAAACAGACGCATGGCAAAGTTCAATTTCTACCTTAGAGAGAAAAGCAAAGACGGAGAGACCCCGATCATTCTTTTTGTAAGCTTCAATTCCACCCGCTTAAAATATCCTACAGGAAAAGCGATTTATTCAAAATTTTGGAATGAGACCGAGCAAGTAGCAAGACAGGTCAAAGACTTCCCACTTTCCAAGGAATTAAATTCCTATCTGAGATTTATTAAAGGGACAGCCGAAAAAGAATTAGAATCACTTCACAACGAATTGCAAAGGCCTCCCTCAATCGAAGAGCTTAAAAAAAGGTTAGATGAAGTCCTGAATCCATCTGATTCAATAAACTATACCAAGGAAGAAAACCGACCTGTCACTTTTTTGGAACTTTTTAAACGGTTTATAAAGGATTCTGAGACAGGTATAAGACTTACCTCCACAGGGAAGCGATTTGATAAGAGATCCATCCAAAAGTATAATACTACTTACTCTGTATTAGAGACCTTTGGAAAGAAGTATAACTTAACCTTTCAGTCAATCGACAAAAATTTTTATACCAAGTTTGTGGATTTCCTAAACAAGCCTATTTACGGCAAAAAAAATGAAGTTATTAAAAAAAGCTACTCTCTAAACAACGTTGGAAAGTACATTCAGGTCATAAAGACCTTTTTGAACTATGCCACCGAGAATGGGTATAATTCAAACCTCTATTACCAAAGCAAACAGTTTAAGGCACACAAAGTGCCAGGTTTTTCGATTTATTTGAATGAATCCGAGCTGACAGACCTTTACAACTTGGATTTGTCTTCGCAGCCACACTATGAGCGCGTAAGGGATTTATTTATTGTAGGCTGTTGGACTGGTCTTAGGTTTTCGGATTTCACATCAATTAGGCAAGAAAACATTGAGGGTGATTACCTTCATATCAAGACTTTCAAAACAGGAGAATCTGTCGTAGTACCTATTCTACCTGCTACCAAGGCTATACTTGAAAAATATAAAGACAAATATCCAAACAGTCTTCCTCCTGCAATTGCCAACCAAAAAATGAACTTCTATCTAAAAGAGATCGCAAAGAAGGTTGACAGCTTAAAGGTTCCCGTAGAAGTTGAGGGTATCAAAGGAGGCATAAAGGTTATCACCAAAAAGGAAAAATGGGAATTAGTTACAACGCATACAGCTCGTAGGTCATTTGCGACAAATGTCTATAAAAGTGGATTCCCAGCAATAAGTTTAATGAAGATCACCGGCCACCGAACAGAAAAAGCATTTCTGCTTTACATAAAAGTCACTCCAGAAGAAAATGCAAGATTACTAATGGAGCATTGGAATAAACTTAAAAAACAAGCCTGATCAAATGTTATGGAAAAATTTGAAGAGGAAATCATTCGTTACACTGAGTTAAATCCTGCCGAAGTTCAAAAACTTTGGTTCGAAAAACTAAAGTTAAATTTAAGTCATGTAATCAATAATTTGAAAGAAGGACCTGGGGTTCGGCATGGTTGGTATATCCCTGATGACCCCATGAAAATATTTCAAATCTATTTTTCCCATCTCAAAAATCAGGTCAAAAAAGAGTTTTGTCTAGATCCCAATCTTTTAGATTCTGAGTTAGATGACCTCTCTCTAAATGATAGAAGAATAGGACAAATCCTATATCCAATAATTTACAAGGGAGATAAGATTCCAGAATTCTTGAGGCTTCCAGATCCATCAGTTCCTGAAGATTTCATTTTAACCTTTGTGGCTAAACAAAATTCAATCTTAGGATTTGAAACTTCGGATAATCAAAAAATGAACAATCCATCAGATCAAAAGAAAAAAATATCCACAGCAATGGATTCTTCGACAAATAGAAAAACTGCTCCTGATCCACAAATTTCTTTAAAAGAACTTTTCATAAAAAAATATGAGGACCAAAAAGAATATGATAAACTAAAAAATTTTCTTTATAAAAAAGGATTGATTTCAGAAGACTATACCACCTGGACAGGTATTGATATGCATGGAAAAATTCACCTGGTTAGTATGGTAAAATACATAGGACTAAAGTTTTTACAGAAATCTCTACATGAAAAACAGGTAATCCAAATATGCATTCAAGACTTTAATGTTGAAGTCTCTTTGGGATCAGTAAAGAAAGGAAAGAGTGAAGATGGGGAATATTTATTTGTTAAGGATTATCCATTTTAGACTATGGTATAATTGGTATAATTGAGCTATTTCCCATGAAATACTTTTGAAACGTTCGAAAATAAATTCAAAAGTAATGGAAAAACCAATCTTACTTTTCCCATACTCAGTTGATGAGTTTCGGGGAATTATTAATTCAGAAATCAATGAGGCATTAAAAAGATTCCACTTAAATCCCTCTCCATCGGACAGCGAAAAACTGCTCTCCCGCAAGGAAGCTGCCCTCAAGCTGAACGTGTGCCTTGTCACCCTGGATAGCTATACCAAGCAGGGATTGATCCAATCCTACATCATAGGTAGACGTGTTCTCTTCAAAGAGAGCGAAATCGAAAAATCATTACACCAAGTCAAAACAGTTAAATATTGATCACGATGACCGCCAAAAAACATTGGGAGTCGGATAGATCATTTCTTACTAACCACCCTGCCACTTTAAGTGACCAATCAATTATTCAATACCCGCATTTGCGAGGGAATGCATTTACACCTTTACTAAAAGTCCTTTTATTGATCGGAATGGAGGCCGCTCTAGTATGAGACAGGTAAAAATTGATCCCAATACAGATTTAAATACTGTAGTAAAAGGTAATTCAACTCAAAAATTCGATAATAATAAGTGGCTGAAATTACTTAATAAGGTAAAAATTGATCCAAAAAAGCCTCTTCGCCAACCACCTGTTTGCTTATCAATAGTGGATAATGAAGGTAGAGAAGGAACCATAGGATCATTGGGTGACTTTTCCTTGATCATTGGAAAAGCCAAATCAAGAAAAACCTTTTGTATTTCCCTATTTATGGCAGCACTTACAAAAAATGGAGCAATCCATGATCGGATAAAAGGCAAACTCCCATCCGACAAAAAGAAAGTAGTTTTCTTTGATACTGAGCAATCTGAATATCATGTCCAGAAACTCCTCCATAGGATAATAAAAATGACTGGATCAAACTCTGATCATTTCGAAGCCTATAGCTTGAGAATATTTTCTCCGACCGAAAGACTGCACATTATCGATACAGCAATCCAAACCATCCCTAACCTAGGGGCTGTAGGCATCGACGGGGTAAGGGACTTAGTCACATCTATAAATGATGACGAAGAAGCCAGTTTAATTGCCTCCTATCTCCTAAAATGGACACAGGAAAAAAAAATTCATATTATAACTGCCCTGCATCAAAACAAAGGGGATCAAAATGCACGTGGTCATCTTGGATCAGAACTGGTCAATAAGGCCCAAACTGTTTTATCAGTTTATCTTCAGAAGGATAAAAGCATATCTCTAGTAAGAGCTGAATATTGCCGAGACAAAACTCCCGATCCATTCGCATTTGTTATTGATCAAGACGGTTTACCAAGAATCTTAGATGGTTTTGACGCCACCATAATCGAAGGTCTAACTAAACCCAATAAATCTTCCCCTGACCAAATCGAAAAAGATATACATCTAGAATCTCTGAACGAGCTTTTCAGAGAAAACTCTTCTCCAAAAGGGCCTGAAGTAAAATCCTTTCTTAAAGACAAATTCGAAATTGGAGCTAACAATGCTGGAAAGTTTTTGAATTACTATGAAGAGCAAGGTTGGATCAAAAGAATTGGAGATAAAAAAGCACCCAATTCCTATTTCAACCTAGTTCTTGAAGCCTTCAACAACTAACTCGTTTAATCAAGGGGCATAGGGTTTTAGGCATTTAAGTATGTAAAAATCCCTATACCCTTTTTGACATCAAAGTATTTAAGTATGGAAAACTTAAGAAATTCTGTTTTGAATGTTCAAGTATCGTGTTTTCAAAATTATAACACCACTTGGAATCCTGTTTCTATCAATTTGATGACATGGTTAACCTCTAGGAAGTATAAAGACCGAGTAGAAGCTATACGCTCAATTGAAGATAAAAAGCAAAGGGATGCACTTAAATCCACACTTCCTTGCATCACTCCTAGCGGGACTTTCTCATATCGGAGTCAATCAAATCTTATCAATCATTCGGGACTGATTCAGATAGACCTCGACTTGTCCCCAAAAAATCAACTAATAACAAACTGGGAGGACCTAAAATCCGAATTGGTTAACCTATCAAATATTGCCTACCTGGGAAAGTCAGTATCCGGAACTGGATATTGGGGACTGATTCCAATACCACCTGACCCTGAAAATCATGCACGTTACTTTGATGCCCTATTTGAAAAATTCCTTAAAAACTGGGGAATTGAATTAGATACTAGGCCGAAAAACGTTGCATCACTTAGAGGATATTCGTTTGACGATGAACCCTACTTTAATCATAATCCAAAAAAATTTCTCCTGAAGAAGGAGGCATTTAATTTTAATAGAAAAACATTCAAAATTAATCAAGATGAATCAGGTCTAGAGCAGATGCTAATCAATAGATTAGAAAATGCTCAACCAGGAGAGATGCATTCTGAAAGACTAAAAGTTGCAAGACTTGCTGGAGGATATGTTGCAGCAGGAAGACTTGACGCAAGAATTCTTGACAAATTAATTGAAAACTACTTGAACAATTTCAGCACCATAGATAACAAGAGCATTCAAAAGAAAGAAATCAAAGCTTTGAGAGATGGATTTGAAAATGGATTAAGATCACCCCTATACGATTGAAAAATCAAAGTGCATAAATTTATGACCTAACCCCCTCTCCAATCCACTAAATCAATATTATATAGACTATGAAAATAAATCTCCAGCAAATAGAAGCAGGAATTAGATATTTCTTAACTGAAGGCAATGAGGAATTGACACCAGGAGAGAAGTTTGTTCTTATACTTACTTCAAGGTTACTCGAGCAACATCAGGTGGTTTCAAAACAGGAGATCTGCGATAAAAACCAAGCTAAAAAAGCCACAACTTATGGTTTTCTAAAATCCCTTGAGAATAAAGGTTATATCAGTTCAGACAGGTCAAATCAGTACTACTCTAGGTCTTTTGTGTCCTTAACAGAAAGAGGGCTATTCTTTAAAGTAAGAATGCTGAAGTTTATAAATTCTTCCAATTAAAAAATGACATAATAGCCTACCACAGGTCGGTAAGCGGATCTAGGAATACAACGCAAATAAATTGAAGGTTGAAAACCACAAAGAACATCAGTTCAAATGACCAAATTCTAGCAAGTATTCCTTGCCTTCTAAATTCTTTAAAAATTAACCATGCCATAATTGATGTTGTCAGAATTAATACCAAACTATAGAATGCAGAAATTATAGAACTAATTATTCCAAACTTCGAAAAAGCACCTTCATAAGTAAATTTGAAAGGAGCTTGGAAATCTTCAGGAAGAATCGAATGAAATCGAATAATTAGGAAGGATAATAAAAAATGCAATGAAACAAGTGAAATCGTCTTTAACTCAGTGAACATTTCAAAAAAATAGTGCCTAAAGGAGAGTTGGGCTTGAACTGGTTCCGGTAATTCAGATTTTTCTAAAATTCTAGATCTGTACCAATTTAAAATTGAAAATATTAGATGAATGCTCATAATAGCATCTTCAAAATTTAAAGGAGAGGTTATACTTGAGTGCCTCGCCAAATTTCCAAGGATTCTTAAGTTGTGAATCCTCGATAGAATATTACTAGGAATCAAATTTTTAAGTGAATCTGACTGTAATATTTCAAACAAATTTTTTGGTGCATCAGAATTGGGATTGTACTTTTTCCAAATGTTTTTAAATACATCTTCTAGAATAGCAGATACCCTTAAAAGACAACTATCTGGATCAGATTCAAGGTAAAACTTAATTTTTTTAAATTGATCTCTGTAATCCTTAAAGCTATTTTCAAGAACAATCAATTTGGTTTGAACAATTTCAATTTCTTCTGAGTCTTGTCTTTTCATGCATTACTTTTATTTGATGCCAAAATTTCAATATTGAGCTAAAGCATTTTCTATTCTTAAAAGAATTTTCTTAATCAACGCTACCGGCTCAAGTATTTTCACTGATTCGCCATACGATAAAATCAATCTTTCAAATTCATAATTTGGGATTAACTCAAGTTTTACTTCGAGGGTATTTGTGTCAAGCCACTTACTTTTCTGAGATCCGTGAATAGGCTTACTTTCAATATATCGACCAGTTTTTCCAAAAAAATGTAAGACTATTTGTTGAATGGGCTGTCCATCTGGCTTGGTAACTCCCATGATGTCTTCAAAATATTCCTCCCAGTTTATTTCGGTATTCTCTTTAAAAGGGATTGAAAGTTCTTCTAGATCCAAAATTCTGTCAATGGCCAAATTCCAGTCAGATTTTCCATTCATCGGATTGTAGCCGAATAAAAACCATCTTCCATTATACTGCTTTAAATAATAGGGATGAATAATCAGCTCGTAAGGAACCTCATTTTGAAAGGGTTGGTAACTTGTTTTTAACGGTGTCTTGTGTTTTAGCGCATTGTAGAGTGTTCCTAAATGATCCTTCCCTTTCAAATATTCATTGGATTCAAATTCCATCAATTTGGTTTCAGAGTCAAATGAGTTAATTCCTTGCCTCAATTTTGGAATCATTTCACTAATCCAATCAAACTGAGGCATTCCTTTGAATTGCGAAAGGATGTCAACTGCATCATTAAGCTGATTGATCTCTACCTCATTTAGCGGCATATTGTTAATTGAAAAATTAAGGTCCTTGTAACGATAAAAGACCTTTTTCCCATCCTTATGACGTTTCAAATCTATCGACCAGCCCTCTGAACTTTCCATAAATGAGATGTCATCAAAAATCTGCCTTCTCGAAATTCCTTTGGTCTCCGGATCGATTTCTGCTAATACTTTTTCACACTCCTCTATCAGACTATTCATAAAGTAGCGCTTTCCTGGATTTCGAAAACAAGAATCCAAGACTTTGTATCTGATTAGGGCGTTTTTGTTAGTTGACATTTTTGGTTATTTTCAGTCCGTTTGGGATTAGGTTGGCTTTTGATAAGTCTCAAGCTTTTCTTGAATAATTAAATAAATATAGGAAAAGCTGCTTTGCTGTGAAGAATCACTGCACAGTAAAACTTTTCCTTTGTGGAAGTTCTTTGAAGACCTGTCGAAAACTATTGATTTGTGCCAACTGGAAATAACCATAGGGTTGTATCAGAGCGGTTGGTGTCCTGAAAATTCAGGATGAATGGTTGAGTTAAATAGAATTATTCATTAAAGAATAATGAAATTTTTCTTGAATTAGATTTTTCTATTTTATGAAATATATAGTTCATAAACGGAGAATATACCGGCAGGTCTTCTTGAACTTTTTAATTTGTCAGCCATGCTAACTGAAAATCAAGTCAAAGACGTAAGGGAAAATTTTAAAAGACTTCAGACCAAGGAAGATCTTTTGAACTTGATCAATTTGGTTGCCGAGTGGATTTATGGGGAAAAGGCATACTCTTTTAGTATGACACAGCTGACTAGGTATGCTAATGCCAACCTAGGAGGGAAAAGGTATTTTAAATTTCAGATAAAAAAGAAATCCGGAGGCGAAAGATCAATACATGCCCCTATCGGAAAGCTAAAATCACTTCAACAAGTATTAAATATAATCCTTCAGTCAATTAATGTGCCTCACGTTGCTGCAACGGGATTTGTCCCCGGCAAATCTATTGTAGATAATGCCAAGGCTCATATTGGCCAGCGATATGTCTATAATTTAGATTTAAAAGACTTTTTCCCATCCATCGAACAGGCAAGAGTATGGAAAGTACTTCAATTGCCCCCTTTCAATCTAAATAAGGAAACTTCACCTGAAATTTTTTCCATGCCTTGGGAAGAATTCTCAACTCAGGTTTTAAAGTCTAAGGATATAACCTTCCAAAGGTATCGTTACTCTTATGTTTCAGAATTCGTAGTTGATGAAAAGTATATTCCGGAAACTGACCATCCTTTTTATGAAATTTTCACTCCACTCCCCTCTAATCAATTCAAGGTTAAGCTTTTTGCATCTGGTTCCATAGATCCTGAAAAACCCATTTATGTAATAACCAAATCGTATCATTCTCACTGGAAATTGGACAATGACACCAGAAAAGCGGCCTGGCTAGTTAATGAGATTCCAACCTTGGGCAAATTAGAAATCGCCAATATAATTGCTGGAATTTGCTGTACCGAGTTAGAAGTGGAGCGAAAAGATCCCGAAAATACCTGGGTTAAGGTCAAGCGCAATGTGTTACCACAAGGAGCCCCGACATCGCCAACGATTACAAATATCATTTGCCGAAAAATGGATCATCGATTGCAAGGTGTGGCCAAGCGATTCGGGCTTCGATACACTCGATATGCAGATGATCTAACCTTTAGTTCAATGCATAATGTCTACCAGAAAGATTCAGAGTTCATTATTGAACTTGAGAGGGTTATTAAAGATCAGGGATTTGAAATAAAAGAGTCAAAAACCCGGCTTCAGAAAGAAGGATTTAGACAAGAAGTCACAGGCCTGGTGGTCAATGAAAAAGTAAATGTTTCCAAACGCTATATTAAGCAGCTCCGGATGTGGCTGTATTACTGGGAAAGGTACGGGTATGATAGGGCATACTCCTTTTTCCTGGCTGAATACCTCAAAGACAAAAGTCATATCTTAAAGGGAAGACCTGATATGGCAAGTGTCATTAATGGGAAATTAAACTATTTGAAAATGGTTAGTGGCGAGAATTCTCGATATGAAAAATTGTTGACCCGATTTAAAAACCTTTCAGAATCTCCCGTCAGGAAAAATTCTAGGATTGGCCACCTAAATCGGGTTCTTGACCTGCTAATGACAACCGGACTCGATCAAGCCTTAGAAATCTACAACCCCCAAAAACCCTGATGGATAAAAATAAATTAGAAAAACTTCTTCTGTTTATTGCTGAAATAGCAGAGCTACCAGAAAATGAATGGTTTAAATCGAAGCTTCTACTTCGTTTGGGTTCAAGTTCAAAAGACTTAGGTAACTCCTCACTTGATGAGATCTATGAGTTTTGCATAGAAATGATCATTAAGGATCAGGCAGCAAGATTTTATGAAGGTTTTAAAATCAGCTCTATCAAAGAAAATTTGATTCAGGATTTTATCCGAATGGAAAGATTCAAAAGGAAAGATGACTTTGAAGATTTTTGTTTGGCAGGATTTCAACAAGTTGAAGGAATAGTAAATCACTTGGTCTCCTCTCCTATTTTTCAAGGAAGATTTAATTCGTTAAAAAGTTCTCCCTCGATTTTAAAATTTGATAAAATTACTAGACAATTTACTAGATCAGGAAATCAAACAGTAGCCAGCTTGATTTTCATGACTAATGATCAAAATAAAATTATAGAACACTGTGGTAAACAACCTGTCGATTGGTTTTTTAAATATCGCCTGAGAGCAGTCTTATATTTCTTCTATTTTAATGAAGAGTTAAAGTTTAGCACCAATGAATTCGATTCAATATATAGTACAGGCAATCAACTGTACCTTATTAGAAACTCAAATCATCGAGGAGGAAATTCAACTGATTATCAGGAAAGAGAAAAGGAAGAGATATTGTCCAATTTCGACAGATATTACTTTAAGTTTTTAGGTTTTCTTGAAGATTTCATTTTTAAAGTAAACAGTAACTTGGAAAAGGTCTAAAATACCTATGCACTTTGACTGCACTCCTCTCCATTAGCTTTGATTCAGATTTAAAACCATGAGCATTCTAACCCATTTCAGCCACTTATCTTTAAGCCCTGACCAAGAAAAGGCTTTGCAGGATATCGACCTGTTTTTGGCAAATGATAGCCAGGTCTTTATCCTTAAGGGGTATGCTGGAACGGGCAAAACCACCATTCTCAAGGGAGTAATTGACTTTTTAAGTGCTCAAAAAAAGCAAGTGGAAGTAATGGCTCCTACTGGCCGGGCTGCCAAAGTACTTAGAGACAAAACTGGAATTGGTCAAACTATCCATAAGACCATCTATAATTTCAAAGAACTAAAAACCACAGAAGATGATGGGGATGATGCAAGCTCCTCCTTTCATTATTTTTTCCCCATTCAACAAATTGAAGACAATGAAACGGTATTGATAATTGATGAAGCTTCTATGGTTTCCAGTAAGGAATCCCATCATGAGCTTTTTACTTTCGGAACAGGTGTTTTATTGAATGATCTGATAACTTACACCAGAATTCCGGTATCCAAATGCAAATTGATTTTGGTGGGAGACCCGGCACAGTTACCTCCTGTAGGAGATAATAAATCCCTGGCATTAAGTGAAGAATATTTCCAATCACTTGGTTTTAAAACTGCCTCAGCTACCCTCACGACTGTCAAACGTCAGGATCAAAATAGCATTCTGGAAAATGCCTTCAGAATTCGCTCGCTGATTGGAAATAAGCAAAAATCGTATTTTCAATTTCTTTTTGATCAAACCAACTCGTTTGAAATACCGACTGACTTGGTCCCACATCAATATGTCAATGAATTTCCAATTCCTGAAATCGGAAATGGGGTCGTCATCGCTTTCAGCAACAGCCAATGTCACCAATATAATATTGCGGTAAGGGAAAAATTATTCCCAAATCGGACTACCATCCAGCCTGGGGATGTTTTGATGATTATTCATAACAATTACCATAGTTACGGGGTGGAGTTAATGAATGGGGAGATGATCAAAGTCATGGGTGTAAATTCCTCCATCGTGGAGCGAAAGAATATCCCTGTCTATGATATAATCGCAGGAAAGAGAGTAAAAAAGCATATTACGCTTGCGTTCCGGGAAATCACCATCCGACTGGCAAATCAGCCTGAGGACGTGAATTGCCTTATCATAGATTCATTGCTCAATTCCCCAAACAAAGACCTTAATATTCTTGAATTGAAAGCTCTTTACGTGGATTTTGTGATGCGTTTCAAGGAAGAGCAAGAAAAGAATAAACAAGAGGGAAAGGTCACTTTTAAAGTTGGATCGCCTGAATTCAAAGACAGATTGAAATCGGACCGATTTTTCAATGCGGTCAGGGTTAAATATGGCTATGCTATCACCTGTCACAAAGCACAGGGTGGAGAATGGGACACGGTTTTTGTGGATTATTATGGACGGACCAGTTTGGCTGACGATCCCTTGAGATGGAGCTACACAGCTACCACACGTGCACGTTCAAAATTCTATGCAGCAAATGCTCCTTTGATTACGCCATTTTCCAAGTTTAAAATTAATTCAATTAGTCATTTGACTAATGTGCCGGAAAATGCACTTAGTCTATCTTTAGTGCCTGTGTCCCCTTACCATAGGGAAAATCAACATTTGACTAAAAGTCTGAAGTATTGGGAACTCCAGGAGAAACTTGAAAATACTCCTTACCAGATCAGCCAAGTTCAAAGCTTGGGTGAATATAGGGAACGGTATTCTATCAAGAGAGAGGATGAAATTTTGGTTATTGATTCGGACCACAACAAAGCCGGTATTTTTAATGATTTTCATTCGATTGCAGGAGCAACTCCAACTTGGAAAGAGGATTTGCTTGATTTGATCAACCGTCCATTTCAATTCGTCTATTCGATTGATTATTCTCCCTCTCTGGAGATTCTGAAAAAACTATGGGGCATTATGCGATCGGCTACAGAAGAAACAGGTGTCACCATCACCAATGTAGAAGAAAAACCTCAGCAGTTTTTTGTAACTTATTTTCTAAAAACTGATGCAAAAGCAGCAATGATCCAATTTTACTTCAATGGAAAAGGGCAGCTGACCAGTGCATTACCAAAATCCACCGAAGATTCAAACGATCAGAAACTTTCACGTTTGATTCAAAAACTTCAGGAATATGCCAGCTAAAGAAATCAAAGAACTACGTCAGTCTGGAAGGCTTGAAGAAGCTTTGGAAATGGCCAAGGCTGAACTCGAAGCTAATCCGGAAAATATCTGGACCAAGCGAAATCTCGGTTGGGTGTATTATGAGTATTTAAAAGTCAATGCTTCTGCAGAAAGCTTTGAAGACTTTTTTTCCTGGCTAAAACAGTTGGTCGATCTTCAATTTCCAGAAGATGAAAAGATACTGTTCGATTCTCTTTCTTTTCAGGTAGGTAAGCTAGTGTTTGCGTTATCCAAAGAAGAACCTATTCCGGTTCAAAAAATCAAGCAGTTGGCTGATTTGATCAGTAACTTCCATTTTCCTAAACCATCAGATGGATACAGTTACCTGCTAAAAAGTTTCCATAAAGGCCTAAAAGACAGCGGGTATTACCTACAATTCATGGATTGGTGGGGTTTGGAAAATCTTTCCGAACAGGATTTTCAAAAGGAAAAACTGCCAACCGGTAAAGAAATCATGGCCTTGGCCGAGCAGGTGTATATCGCCTATGCTAAGCATCTCCTACCCCAGAGAGACATGCAGGGGAATGTTTATTTCAATAGAGAAAAAGCTGAGGAATTCTTGCCCCACCTTGAGGCGTTGGGTGAAAAATATCCCAATTACCAGTACCCCCCCTATTTCCAGGCCAAACTTCTGTTGGCCTTAGGAGATCATGAGGACGTTTTGTCTGCATTAATTCCTTTTGCCCGAAAAAAGCAAAATGATTTTTGGGTATGGGAGGTCTTGGCTGAAGCGGTAGAACAGGAACCTGAAAAGGTATTTTCCTGTCATTGTCGGGCATTGGTTTGCACCAGTCCGGAAGAGATGTTGGTTGGAGTAAGGCAAAAGATGGCAGAAGCTATGATCCAACAGAAACTTTACAATGAGGCTAAGACTGAGATCGAAAGAATTTTGAAAGTAAAGGAAGCTCATGGGCATAAGATCCCTGGGATCATCAATCAATGGGTAAGTCAATCTTGGTATGCTGAAGCAAGGACCTTGGAATCCAATAAATCCTTCTATCGACAGCATACAGCTCTAGCAGAAAGCATACTATATTCGGACACCCCTGAAGAATTGGTTTTTGTAGAGTTTGTCAATTCGGACAAGAGCATGCTTAACTTTAATGCTTCCGAAGAAAAGTTTGGCTTCTTCAAATTCGATCGGTTTATGAAGAAAGTCCAACCTGGAGAAGTGCTATCAGTCCGATTAAATGAAGGGGCAAAAGGTGGGCGTTACAATGTCTTGACCTGCAAGAAAGTAACGGATGATTCCTTCAAATCCCAATTTCAAAAAGAAGTGGAAGGGACTGTCAAAATCAAACCTGGAGCAAACTTTGGATTTATTGGGGATGCGTTTATCCATCCAAGCCTTATCACAAAATACAAGCTCAGCGATGGGCAAAATTTCAAAGGAAAAATCATCAAAACCTATGACTCCAAAAAGGAGAAGTGGGGATGGAAATTGATTTGAACCTCCTAAAAGCAATAATTGCAGATGCACAGACTTAATCTTTACATAAAATTTATTAGAATACAAAGTAAGAAATTCAAAAAGAACCATTTTAGATCAACAATAAATATTTAAATATATAATAATTTAGACTTAAATATTAAACATCATGGAAATTTCAATAGTGATCAATGGAGTAAAATATTGTGCAAATCTAGTAAGTCATAATAGCATCGAAGAGTTTAATAAAACTATAAGATCTAATTTAAGATTACTATTAGATATGAGTAAATTTTCATTAATTGAATCCTCAAAAAATTTGACAATCATTAGGTATAAAGGAGTTGGGATTTTATCTCTAACAATAAAGGAGATTGAAAAAGAAAACTATAAGGAAAGAATTTCATCTATTAATCGTCTTGAGGAGCTAATAACGAATGAAGTAATTCGAAGAGTTGCTAATTTATAAGAAAAGAAAAAGATTAAATTTATAGTCTAAGGCCTCTTTTTCATGTTTCGCTTATAATTCCCTAAATGCATCTAAGAAATCTTTTTCGCAGAACCGAATAAATAAAACCATGCCATACCTCCATACTTTAGGATTAGAAAATTTCAGACTCTTTAAAGAAAAAGCTGTTTTTGATTTTGCTCCAATAACCTTATTGACTGGACAAAATAGTTCTGGAAAAAGCTCATTAATCAAGTCACTCCTTTTAATGAAAAGTAGTATCAACGAAACTGGCGGGATTGAAGAGCTTAATTTTTCTGGTGGCAAGCATCATCTAGGCTGGTATGGCCAAGTCTTGAATTTCAAGAGCGAATCCAATGAGTTGGTTTTTACTTTTGATTTCCCGTTTCCTCAATTGGTTGAAAAAACCTTAATTGATCTAACATATCATTCGCAATCCCGAAATTCTCTATCTGGAAAACTGAAAGCGATGAAAATATATTTTGAAAGTGGAGAAATTATTTTTGAAATTAAAAAAGGAGAAAAGAAATCTGAATTTGATTATATTGAGGATTATGAAAAGTACGACCTTACCCACGGCTATAGTCATCTCTATTCCTTTTATCCGATAGAAGTTAAATGTGATTTTAGAAAAATTATTGAAAGCTTAAGAAATACCTATAATGGGAAATATAATGGCAAATTAATATCCTCCAATCCTCGCATAAAAGAATTACCAGGATTAACACGTCATTTCAACAGAAATGGAATTAAGGTGTCTGAGTTTGTTCTTCCGCATATTTTTATAAATTTTCATATTAAATTATTCCCAGAGAGTAACCAAAAAAGTGAAAATACAACACTATTTAGTGGGGTTGAAGAAAGCTTTCAAAAAAACTTCACAAATCAACTTGATATATTTTCACAAGGTATTGAAATAGAATACATTTTTGAAGGAGGTGGGCGTTATTATTCTGAATCTTTTGAAGATATATTTTTATACACCTTATCTAATATCCTAGATCAATTATCTATTAAAGTAAATAATACAGGTTTTTTTGAAAGCGGAGCTCCTACCAAGAAGCCAACATTACCTTTAGCGGAATTTGGAAAATTTGTTTTTGAAGAGTTTTTTGAAAAAGAACTTGGAAAATCTTTTAAAAGTGTGATTGATCTTTTTTCTAGTGTTGATTCATTATCATCATTTAGAACCAATACCGAAAGATTATATTCATCTACAGGGCAGATGGTGGAAATGAATAAGTTACTTTGGGAATTTGGTCAGTATGGAGAGAATGTTCCCTATGAAATAAGAGAATTTATAAATAATTCATTGAAACTCTTTGATATTGGGGATGAGATGATCATCAACACAATTCAGGGTGTTACTTCCGAAATATTCATTATTAAAAATGAGAAAAAGATATTGTTAGCAGACCTTGGTTTCGGTTATTCTCAATTGATTCCGATAATTCTAAAAATTTCTCTAGGCATTATTAAAAGAGCTAAAGAAGATTTAATGACCCATAATATTCCCCCAACTGTATTTTTATTGGAAGAACCAGAAAGCAATCTTCACCCCTCTTTACAATCCAAGTTGGCTAATTTTCTTATAAATGCGGCTAAGGAATTTAATATTCAATTTGTAGTGGAAACTCATAGTGAATATATGATTCGAAATTTCCAATACCTCACGGCTAAGAAAGAGCTAGACCCTATGAGTACAAAAATCTACTATTTCAACCATCCGGATTCTGATGAGTTCAAAAATTCACCTTTAAAGGAAATAAACATCTTAGAAGATGGTCGATTATCAGCAGAATTTGGTGAAGGATTCTTTGATGAGATTCCAAGACTCTTGGCCTTTTTGTATAACTCAAGTTCCAATTGATGAAGACGATTCCTGCACGATCAGTAATTGACTTTCCTACAATTCAAAAATTGAATGATCTTCGAAATTCTATTTTGGAGAATAGCTATTTAATTGAATTTTTCGCCGAGTTTAATAGGTTTTTTTACTCTTCCGAGATTCTGGCTTTATGTCCAAATGAGTTGGATAAAAAGACCATTGACAGTAATGCGATTTTAAGAAACCTCATTGATCGATCATTTTCAGGACAAAGAAATATCACCCTAGATAAGAATCATAGTTTGAATAGTCCAGAGGTTTTGGAAAAAATTCCTCCGATGTTGATGAATGTACTCTTTAGCACTACAAACGAACCAGAGTCTATTCATTATAAAGAATGGCTAAAAATGAACTCTCTCCCGAATTCCTGGAAAAAATTCAGCAATAACCGGGTATCCTTAATTAATGTGGGAGGGAAAAATGCCGAATTTAAATCTTGGGAAGATTTTGGAATAAAGGATCTACCACTATCATCGCTGGTAATTTTTGACCCTTACCTATTTACTGAAAAAGAATTGATTCAGGAGAATATCGCGAAGCTTATCAATGGACTAGTGGATTTTGGACGGCTTACTACCCCTATTAAAATCCTTTTTGTTGTCGGAGGTGATGTAAATAAGAGATTTTCTCCTGCGGATTTTATTTCAAAGCGATACCAAGAGGTAAAAGATTTGTTGGAAGGTAATTTTTCGGATAAGGTTGAATTCTCTATTGTGTTTTTACAAAATTCATTTTTCCACGAACGCTGTATCCTATCCAATTACTTCTACATGATAGCAGGCAAGGGATTCAATTTTTTTACATCGAAAGGAAAAATAGATCAGAAGACCCATAATACAGTCACCGTTAAGTATCTCTCTGATCTAAATTCCATAAAAGAGTTTAAAAAACTGGTTGATGATAACTGCTCCCTGATTTTCGATACCAGTAAAATACTAGACATAAAAGGAAATTGGGAGGATAATGAGATCATTCAATTTGCCAGAAAATGATCTTGGTTCATTTTTTTCAAATTGTGAGTAAAAGACTCATATATCCTCCCTTTAAATTCATCAGATCTAAGATCTCATTTATGGTACTGAAGGTTTGAGAAGATCCATAAAAATTGTGTGCTGGCTATAGGCTATATTTTAAATGGCTTTCTGGAAGAAAAATCACCCCGTTACCATTCGTCAAAACGTTGGATTTCAAATCTATTTACTGCTAAAGTTCAAAATGGAATAGATTGCCGCATCAACGACGCCACTCATCTTTTTGAAATCTAACGTATCGATAGTGTCTCCCAGCTCGTGGTAATTCGGATTTCTAAGAAAGGAAGTATCGTTAATCATCATCGCCGGGATGCCAAAAGTCCAATAATTGCGTTGATCAGAGAGGCCGGCAAATCCATTTGATTCAGGCATATTGACTTTCTCTACTTCAATGAATCCGCCCTCTTTCATACCCTTAAAAACCTGATCGTTAAATGAAGAAAACTTCTCAATTCCTACCGTCATGATAAAATTCCCGGTTGATGGGTAAAGCTTTTCAAAAGAAGGATCTGGGAATTTTTGACTTCCAGGCTCATCTGAAAAGTATCCAATCATTTCGTAGCAAATCATTCCTAGAATATTTTTCCGGTTAGGGGCTATGGACTTTGCATGAACATAGCTTCCCATTAATTCTGTACCAAAGAAAGGGGGCTCCTCAAGGCAATAGGCCACAAAATCAATCCCAAAATCCAGATTGGGTTTATTTTCAGAAATCAGCCTGAGAGTTTCCAGAAGACCAGCTACAGCACTGGCATTATCGTCAGCACCGGGTGTATTTCCGCATACATCGTAATGTGCTCCTATGATCAGTCGTTTCTCTTTTTCTGGTTGATAACTACAGATGACATTACTGTAATCGTTACCTAAAGCGGTCCATGTTTGGAGATGAGTTTCATACCCATAATAGGTCATTTCCTTTACGAGGTAGTCTTGAATTTTTTTGAGGCTCTCGAGATTTCTATAATTCCTAGCCGGATATACATCAGTCAAGCATTGAACGTCCTGTACTATTCGAGCTACTTGAGCTTTCTTCATAGGGCTGTTGATTTAATATGAAATTTCCACTCCAATAAAAGGAGTGGAAATTGGTTGAAATGGATAAAGAAGAATTGTTGATTAGTTAGGGATTATCTCTATTAAAAGGAAATGTCCCCTTTATCAAAAAAATCACGCTTCTTCTGGTTTCTTTCTTTTTGCTTGATATAGTCCTCAATTTCATCATTGACCAAATTAAATGAGGTCTTAAAACTCTTCTTATCAAAACTGAATGAATTTCTATTTCCTCGATCTAGGTCTTTCGTCACCTCAGTCACATCTAGTCCTGCTCCAAGGAATAGGAAGTTCCACTTTTCTGTTCGCTCGCAAACCTGGATTATTTCTTTGATATCCGCCGCTGTATGCCTCTTGGAGGCATTTTCGTGGCCATCAGTCATAATCAACATAACCACATCGGAATCATCAGAATTTAATCCTTCACCAGCCTTCTTTTTGATAAAATCTATGCTTTCACCAATGGCATCAAAAAGTGCGGTCATCCCATCAGGATATATGGTACTCCAGTCGATTCTCGCATTTTCGACATTCATCAGCTCCTCTGAAAACTGAAGTGCCTGGTTAAATCCACAAAAGGAGAAAATGATCTCTGAATTCGAATTTTCGGTTTGGATTCTTTTCAAGTCCAACAGCTGACTGTTGATCACTTGTTGGGCTTCAGCCCAGCAGGATTGCATGCTTCCGCTTCGGTCCAAGACCAGGTGGTAGTAGGTTTTCTTTTTCATAGAAGGGTTTTCTCTGTTTTGAGAAGTGGTTGATTGATTATTCATCGGTTTTGAATGATTGGTCTTTTGGGGGATTGGAATTTATTAGCCGATTTTTCGGATGTTCTCGTAACCGGAAGCCAGTTGGCGGATTTTTTCCGCTCGATGACCAAGAAGTCCATTCTGACGAAGGATTTCCTCCCGTCTTGCCATGAGGTTATGAAGCCTTCGTTCACCGACTTTCTCTTCCGCATGGAGCATTTTTTCAAAGAGGCTTTCAGCAGTCTTTGATTTGTACTTGAAAGGGAAAAATTCCAGACAGAAGAAAAATAGTGTTACCGCTGCGTAATAAAAGAAATTGGTCAAACCACTGAAAGCAAACTCATGAAGGTCTCTAACCTTGCTTATCAATGAACTTCCTTCATTAATGACAGCTTTATTTGCAACGGAGTCTGCTTCGCTATCCAATCGGGTTTGTTCTGATGCAAATAATGCATCAATCTTATTCAGAGCCATTTTGGCTTCTTGCATTCTTTTTTCTTTGGCAATAGCAGCTGGCCCCAAACCGTATTTTCCTGTTCCATTAGTCCCATCAACTTCGGAAATATATTCTTTGGATACCTGGCCGAAGTTATCATTAGCAACCTGCCTCTCAACTTTTAATCGCTCAAGTTTACCTCCAAATTTTATCTTGTATTCAGAGATTTTATCCTCTTTCATGTCTTGACTTTTTAATGCCTGATATTCCTTCAGGTCTCCAGAAAAAATCATCAAGTCCATTGCTAAAGAACCTAAAGCTGTAGAAAGAATGGCTATTAAAACCCTGAATTTTGCCAAACCGCTGGCTCCGGGTTCTTTCGATTGAACAATAAATGCTCGATCAATAATCAAAATTAGGGTGGCAAGACCAGCTCCAATCAAAAGAGCCTTTGGCAATGATGCCCCATACAGGTTGGTGGAAAGGTAATAACCTGAGAAGAACCAAAGGGATACAGGTATCAACACCAATGTCCCCATTGTGATGATCTTCTGCTTACTTACTGTGGTTTGGGCTTTTACTACCTCGTAGTTATAGCCAAAGAGTGCGGAGAATAGTCTAAGTAACATTATTACAGCGTGTTAAAAGGCTTGAACATCAAATTTTCATTGCTCCACATTCTAAAGCCTTTTTTGAAACCAGCCTTATATCGTTCCACTGATTTCTCAATGTACCCTTCTCCTACTGCAGCAAGATCAAACTGCTGCTTCAGGTCACGCTTTTGCTCCTGAAGCCTTTCTTTTTGAAGCATTACTTCCCTGTACTCATAGGGCATTAGCTCCTCGAATTGAGGCGCCAAGGTCCTTTCGATTTTCAAGAGTTGATCGTCTATCTCTTGAATAGCCTGCGCATATACCTCCTTGAAATCACAGGCAATCAGATTGATGTTCTGATCCATTGTTTCAAAGGTTGGATCATCAAAACCATCCCTCATACCCATACCATAATAGTCTACAGACTTAAGGTCTTCAAGTAAGCTTTTCTTGGATCGTCTTTGATCCAAGGAATCTGAACTTGGGAAAAGTTCGCTCGGGTGCCTGTCCTCCGTAAAGATTGACTTGTCAATATAGGGTACCTGTGTGGCCATAGGCTCAGAAGGAGCTAAGAGTTGAGATTGTGGCTCTACCGAAGCGGGAGCCTTTTTTCCGAAGAGTTTGTTGAAAATGCTCATAACGTATTTAATGTTAGATTTCTTTGGTTGGAATAGGGTATTGTTGGTGCCCCAGGTGATGACATGAGTCGCAAATGGTGATCAAGAAGTGAGAATGATATTCCCAAGGTTTAAGCCATTCACCCGTAAACTTTTTCCGGTGATATTGCCGGTGGTGAACCTGTAAGCCAGATTGAGCCCCGCATAATCTGCAGCGATGCTGATCCCGACCCATAATTTGAAGTCGTAGGCGTTTCCATCGAGGGTCTTCTAGTTGGCCTTGGTAAAGGTTTTTTAAAGGTTGGATTTGTTCTGTCATGGATATATCGGTTGATCCTTGGCGATCAGCAAATTATTATTGATGATTGAATTTGGAATAAGCCTTGTTTTTTGCTCTTGCATCAACCCATAGACTAAAGAATGTCAAAGTCAAAAGCGGATGAATAATCACGAAAAGCCAAATATTTATTTCTTTATAAGTCATCCCGAAGGGAACCTTTAGGAGGTGGAGGAATTCCACACACAAGTCAAATAGTGTATTCATATCGATTTAGTAGTTGATGTAATATTTTCTAAGGTGAGACAAAGTTGAAATCAACCTGTGCAACCTTTCTGCACTGATGGTCTTGCCAATCTTTTTGACTTCTTCTTTACTTCATGCACTGCTTTTGGATTCTTATAGCAAGTGATGACCTCTGTTCGATTTTGGTTGGTGATCACCAGTAAATCACGAGTATCTTCCAGCTCCTTTTGGCCTAACACCTTTGATTTTGACTTGGGGAGATAATGGAATTTCAATCCCTGCTTATGAATGATCTCTCCATACTGGATCACCTTTAAGACCGCTTGCTCCTTGATGCCTCTTTGAGAAAGTCTGGCCTTACCGTGAAGGCTGAATTTGATGTCGAACTGTTGGACTTGTGTGTTCATGGCCGCTTGTTGTTAGTTTGGTTTGTGTGGTATGCTTAACTAATTGCAAGCGATGATCCAATTGATCAAAAAATAGTTATTTATCTGTTTTTCAGTATTTTAAAATTTTTATGATAAATTTTTTACGAATAAAAAATATGCGTAATATTGATAATTACGCAATTTTATCTTTATGAGGGTTCTTATTTCTTGGCTGGCATTTAACAATGACTATCTAAAATCCTCTTCGGAGTCAAACTATAGAATACCCGACAATTCGGGGCCTACTTTTTCTGTGCACCAACATTTTTGGAAAGAGGCCGAATATGATAAGCATATCCTGTTGAATAGTAGTCCAAACGAGAGGGATGTCAAAAATTTCAAAAAGTTTGTTTCTGACTTAAAAGAGGATTTTAAAGGAAGGCAAATTGAGGGAAGACTAGTCGCTATTGAAGATGTGATCTGTGTACCTGAAATTATTGCCAAACTGAATCCTTTATTGGCAGAATTTGCTCAAGACCAGATTGAGGTTTTTATAAGTCCCGGAACTCCCGCCATGCAAACCGCTTGGTATCTTTTAGGTACTTCCTATAGAAGTAACCTTAAGTTGTTTCAAACCCGAGCAGGTAAGTTTACTGACAACAATAAACCTGAACGGATCTACATAGACCTAGATTCAGACCTATTTCCAGCCAATATCACAGCTGCGGAAAGAGTGATTGATGGTCCAAACACCACAGCAGGTACTGGAATTAAAATCACCAAAAGCCTGGAGCCAATTTATGCCAAAGCTGAAAAAATCGCACATACGGACCAGGTAGGAGCTTTGATTTTGGGAGAAAATGGAACAGGAAAAGAAAACTTAGCCAGATTTATACATGATCATTCCAATCGGCGAAGTAAACCTTTTCTCGCGGTAAACTGTGCCGCCTATTCGGATGACTTGTTGAGAAGTGAACTCTTCGGGCACGAAAAGGGATCATTTACAGGAGCTAATGAAAAGCGAAAGGGTGTACTTCAAGAAGCTCATGGAGGTACCGTCTTTTTGGATGAAATCGGCGATATCTCTCCCAAAATGCAGGTCACTTTGCTTCGGGTTTTGCAAGAGCGTAAAGTTCAACCGGTTGGATCTTCTAAGGAGATTGAGATAGATGTGCGATTCATTACCGCTACCAACCGAAACCTGGAGGAATTGTGTGATGCGGAGAAATTCCGCTGGGATTTATTTTTTCGCCTAGCAGTAACGAAACTAGAGCTGCCCGCACTTAGAGAGCGGGGAGGTGATGAAATCGAAGAGATGCTTCACCATTTCAATGACTTGTTGTTTACCAAATTTCCAAAAAAGAAAAAGCTCAAGGTCAGCTCAGAAGTAATCAAAAAGCTTCGGACCTATGGATTCAAAGGAAATGTAAGGGAGCTAGAAAATCTCTTTATACAGTTTTATACATTTTGCGAAAATGAGATAAAATTGGAAGATCTTCCACCACGGATAATTGAAAACAGATCTGACCCCCGGTCATTAGCTGAAGTAGAGAAAAGCCAGATTCTTAAAATTTATGGGGAAGGAAAAAGGTCTCTGGTGGAGGTTTCATTAATCTTGGGATGTACACGGGATACCTTAAGGAAAAAACTGAAGGAGTATGGGGTTTATAAGGGGGATTGACACAATTTTTTTAAGTTAAACTAATATTTAACGATGATAATCAAACTATGGGATTGCCAGTGAACAGCTATACACTTTTTGAAGCAATTGCTCAAAATGATGGAGAATTACTAAAGAAAAGAATTCCAGTCGACATTAAACTTTTAGCCATCCTCTTACATGATCCTGAATCAGATCCAGATTTCGATCTTGAAGTTGGTAGAAGTTTTTACAACTGGCACCTCAACTCAGGAAATGAATTATTATTTACTGCTCTGGCAGACCCTCCAGAATCATGGATGGCTTGGGCAAGAGAAAATAAAGGCCAATTTTTTGGGAGTAATAGAGCAATAAATGAATTGTTTAATCCAAAAAATATCTATCAAACTTTTAATCCATCTCTTACAGCATTATTTATTTCGGAATACTTAAAGATTCCTTTTGGGAATCTTCCTGTCATACTATTTACCCCTGATTTAAACCTGCCCTATTTTCATTGGATGCCGACAAATGCAACAGCAGTAAGCAGTCAATTAGATTGGTTAAAAACGATTCCAAAAACTTATGAATTGCCATGGATTAGAGGAATAAATCATTCTCTTAAGGTTAGAAAAGTGAGGTTGAATACCCCTTTCAGTTCTATACTTGTTGATTTAAGTAGAAAAATTTCTGAATTAGGACTAAAAAATTACTATCAACACGTAGACAGCCCTGAAAATCTCCTTTCAAGACCACTAAATAAAAAAAGAAGCGACAGCGAGATTGAAATTAACTTATTCTATCAAGGTATTGAGTTTTTAAAAAGAAAAAAGGACGAGTTTATTGATTTTGAATCTGGGTACAGTAGGGCTGATAAACCTAGGTATATGATTATAAAAGATCTCGAACCTAAATTGTATCAAAGAAAAGAATCTGACCTTAAAAAATCTTTTTTTCAGAAATTATTCAATTATCCTTCAAAAAAGAATCTCGTAAAGCCTAAGAGTTTTGAGGAATTGATCCATGAAAATCAAATATTCCTTCAGAGGGAATCTAAATTGTTTTTTAAGCAAGGGATTGAAATGGTAAATTCTCTAGAAAATACTTCTTTATTTGACTACTCACCATTAATTCTCCCTTTTGCAAAATCTTTTGAAAAAGAATTGTCCTATTCGATTGTTCATTGGGTAAGAAGTAACTATGATATTAAACTTCCGCTTTATTTCTATGAATATGAACCAGGTAAAAATGCTCAAGTAATTATGGGTAGGAACTTTTCAATTGATTTTAATCAATCTTTAAACGACTCTTGGGTTAGTCCAACGTTAGGTGGTCAGATATCCGGTTTCAAGAAGGCTGTATCAAATTTTGGAAGCCACCCATTTAAATCAGATGAGGATTATCGGGACTTCTTAAATCTAGCCTATCAAATAAAAAATATAAGAAATAGGGCTTGTCACTCTGACAGGACCACCAAATCGGATCTCGATAAGATTTTAAGTTGTTGGAAAAGTCTCTTTGAAAAAAGGTTTTTTGAAACGCTTTCCCAAATTAAAAAGGAATACATGGGCCAATCATCATGAGCTTGATTAACTCAATTGACATAGATACCAAATCGGGCTATCGATCTTTTGAACTTCATCAGGGAGATATTACCCAGTTAGGATTCCCGGTTGGGGCGGTTGTTGTTTCCGCATTTTCGGGAGGCTATAATCCTGTGCCTGGAACAATTTTGGGGGCTTTCCATGATAAAGGAATCTCCGTAAAGCAATTATTCAAAAACCTAACCTTCGATTATAGAAATCCTTTTGGAGTGTGGGTTGCTGAAAACACGTCAGAAGTCATAGACTTTGACTATTTATTTTGCTTGGAGATTAAAGGGACGGATTTCACCATTCAAGAAGCGATCAGGAACCTATTCACAGTTTTGACAATAGCTGAATTGAAGGGGCTTGAAATAAAGACTCTAGCCATTCCACTTCTAGGTACCGGACTCCAAAAAATCGATCCTTCTGAAATTGTAGAAGATTTGATCCATTTGAGTCTTGACTTTTTAAAGTACAGCCGGCATTTGGAAAAAATCATCTATGTGGCTTTTGATGATGACAAAGCAAATATTCTACATTCTGAAATGAATCGGATCTTGGGAAGAAATAAGGTAATTCTTCCTAAGGGAGAGAAAATTGAGCTTCTAAAAAGTGGGATCAAAAGTGAAATCGAGAAAATCAGAAACCTTGGAGTGGATGATGAATCATTTCGAAATATTCTTGATGCATTCAAAAGAGAAGATTCATCAGCCTATGAATTCGGATCTACCTCAAGGAAAGTACTTGAATTTGTCATTGATTCCTTGATTAGGCCCGAACTTAACATTTCCCTTTTCAAAAAAATAGCTATCCTGAACCAATCCAAAATAGCCAAGTGGTATATCCAATACTTTCACCTAGTCAGGGAGTTTGGAAACCTAAACGTTCACCATCAAAGTGATTTTCAGGTTCCTGCTGAAATGGAACTTGCCGATGTAGAGATGGGGCTTTCGGCTCTTTTAAGGATTCTGAGTTTTTTCAAAAGCTACCTTAAAAAGGAACTAGTGATCGATTGATTTTAGGAAAATTAATTCTTCGATCCATTTCAGTTAGACACCAAAGCTATGTTTTCAGCTTGCTTGTGCGTCTAAAAACCGATTGATATGAAAGGTCTCTTTTTCAATTGACATTCCGGGCCAAAGCTCCTGGTCTTCTAAAAACTGAACTCCGATTCTATCCTCCCAGAATTTTTTCAGGTCAGCTGTTTTGTTGAAAACCCGGTATTGAAGAGAAATTTCCTCCCCTTTTTTGCCAAAAATGTTCTTAACTGTGACAGTCTTAGGAAACAAAGCCTGGTATTCCTTAGAAGTTCCCGAATACCTCCCCTTCCTGACCAGCTCAAAATCTGCAGACAATCTGGGATCTAATTTGTAAACCAGCATTTTAATTCCACAAGGGTAGGAGTAATGTCGAAAAAACAATTTGGTTCTCAGGATTTCAGCTTCTATAAACTCCATAAATTCAGTCTCATTATTGGGCCTAAACGCGAGAAAAATACAGTCTTTACACTCCATTTCAGCTGATTCATCCTTTAAATAAGCGTTTATAAATCCAAATTTTTCCACTTTTTTTGGTTCAAGTCCAATAGTGCGAACCATAAAGACAGTTGTAATTGCTTTTTTAAAAATCATTTCCTCTGTATTTTTTATTGATGAATCAAAATTCGGGGATTTCTGTGCAATGTTTGTGTACAGTAATCGAAAATCATTTAAATAGAAGATGAGTTATTAATAAGGGACTTTTAA
Organism: Algoriphagus taiwanensis; assembly: GCF_036245645.1. Classification (NCBI taxonomy): domain Bacteria; kingdom Pseudomonadati; phylum Bacteroidota; class Cytophagia; order Cytophagales; family Cyclobacteriaceae; genus Algoriphagus; species Algoriphagus taiwanensis. The sequence continues at coordinate 249,868 of NZ_BTPE01000001.1, read as the reverse complement.
AAGTAAAATTTATTAGTTTTAAAAATATATTTCATTAGAATTGCATACAATTAGAAACTTCTATTTCAAAAATTATTAGGAGTTGATTTTCACATTTCAGATAACAGCCAATTAATGTAGCCAATGGGTCCTATATATTGGAAATAGATCAAGGAGAGGGCCAAGCTTTAAAAGACAACTCTCTTATACTCTTGTTTAGAGTAGCCCTTTTATGGACCATACCTGTATTGTCATAAATTTCTATAAATTCATAGATTTGATTATCTTTTTTTACCCATTTTCCTTCAATCAAGTTACCATCATATGACAAATAGTCAATTTGATATTGACCAAAAGTTATTTCATCCATACTTTTAACTTTCGATGTTTTTTTGTTATAATTCTCATAAAATTTATCAACTTTATTTTTATCATCTTGGTATATTGCATCAAACGCACAGCATTTTAAATTTGAGTTGAAATATTTATGTCTTTGGATTTGACTCTCTAATGAATCAATATATTCTTTATCTATAGTTAAAACTAAATCGATGGACACAACATCCTTTCTCCAGCTATTATTTTCACCATTATATTTTATTTTGTAATTCCCATTCAACCATATTCCAAGTTGCCTCTCTAAAAACTTTATTTTATCAATTTTTTCACTGCAAGAAGAAAAAAAAATAAAAAACACTAATAGACAAATATGACTCCTATTTTTTATCATAATTATTATTTAAATTTTTTCATTAAGAAAAACCACTCAAATAAAGTTTTTAAATCAAATATATAAGGAAACATTTTTTATATAAATTCTCACTTTCCTCTCCCATTATTTCTTGGTATTGGGCTGAGCCTTATAACCATCCTATTTCCATTTTTTATAATAGGATAATAACCTCTAATCTCACCTTTTTCAAGTTCAAGCACCAAAGGGTCTTTATTGGAACCCTCTATCAATTGCTGAATCAGTTTTTTCTCGTCTCCAAAAGGTACAAATACCAATTTTTCAAAAGCCAGATTGACAAGTGCGACTGAATCAGATCCTGTGTTAATTTCTATCCAATTCTCTTGGTCATTAACTTCCCGAATCATGATGACCTCGGCCTGAAAAACTTTATCATTACTTCGTTTAATATCCTTTAAAATTTCTTTTGTTTTGGAAATTTTAAGGCTATCATCCACATATTCAAAAATCTTCTCCAAACTGCCTCGATGGGCTTTGACTACCTCTGCTGTTATTACTTGAAATTCCTTGAGCCGGTTTCTTTGAATGAAATAATCACCGATCCAAGCGGACAAAATGAAAAAAACAATCGTTCCTAGTCCCCATTTAATAACATTCTTTCTAAGATAGGTAGGTTGAGCGGATTGTTTTAATTCTTTGATCTTGGCTTCTGCTATCAGGTCTATACTCAAACTTATATTAATTACTGCCGCCACTGCGATAATTGCCATCCCCAAAAAAAGGACTATGTCCATAGAGCCCCCTGAATAGATTTTAGAATCAAACAAGCTGGTAATGATTACAAAAAGAAACCAAAGCAAAATTAAAGCTCCTGAATAAATCATCACATAGGAGGAAATGCTTCGGATTAGAAGCTTGAGTTCATTCTTCATGGTTAGCTGGTGATATATTAAATCTATAATTTGTGTGCTATCAAAAAAATATCCTTGCTTGATTTTTAAGTAAAATATTAGGTAACTGCATTGTCACCTATTGAAAATTTTTTAAAGAGATTCAGTATATCTATGATACAGGCTTTGATTCCCTTAATCTAATTGTCTGCCAATTAATTGAAAGTCAATAATCTAAAGCCGCCTAGATATTTTGATTATTGACTTGCCCCTGAAGGGAAAGAAAAAGGAGGCTCTTTGAGGTTAAACGGGATAAATACACCCTGTTTCCTAAACTTCTCACGTACTTCCCAATGGTAAGACAAGAGGTAGTTTACCTGAAATAATTCCCAACTACTGGTACACTGTTCGATGAAACTATCGTATTCCGTTGGGGTTAATGCGAAATAATAATCTAGCCATACTTTCCGCTCTTTCGCAAACCATCCTAAAAATGATTCAATGGTTTCCCGAAGTTCAGGTTCAAAGTTCAGGTCTTTAGAAAAGGGAAAATTTAATTTACCCTCGTATTCTTCCTGTTCCAATCGGGTAAAGGTAGAACCATGTAGCCGCCAATACTGATAGTCCTCCATCCGGTTTTCTATTTCCAAAAGCCATTTTATCAAATCTTGATGACTTATTTCAGAAACATCAACCACACTAAACCTGGCAAGGTCCACCTTGAAATCTTTAGTAAACCTTGCCAAAAGGTCGAGGTAACTATAGAATACAAGGAAGTTATCCCATTTCCAGAATTCTGTTTTTGAAGGGCCATCACTATCAATCGATAAATAAGTGGGTTCGTGAGTAATTAGCCAAGCTTTGATTTCTTCCAGAGTTACCATCTCCCCTTCTTTCTTGCTTTCCCAATAATAAGCTCCTTCTAGAGCCCGCTGTAAATTGATTGGATAGTTTTCATCTTTTATAACCTCGGTTTTATCGTCTTCATAAACCCAAAAATAAACTTGGCTTCCGAGGTCCTCGATCAGCTCATTGGTCACTAAATGATAGCATGGAAAGATATCTTTAACGAACTCAACCCCGTTAACATCCTTTTCTAAGACAAATCTTAGATCAAAGTGATCTCCAGGGTATCCATGGAATTTGAATCCAAGTCTGTTTGGGAAAATATCACATTGTCTACTGCAACAAGCCCCAGGATAATAGGTAAGTCGTGAATTTTCTGGATCATCTTCATCAACAAAGTTTTTAAAAAATTCACGCAATCGCTCTAAAAATATCTCTTTTGGAACGTCATAATAGATGGGCTCCTGTAAAAGCAAATCCAATCCAGCAACATCCATACGGGTAAAGCAGTCTAAAACTTGGTCTAGGTGACTTGTCATATTTAATACTTTAAAAGAATGGTCATTTTCTTTCTTATCCTCTCTATACCTCCTTGGGAATCCAACATACTTATTTTTAAACCAGGATTTCATTTATCAAATCGCAAGCTTAATTGTTCTTCATTAATGAAAAAAGGGCCATTTCTTGCCGCGTAATTTGACAAATCTTTAATCGTAACACATCCGGTAAACCAGTCTGCAAAGGCAAAGGTCTCGCATAGAAATAGATAATCTAGGCCTGTATGTATGTAATCCTTGATATTTCCATTCCGATCGATCAGAAACAATCAGTTAAATCATAAATTTGTATGATAGCCTCGCGAGAAAGCCGTATTCGGAGCAACAAGTGTGTAAGGCAGAGAAGCTTAATTCAAATAATCACTTAAATGTTCTGCATAGATATAGTAGGTTCTATCAATATAGATAAGCCGATCTACGAATTAGTAGGTAAATATAATATTTTAGTTTTTTGAATTTTATTATGTTTACTTCTTTGAAATTTCATTCTTTAATGTAGAAAGCTTGAAAAAAGGAAATCATCAATTTGATCAAAAAGGGGTTATAAAAATTCATTTTTCAATAAAACACGACAGGACTTAATTCAATCATAAGCTCTTTAAGTCTGGCTTTTTCTTCCGAATCCAAATCAACCGCATTAAGGGCTTCGATCAATTCGTCTTGGCGAGGCTGTCCAAATGTCAATCGATAAAATGCCAGTACCTTAATCAAATGCTGATATCTCTCAATATCTCGGCTGTAAGGGTATAATGGCACAAACCTTTCAATCTTTAAATTTTCTAAGGGTTCCGTATGCCAATACGGGACAAGGTCACATGGGAATGTACTTTTAGCCTTTTCACTTTCTGCCAGAGTAAAGATTTCCTCCCAAATGCTGGAAGAACCTTTTAACTCCTCCTTGTATTTAGCTGCCAAATTTTGTCGTATGATCAATCCTTTATACCTGTTAATTCTGCCCTCACGCTGCTCAAAATCAATGGGATTAGATGGTAAATTCCAATGAAAAATCTTCTTACAATAGAAGTGGAAATCCAGCCCTTCCTGTCCTACTGAAGTTGATGCTAAAACAAAAGGCCGAAAAGGGGAATTGAAAGCTTGTCTAACGTTTATTGATCTACCTGAACTTTTGGCCGTATTAAATTTTTGGCTGCCAAAATCAATGGCAAAGTGTGCTCTCATGGAATTTCTTTTCGTCTTATTTCCTTCTATTTTCTTTTTAAATTCTGAGAAACCTTCAGCTTCAATGCTTGCTGTCCTAATGGATAAGACATCGGTGACAAATTCCGTGATCTCTTTTGAAGTGGAAAGGTTCTCACAGTCTTTCAGCATAAAGAAATACTCATCCAACATGGCTTGTATATTCCCATCAATACCATATTGGAGGCATTGTTCCCAATAGTTTTTCTTATCAGAGGTAAATAACCTCAGAGTGGCTATACTTTCAGGTTTATTGTATAGTGTTAAAAATGCCGAGGCAATATGAAAGGCATGCCCAATTGATTCCTCATTAGATCCAAATAACCTGGACAAAGCTCGGAGTGAGCAAATGGCAGGTGAACCTAAAACCAAATCAACCATCATCTCTGCTAAAGGGCCAACTTTTGATTCGTTTAAATAGGGTAATGGGAGTGGCACTTTGGACAAATAAGCATCTTTGGCGGTATCAAAGTGTATTTGTTTTCCACTTGATTCGGTTTGATCATTTGGCGTTTCGCTATCAGGATCAGCTGTTCCTGAAGGCATACCTTTTTCGAACCAGGACTTCGTGAGATCCTTGGAGATTGAAATCTTTTCCAACAATAATGGCGCGCACCATTCCCAGTCTTGATCATTTCCTTCCCCTAATACCTGAAGACGAATTTCGTCAGAAAGCAATCTTTGAATCAGCTTTTCTTTCAATTCCTCCTTTATATCTCTTAAGCTTGATTTTTTAAAAAGATTGGATGAAGGATCATAAAGATTTGCCAAAAACAAAGACGGAAACAACAATAGAAAATTATTCATCTGCTTAGCTCCTTGGTCTCCGACATCTATTTTAAAAGTCAGCTGTGGAATAGGAGTTCTTTTTTTCTTAGGGGGATGGAAATATTGTCTTTTTTCCAATGTCCATTCCCTTTCTGAAATAGTCTTTTTGTTTCCTACTGTAAGCCGTTCAGCTTCATATGAAACCAAGGACGCAACCATTTTAGGAACCATTTTCCAGGATGAAAAAAGAAGGGTTTTACTATATCCTGAACTGCCTTTAAACGCCCCTTGAAATTCATAATAGGGTAAGGACGATGGTATCCATAAATATTTCCAACCTCCTGATTCAATTGTCTCCTTTAACAACAAGCGAATCTTAGCATTGGGCACGCTTTTACCCCTCTTAGGAACCAATTCCTTATACTGATCGATTGAATTGAGATCAAGCCATAAGTCTTTTTTTTTGGTTAAAAGCCTTATCAGCTCCGGATCAACCTTAGCTTTTTCTTCCAGCTTTTTTTTATGAGCATAAGAGTCAAGGAATGAAAGTGGGTATGGACAGGACTTCACATATTCCATTGGAATATTCAGATTCGTATCGTGTACTTCATTCAAATACTTCGTAACCTGATCAAACGCTATGAACTCCTGAATATCCTCCTTATTGATTTCCAAAGGTTCATGATGGGTGTTAAGAATATTAGAACCGGAGTTTGTCACCAAAAACCTTTCGGTTCTTGACAAAGCCGACCTTAAATGATTCTCAAGATTACTTTTGGTTTGATAGGCCTGATCGAAAGTGTGTTTTAATTTATTTGGATGCCTGATAACCTCGAAAAATGCTTTTCTATCTTTTTCATAATTATGCCAAAACTCATCTGTGTTTTCTCCGATCAAAAATCTAAGAACGGTTTCAAATTCTTCATGGTGCACTTCGCCCGTTATTGCATCAAAATCATTGGTATATGGCTTGAAGGGGGTCGCTGATAACATAATTACTTTTGAAGAACCAATTGAGAAAATATCCCTTGCGAGCTCTAAAGCAGGACTTAAATTCTCTGTTTCCTCGGTGTAATCAATCAATTGCTTGAAACGCTGAAATTCATCCAGGACAAATACATCTGCCTCCAGAAATTCCAGACAGGCTTTGGAAAGTCTGAATCTTAATTCACTGATCAATTCATTATAAAAATCAAATTTATGCCAATTCCTACCGTCAACATCAATTTCACATAGCTTTCGAAGAATGGTCCAAAGCTTAATGGGGTAACTGATTCCTATACTTTGATAACATTTTGGAAGAATGTCAATGTCAACTTGTTCTTCTAAATTCTTCCTAAACCTTGAAAAAATAGCACTCCTTATATTTCTAAGGGATTTATCTTCTTTTTCGATAAGGTCAATCTTTTCATCCCAACGCTTTTGCCCAACCTTCCCTTTGAGAATCCACTTCAGACTTTTCCGGTTTTGCCAAAGATCTTTATAAGAGTACAATAGTCTGTACAGCAAAAACCTTTCGTCAGCTTTCCCCGCACTTGTCTTGTTGTCAAATGAAGTAGCTGGTGTAAATGCCTTTATGCTAAAATTAAAGTTTGAATTGAATTCCTTTTGCTCATAAGCCAATGCTGTTATCCGATCGTCTTCATTGGAATAATCGATCACAGAAGGATCGCCTGTGAAATTTAATTTCTTAAGATTCTGTTTGGCCAAAGCCTGATTTGAACAGACATACACAACCTTAAAAGGCTTCTTTCCTTTAGACTTTTCGAAAGCGTCCAAATAAGCTTTTGCCAGAAGACCTTTGGTTACAATAGTTTTTCCCAGACCAACTTCATCCGCAATCAACATTCGGTTTCTTCCCCGAGTATAAAGTTGGTCATATACATATTCAACAGTCTTCTTTTGGAAGTCTTTTAATCCAGACAAAGTTTTTTCAATCTGTTCCTTCATAGGTTAGCCCTTGGGTACAAACTCTTTAAAAATTGACCAAAACTTTTCGAATTCATCATCAATAATCTCCTTTTCTTCCTGCTTTTCTGATTTCAATCGCTCAACCAAATCATCCACGGCCTTTAACTTTGATGGATTTCTGCTTGAGGCAAGCATCATTTTTTCAAATAAAGGAGTGCCATCCAAAAATCCATTTTTACCTGAATTACCATCAGCAGGTTTTTTGACATTTGGATCTGAAATAAGACTTGTCTCTTCTCCGGTCAGCAAGAATGTGAGGTACTTCAAAAACTTATCCCTATTATCAATAATCAAAGAGAAAATCCTACCCAATCTTGATTCGGGCAATTCTACATCCATTTCCAGCAAAAAAGAACTCAGCTGAATATCATCCTTGTAGATTGTGAAAACTACGAAAGGACTCAATTCCGCTTCAGAGTATGGTCCAAATGAATTGATTTCATTTATTTCACCCGCCTTGATTAAATAAGGCTTTTTAGAATTTTCTACAAGGGGTTTTAGTGTAATTTTATAGTCCTCTTCAAGTTTGAGCTTTCTTGCATCGTAACTTATGAAAAAGCCGAAGCTTGATCTTTGCTCCGATTCTTCAATTTTACCCAGAAGCTTGGCTTTTGAAACCGAATACTTCAGTTTTCTGATTTGGAGGTCATGATTTGATGTTGATGTCCGTCCTTTTTCCTCTTCCAAGTCATAAGGTTCGAACAATTTGATTCCTTTCGAATCAGCCGGTTCTCCAGTCAATTGCTTCTTGATGGAAAAGGGTTTAAACCTGTCTTTCCCTTCTGAAACCAGTCGTATTAAAAATTCAATATTCCTTTCCATGGCCGGATCTGTACAATTGGCAGAACCGATAAACCAATTTGATTTCCCTTCCTTTACTCCTATAAAAAATTTAGCGTGAAGCCCATGTTCCACACCCTCTATCGATGCCTCATCAACTGTGTCCAGATTTATTGCATGCTCTAAAACAGGAGAGAATTTCCACAACTCAAACTTGTTTTTTAAAACAGTCCTATCAATCCCATCCAACGCTTCCTTTGAACTGAATAAAGAAATCGGCTTCTTGGTTTTTTGTTTAAAATGTTCAAGTGTTTTATTGTCCAGAAATGGGGACACTATCAGAAGTTGATCCCAATCCTCAAACACTAAAGGAGATTTTACAATGGCTTTATTTTTAAATCTATGGTTAATTCCAATTGGATGAAATTTTATCTGTTGAACACCATCAGGCAACTTGAATTTTACCTTTGCCAGTTCAAACAGAAATTTTCTATCGATACGTTTTTTAGTATTGGAATACAGCTGTTCTATAAAATCAATTAAAGATTGATTTTCTTCAACAGCTTCATTGCCTACCACACCCATAGTTGAGAAAGCCATATCCCAGGACTGGTCACATGTCAAATTCCGGCTGGTGACCATAAACCTGTATACGGCAGCTCTATCTTCTTTTTCATACCGTGCTATCCAGACTTTGGGATGAAAGGATTCATTATCCTTTTTCATTTGGACTTGTACGATTCCATTCTCCCAATAGGCCATCAGCGGATGGTATTTTTTAGGAACCTTGATCTGACCTTTCTGGCAAAACAAGGTGATTTTCTTTGATGCATTGGTAATGGCATCCAACATATCATAGCGGATTTGATCTGGGTTCCCTTCTATAGGCTGAGCATAAAAAAGTGAAACTGGTATTAGCATCAGGGCTTCCATATCCAAAGAATACGTAGTACCAATAGCTGCGCTCAATTCATAGCCATCAGGTGGCGCCAACTGACTTCCATAATCCACTCTGTTTTGTTTCGGATCTAACATCGCTGATTATTTGGGATTTCTGATATCGTTAATAATCACCTTAGCTTGCCTAAACCTATATTCAAAATGTCTTAACCCTATCCATTTTTCTTCCTGCACATCATGAAGTTTTTCCGGATGTAATCTCGCTTTAGCTCCTTTCACACCAAACTCCTGATTGGTAACCATGTTTCTTAAGGATTTTTCATCATCAAAACCCCGATTTGCCATTTCCCAAAATCTTTTAATGAACACAACTGTCTCGTCTCTATTGACTTTGCCAAGGCTGAATATTTCATCAGGATTAAATCCACTTCCTAACATCAAATTATCCAAAATCCCATTTTTCCACAATTCCCATTCATTCAAATAAAATCCATTCCCAAACTTCTTTTCCTGGATCATCATATTATAAAACAGATGACTACCGTACATCAATTCTGAAAAATCATGTGCCAATTGTATTTCCTTATAAATCTGGGATGGAATCTTTAAGCTTTCACAAGCCTTTGCAAATTCGCTGAAGTTATTAGCAGCAAAAAACACATTCCATATTTTATCCTCCTCAAGCAATAAACTCAGCAAAGTTTTATTTGCCCTGCTTTTGATATGATCTTTTAAGATTTGTGCTTCCTCTTTATCCAGTTCAATGGATAATTCGCTTCTCCAGTTCTTTTTGTATGGAATCTTAATACTGAAGATATTTTCAAAATCCACATCTGCATCATCTTTGGGAGCATCATCTCCAGTAGATTGGGAAGAAAGAAGGTCAGAAAGGGAACGCTTGGAACAATTCTTTAAAAAAGACTCAGCACCAAGACCTCTGGTGTCAATTAAACCAAAAGTGTATAAGCCATTCCAATAAATCGCTGAAGGCCTTCTGGCGATTCTTTCTGGTTTTATTTTACTGATTCCAATGACTCCATCTCCATCTTTATACTTTGGCGCCAACTCCCACATGATTTCATGCTCTTGATCATCTAAATATTTTGAAGGATTGATTTTCTTTTTTTGGGAAGGTGAAAGCAACTGGTAATCCCAGAGTATGTAAGGTATGTAAAAGAAGTATTTTGCTTTGGTCTGGATTGTACTGAGTCCTGGAAACATCCTGTCCGCTAAAATGTCCCTTACAGTGCCCAGACCAAGTTCATCCACCATTCCTTCAAATTTTAATAGATCAAGGACGGCACCAACTTTGTTTTTTTGTTCTTTTGAAAAATCAATCCAACCAAAAGAAGCTTGCAAAAAATTTTGTTCCATAGGTTACTTAGGTGGTATTTTTTGGGCTATAGTTATTTCCTTTCGACAATGTTTACAAATTATGACTGTTGATATCCGGATTTTGGTCTTCTTTTTACCAATGCTTATCTTATTCACTTCGGATGGGAGATAAAGCGAAATTGATGACTTTTATTTCATGGATAATAAACATGATTAAATCCTCAAAAACGTAATATCACAAGCCTTACATTTTCTCTTAGTTTGATCAAGGTCTGCAGCACTGAATTTACCTTCAATTCTGTCAAAAATATCCAAGCCTCTTCCAAGACTAATTTTCCATCCGTTGTCGGCAAGTATAGAACGGTCATGTATGTCCCGAAATTCATAGGTTAATTGAATACCAAGATCGGAGACACTCTCCTGAAGTTCTTCAAAATTTAACCTGGAGTCCTCCAAATGATCCGAAGTATTATTTGAAACTACGTGTAACAGGATCTCCTCCTCTTGTTTTTTGTTTTGACTCAACATCAAGCAGAATTCCAAGAGGTTCTTGAATTGGTAATACATCCGGATATAGGGATCTTGAAGTTGAATTTTAGTAGCACCTCTGAGGTAATCACCAAAAAGTCTTTGATAGGAAATTCCGGTTTGGTTGTCTTTTAGACTCACCTGATGTGGTTCTAACTTCGTGTTGTACGTAGAAGCGTTACTTTCCGAAAGTTTTTGTGTGGATTCGTCTAATTCATCAGGGTTAGAATCTGAGGACCTTTTCTCTTGAGATAGGAAATTCAGTTTTTCAAGGGTCTCTGGTTTTACTTCTCGGCCTGAAGATTTGATTCGGTATTTAAATTCGACCGGTTCATTCCTGAATGTCTCGTCAATGATATAAAGCTGATCCTTCACTCTGATCCTGCCTTCAATAGCAAAGTCAATTAATTCCAATGCTTCTGCCTCCCCAATTTGGCGATTAGGATGGAGCAGCTTGACAAGTCCTGAAAATGACTTTCTGATTGCAGTTTTATCTCTTGTTGTCAATGAGCCGTCCAATTCCACAAATTGATCCATGATCCCACTGTAATCCCACTTTCGAAGTTCTTTGAGAATCTCAGCCAAGTAATCTACAATGAATCCAAAGTCCTTGGTAAAAACAGAGCTCTTTAAAATCCGAACCTCCCAGCCAGGGATATACATGTGCATTCTGTCCAAGAAAGCCCCTTTGATATAGCCTTCAGGAATGGACTCAAAGAGATGTGAATTTTTAAGCATATAGGGAACCGTGTGCTTGGTATTCCCCACAAAGGCCATCGAAGCGGTGGCTTGATAGGTTTCTTTGCCCCGGTTGAAGGATTGGTTAGCCATGTAGTTTTGCATGATTTTAACCAAGTCTCCATCTACCTTTTTGCCACCTTTTTCCTGCTCAAATTCATCCAAGGCGACCACATCCCAATAACCAACCAAGCCTATTTTATTTCCGGTGTTATTGACAAAGAGGCGTGCTTTAGACACATCTCCTCCCGAAACCAAAACGCCATGAGGAGAAAGCTCAGAGAAAATATGTGATTTCCCTGTTCCTTTTGGACCGAGTTCGATGAAATTGAAATTGTTTTCGACGTGGGTGATCAGTCTTGAAATTTGGATCAGCTTCCCTCTTTTATTAAAAAAATCCGGATTTAGCCCGATGCTATGCATCAACAGATCCAGCCATTCATCTGTGGTAAAGGATTTTCGTGCTTCAATAAATTCCTCCAGCCGGACATTGGCCACCTGAATAGGTTTGATTTCCTGAATGATCCAGCGGATATCTGTCTCGGCAGCATGGGAATAGCCCATGGTGAGGATACACCATACTCCGCCGCCACTGAGCAATTTGGGATGATCCATGACCATCGTGTCGGCTATAGGTACATGCCTGATTCCGAGGTTGGCAAACTCAGCTTCATAAATATTGGCCTTGTCATTAAGCGAAACATTGATCTTATCAATAATCTTGTATTTGCCATCTTGTCGGATTTTGGACTTGACTATTTCAGCCTCGCTTCGATGAACATAATTATTCTTGATAACTGCTTTTACTTTTTCAATCCCAGCCTCGATGATTGAATCATCATTAATTGCGCAGTACTGACCTAAGAGGTACTCCAAAACATAGGTTGGAACCACAGCGTTTCCTTTAACTCTCGATGTCAAGTCCTTGCGGACGACTTTTCCTTCAAAATGCTGCAGTATTTTTTCTTGTAGTTCCATAGCGTTAAAAATCAGTTGCAATTATGGTTTGATTACGGACAAAGATTTCGATGATCGGATTCAGTCGTTCTTCTGCATCAAAGACTTTCAGTTTAAGCAGAGACTCTTGTACTGCGGAGCTATTGAGGATAAGTTCCACTTTTTGGATTCTGTCAGTAGGTGAATCTGAGGAAGAGTCCATTTTTAGATAAGCCTCATTACTTACCAGTTGATTGTCTTTATAAAGCCCAACGATAAGCTCCAATTCCTTTTCGGTTCTTGAGACCTTTTTCTCTTGAAGAAAATTTGCCCTGAGAATATTGGAGACGATTTTCAGCTGAGATTCATTGGTAACGATAGGCCTCACTTTTTTAGCTACCGCCTGAGTTTTTCGGTAGCTATTGATCACAGGGATGATCAGTTCCTGCAAAGCACCCCCTCCATGAACAAACTGATGCCCTACACCTTGCTTTTTATACCTATTGATTGATTCTGGAATAGTTACCCAATATTGATCTCCATCCCGCAACCGGGTAGTGGCTGATAGCGGAAAACAATATCCGAGTTTCGGTTTTGACTCTTGGGCAGAGATTTCATATCGGTTGTGGCTGGAGATATCTCCATTTCCGGGTGAAGCCTCCTTATCAGTCTCCTTGATTTCCAAGTCTTGGTATATAAATCCATGATCTGCGGTAACAAATACCCGGGTCACATTGAAGGTGTGGTGGAGTTTGTTGACAAATTTCCCAAGCTCCTGCAACGCTTCATCGACTGCGTTAAATGTTCTTCGTTCACTTGGTTTTTTATCCCCAGTTGAATCAATGACATCATGGTACACATACACAACTGGAGCCTTAAAAAGCTCCCTGGCTTCCTTGATCGGAAGACCTTCGATTTGGCTGTATTGTACTGCGATGCTTTCATTAATTTCCCGATTCAGGATTTGTTCTCTGTTTTTGACTCCTTCTGTGGAGATCCCTAAGTTGGTGATGTTCCCATTATTGAAATAAAGATCGGTGCAGGGAAGGAGTTGAGCCATTCCTATACTGGTCTTGGATGGTATGGAGGCTAATGCATAATCCATTTGGGCGACATTTTTATCGTCTCCATGCATGATCCCAAGCAGTTCCTTAGCAGCCTCAAATCGTAATGCGTCGGAAATAACTACTACAGTTTTCACTTCCGCTTCACGGATTTCTTTTTGAAAAAAGTCGTATTGCTTTTTCGTTGATATATTAGAATAATCAAACTTCAATTCCTTCAAACATCTGAGCCATTCTCTATTTGATTTTTCAAGGAAGTCTTCGTAGCGCTTATTCAATAGGGTAAAATAGGCATCCAAGTCAAATCCATCTCCGATTTCCTGAATGTTTCGATGAGATTGGATGGCCTTTCGATAGGAGGTGTCAATTTTACTCCAATCGGTGGTGTAAGCTACAATATAATCCTCGCAGCGGTTCAGTGTGTAGTTGGATATGGAGTTGATCTGTTGGATCATTTCTCCCGTTTTGATCAGGAATTCATAGGCTTGGTGTAAGCTAGGAGAGAGCGAATGCTCTGTGCTGATTTTTTTAAGTTTTTGCGCAGTGAGCTGAGGTGAAAAGTCGATGTTTTCGCCTATGGAGGACAATAGAATCCAAGCCATCTCCGGGGTGATCAAACCATAGTCCGATTCAACCCCATAGAGCTCGATCAATTTTTTTCCATGAATCGTGCTACCCGCTGCTTCTAATGCTTCTTCAAACCGTTGTCCAATTTGTGGATGGTTTGTCGCCTCTTGGATGAGTTGAAAAATCCCGGTGAGTTGGCTCTTATCTTGGATTTTTAACCCCTTGTAGGGGTCGTCTCTGTGAGATTCCTGAATGAATTGGGTGATTTGATTGTACCGTGTTTTTTGGAGCAGGTGAACCAAAAAACCCTGGTCAATCACTTCTGCAGACTTGCCGAAGAAGTAGTTGATTTTTTTGGAAAAGACACCGAGGAGATCGTTTTCACTCAGTTTTCTCATCAATCGCTTCCACTCAGTTTCTTTTTCAGGAAATCCTAACAGTAGACTTTTGGACAAAACCACTTCCCAGGAACTGACTTGGTTCAACTTAAGAAAAGCAGAGATCAGTCCTCTTTGCAGTGATTCTTCATCGAGCTTTCCAGATTGAAGAATGGGACGACAAACTTCCTGTACGGAAGAATACTGCAATTCCTTGATGTATTTTTTGACAAGATTTTTCTGGCTTCGTTCCAGATTGAACTCCTCCAAAAATGACTCTTCATCATCGGTCACCAGTTCTTTGTTGGCTTCCAAAATATCCAAAAGGGGAAACTCCAAAAATTTCCCGGTTTTGTGCGGAGAAGCAAAATTGAAATAGAGAAATACCCTTTCATTGACCCAGTCCGTGTGAAGCTTCTTCTTCAGATAAAAGAAATTGTCGGCAAATTTTTCTATCCGGATTCCTTCCAGCGCGAGGGTATCAGCCTCTTCCTTAAAGGCTCCCTCTTTATCAAATAGAAATAGAGCTCTAAGGGAAGGATCAGTTTCGAAGGATTTTTCAATTTTACTACTCAGCATCTTGGGCTTAACTTGCTTTTGTTTCTAAGTTCAAAATGTCCACAAGTGGGTGGATAAACAAGAAGGTAGGGATGATTCCTCTGCTTTATTTTTTAAAGATCGAACCTAATTCTGATTTACCATTTTGCAGAGGTAGTCAATGAACCATCCTTTGTCAATTTGAGCAAAGCAAGGCAGTATCTTCAGGATTTGGTATTTCATTTTTTAATCTCTTTATCTCAAAGTTTCGATATTATGGACTTCGATAAAGTTCTTGTCAAGTTCACCATAGATATTCTTAAAGTCAAAACTGCATGACTCACAAAATTCTTTCCCATATTATTAATAAATTCTCTTTTACTAACTGAAGGACTTTCTGATTTCGTACTCTTAGAATGTAAATTT
Source organism: Algoriphagus taiwanensis (assembly GCF_036245645.1). Lineage (NCBI taxonomy): Bacteria > Pseudomonadati > Bacteroidota > Cytophagia > Cytophagales > Cyclobacteriaceae > Algoriphagus > Algoriphagus taiwanensis. The sequence goes on along the minus strand of NZ_BTPE01000001.1, from coordinate 234,781 downwards.
TAAGCAGAGGTTGACGTTCATAAATCCCTTGAAAAATTCCTACTTCAAATTCTTCTGAATCCAAAATCTTCTTCCTTTACCATGGGAACAGGTATTGCCAAGATTAAAATTGTTTTTCAGGAAAATTTTGATACCAGTTTTCCAAATTAAGTTTCCGTTTTAGGTTGACTTAATGATTTTTTTGATTATTTTATTAGTTAAATTGTCGTTTCCGACTAAATTCAAATGTTTTTTTTTGATTTAAAATACAGTCAATTAATGTACTGGCGCAAAAAAATAATCATCCACATCTTGAAAAGCTAAAAAACAAATTACTTTTTTGATTAAGCCAGTTCCGTAAATAATCATATTGCTACTCTCAAAAAGGTAGTGATCTAAAGTCTTCAAAGGTTTGGAATAGATTGATTTTTAATCAGCCTAAATTATAATTCAATAGAGAAACTGATAAAATAAGTAAATCTCAACCTTCCTTTAAAATGGAATATCCTCCGAATCAATTTCATCACAACATTGGGGACAGGGAACGAATCCTACACCTTCTAATAGTTTGCCGTCGAACTTAAGGTTTGGATTCAATGTCATTCTATAATATTCCAAAAGAAAATTTTTAATTGGTTTTTTAAAATTCAATTCGAAATGAGCCATTTTCTCTTTTAACAACTCATTAGGAAATGGCGTATTATTCTTATCCAAACTATCTTCTCTTAATCCCAAATAGGCATATTTCTGATTATGGGTATTAAGGATTTGCTTGTTTTCGGATGAAGAATTAATATAACTTTTTGCTTCATCTAGTAAGTGAACAATTTTTCCAATTAACTCATCTAAGGATTGATTTTGAACTTCTGCCACCCCTGAATTTGCTCTTTCAATTTCATTTATGGATACCAGAATTTTCCACCTAGCCATAAACCTTGCTTGAAAAGCGGCAGGATCATTTTCAAAAAGGTGCTGTACTGTATTGAACCAATTTCTAAACTCGTTTACTTTTTCTATTCCTTGAGCTCGAATTTCATCAGGAATTAGGAAATTTTTATAGTCCGCATTAAGAAGTGGACAATCATGATTATCATGATAGGACGGAGCTTTTGGAGGGCTGACATAAGAATAGTCATCTGTTTCTTTTTCTATTTTTTTGTAAACCTTCCCAAAAAAATGTGTTGGATTCTCTAACATTTCCTGATAAACCTTAAGAAATAACTCCTCATACCAATTAAAAAAGAAAATAGATTTACGAAATAATCCTCTTTCTCTAATTTTTATATCATTTAAATCGGCTTCCCTAAGAAATCTGGAAGCATTAAAGTTTGTAATAAAAGCCATTTTTCTTTTTGAAAGAATATTAAATCTAAGAATTGATAAAATAAATATTCCAAATTTATTTGGATGTAACCCCTTACTCCTCAGCTAATCATAGTCTAAGTAACCAAAACCATAGCGATTAATTTAAATTTTTTAAAGAGCCATTTCCTGATATTTAAGATGAATATTTCAATAAAATTCTATGCATTGGATTCTTGACATAAGCTTGTAAAAATTAGTTTATATTTTTAATAAGTCATTATTTTTAAATAGTAATTTTGGGGTTCAGAAGCTCTAATTCCTCCTTCTTTGAACAGTAAAAATGCTCAGCTTCTTTGGGTGAAAGTACGTGTGTTTCCTCTGGAAGGTCGGACATCTCTACCCATTTTTGTTGTGATATCCCCGGTCTTACATAGCCTTTTTTTTCGAGAATTTCTATCCCTTTTCGGGCGCCAGCATGGAGATATACTTTATCAGGTTCAAGATTTAGAAAAGAGGAAATTCTTAATGAAGTGTCATAAATGGAGAGTTCACCAAAACCTTTGACCTTGCAAGAGGAAACTATTTCAAATATCTGGTCGAAGGAATTTGAACTTACAAGGTCCTGAATTCTTTTGATCAAATTGTTTCTAACTTCTTTTGATATCTCGGCCGAAATACCTCTTTTTTTGCCGTCTCTGCCAATAAACTCCTCTTGATGATTGTGTTTGATGAAATGTTGAACTCCTTGATTGGTCAACTTAAATATCCCATCAGAGGCCATTACGATGACCTCTGTCAAATCATCCAATTCTTTATAAAATCCCAAGTATTTATCGAGATAGTCTTTGTGGGTTTCAAAAATGAAATGTGTTTTGATCTCATTGCCTTCTCGATCCTTGTATTTGAAAAACTTATATTCTTCAGTTTGATATTCTTTTACGATTTGTTCTAATCTCATAGGAAGGAGGGTTAAAGCATAAATGAAATCATGTCTCTAATCTTGAGTTTTTTGACTTGAAATCCCCCTGCCCGCTTTCAGAAGGAGGAGTTGGCTCAAATGCGATTAATCAAGTCTTACATTGTAAGTCTTGACTTTGAATCTTCTCTTTATTTTACTTCACCTTCCCCACAACTCCTTCAAACAACTCATAATTCTTCGTTACGCCATCATCCAAGTCGAAGGTGATTTGCTTGTCGGCAACGTCCTTCAAGATCAAATCATAGGCTTCGCACTCGGTGAGGGCTTTTTGGAGGCGGTCGAGTAGGCGTGGGTCTTCCTTGCTGGCTTCGAGGCGGTCGATCTGGGTGCGGAGATGCTTCAGGTGAGGCATCAGGTAATTGCTGCGGATCTTCTCCACGGTAAAGGCATTCATCCGGTGCATGTAGGCAAGCACCTGGAATGCACCCTTATCCGAACTGAAGAGCCAGTAGATCGGCTTGTTCTTATAGGTCTTGCAGTGGTCTTTCCAGAACTTCTTCACGAGGTAGGATTCTAGGTCTTCGTCCAGACATTCCTGCAGGAAGTTCAGGTTCTGGGTGAGCGTGTCGGCACCCCAGATCACTTCCAAGAAGTACTTCACCCGCTGTAGGGCATCGTCGGCGAAGGTACCGGCCGAACCCATAATCGGGATAATTCCATCTTCATCGATCTCAATCGTGTATGGTTCAAACTTGTAAGGCTTCAAATCCTCTGTGGTAGGATCAGGATGGGCGATATGCAAACCCGGACGGTCCAGTCTGTACCGCCCCATGCTGATGCCGATCGCATAGGAGATCAACTGCTTCATCACCACCTCCCGCTTAATCGGCAACTTCAAACTACTCAAGTCTTCGGTCTCCCGTCTTCGGTCTTCCAGCTTCTGTAGCTTCTTCTCATCCAACTCCTCCTGCAGGATGGTGATCTCCGTCAGCGGCACCTCCGGGGTAAGTTCTTCCTCCAAACCATAAATCCTGATAAAGATCCGGTTCAGTTCTTCTTCATTCCGGTGCAGAGCAAAAAAATCAGTTGTTACTTTTTCCTCCCAAATTTGGTAAGCTGACTTAAGACTTCTTTCTCTTATAAGAGGGGAACCTTCAAAATCCCAAGACGTTTCTCGGGAGTCCCAGTCGGATTTGGAGATTCTGACGTTCTCGATCGCCTTTGTTCTTATCAAATCATAAGGGAGTTTGCCAGTAATAAATGGGAGAGCTTTTATAGCTCCTTCTGATATTCCAATGCCTGGTGCGAAAACTTCTATGATATACTTAGCTACATAGGAGTTTAAGTAGGCCAAAAAAACATGTACATCATAAATTGTACTATTAGAGAAAAATTTTGAGCCACTACTTTCAAAAGTGAACTCTCCTCCTGAATATCTAAATGAAGGTTTTTCACCTGCAGAGGTTGACCAAGTTGCTCCAATAGTAAAAAAATAATTAAGGTTTTGAGGACGTGACCTTAATTTCCCCTCTTCATTGAAAAAGTTTTTTATTTCATACCCTTGATTTTCCCAATTAAGAAAGAAATCATTATTGCCAAACCATTTTTTAAAATCTCCACCTTTCTCAACTGGGAACCATTTACTATTTATTTTTCTACAACTTATTTCAAACCAATTTTTTATGAAATATGGATTATTTCCAGTCTTTAAACCTTGCTTGGCATCACCGTATAATGAAATGGGAGAAGATTCAAAAGTCTTTAATAAATCTTCATTTAACCAAAATCCAAATTGATTCCCGGGTAGCTTAGAAAACTCTGAAGTTGGTTTTTCAATTACTTTGCATTTCCTTTTTAAAAAAGAATTCTCCTTACTGGTACTATCCTTCTCCTTATTCAATTTGAAGAAAATGGTCCTGTTTTTGGGCGATTTCGAAACAGTAAAAGAAACAGATTGTACTACCTCTCCATTTATTTCATCAAAAGTTCCAGGTCCTAAGTATAGCAAAGAAGCAAAGTCCTCGGTATTTCGATTTTCAAGAAAACGATTTCTCAGAATTTCAAATGTTGGTTTTATCATCCAACTTGTTTGATTGATCATAGAATAGTAACCACCTGTTTTTATTAGTTTCGATGAAAGCTCCATAAAAACTGTAGAAAGATCGTTGTAAGAGACTGAGAAATTCTCAATAAGATAATTGATCAAAATTGAATTATATTTCTTAAACGAAAGATATGGTGGATTTGCAGCCACCGCCTCATATTGATCGGTTAAGATCCGCATGACTTGGATATAGGGACGGAAGCGGTTTAGAATGGACTGCAAGCCAAAGTCTGTTTGAGCGAGCTTTTCGAGTTCCTTGATTCGCTTGATCAGGAAAGCACGTCCATCCTTGCTAAGGTCGATGATCATAGTCGAGCCGAGGTTCTGAGCATCCCGCATCAGCTTCAGGGCATCGGTCAGTTCCTCTTCGTAGCTGAGCCCTTCCCTTCCAAGGAAATCCAGGATCTCCTGTCTAGTAAAGAGGTAGGCCTCCGGCATCGCATAGATCTGGGGCATCCATTCTTTTTTCAGCACCTCAGGATAATATTTGGCGGACTTTAGCAGCAGGGCGAAGCAGGCGAGTTGCACTGCCCGGGTGTCGATATCCAGCCCGAAGAGGTTGTCCTGCAGGATATGCCGCACGGCATCCTCCGGGGTGTAGTACTCTTCCATATGCATGGCATAGAGCAGATCGAAGCCCTCGACCAGGATATGGCCCGATCCCACTGCCGGATCAAGAAGCTTGAGTTGGGCTGCCTCGGAGATGATGGGCGACTGCTGCTGCTCGGGATCATCGATCAGGTAGGCCATGTCTCTCCGCAGGGAAGAGTCGGGATTCAGATCCAGCCAGAGTTTACCTACCGTATTTTGCACCATGTACTTCACGATCCAGTTGGGTGTGAAGATCTGCGTGGCCGCCGGGATGTCCTTGGCTTCCGCTTTCTTGTTTTTCTTGAAGGAGGCAAAGACCTCGTCCTTTTTCTCCGAGATATAGAACTGGTAAAGCCAGCCGATCAGCTCGACCTTTTGGTAGTCTTCATCGGAGATGGCATCGGTAGTATTTAGGAGCTGGATGAGTCCGCCTTCCTCCAGGATATCGTCCGGCAGCAGGAGCTCGGTATAATCATCCAAGCGTCCGAAGATGGCCTTGAGGAGTTGGTGATGCTCGCAGTAGCCGACCAGCAGGATGGCAAAGGCTTCCTTTTCCTTGCTGTAGTCGCTGAGGACTTTGGTGAGTCGGGATTTTTCCGCCGAGTTTAGAAAGTCCGTCTGTCCCCGTCTTGCCCGCACGAGGATGGTGGGAGTTTTGGAGTCTCCTTCGTACTCGAGTTGAGGTCGGTCGTAGCCGTTTTTGGCCAGGATGCGGATGGCCATGATGCGGTTAAACCAGGTGTAAGAAGCCTCTTCGATGACGGTTTCGATTCCTTTTTTGCTTACGGCATCCCGGAGTGCAGTCCACTTGGCTGGCACCGTAGGATCGTCATAAGGCTCCCCGCGCATCAGGTAGCCCCCATCCACAGGAAGCGGCTCCTCCAATACATTTCCTTTGGCATCAAATCCCCAAAACAACAATTTCTTCTCTACTCCTTTGATCAGGCTTCTGCGCGCCAGTTGGGAAAAAGTCTTCAGGTTCATAGGGGCTTATTTGATCAGGATGGTTTTGTTGTTTCGGAGCATTTCGCTCATTTCTTTTCGGATCTGTTGGAGGTATTCTTCCAGTTCGGATTCGGTGGTGATCCGTGCTTTCACCCGAGTCAGGTAGTATTCCTGGGGTTCGTTGACCAGCATCCCGGAACCGGTCTCGGTTTTTTTCTTGCTGGCAAAGCGGATGATCTTTTCGAGTTCGTCCTGCTTGAAGCTGCTGGATTCCGATTGCTTGAGCTTCAGCTGGGTAATGGACTGGATTTTTTTGATGCGATCCAGAGTCGCTTCCCGGGAAGCATAGACATTGGATTCGCTTACCTGAAGGCTTTGAGCTTCAGCTTCCAATTCATCAAAGATGCGATCGTACTCGTTTAGCACTTGCTCGCGGACTTGGTCCAGGTGGGACTTAAGGTCTTCCTTGAGTTCTTTGTAAGCCTTGATGATATGGCGAAGCTCCTGTCGGGGATCATCGCTGAGCAGGAATTCCCCAATTTTCTCCGACCGCTCGATGCTGTCGGGACCGAGTTCGCGTATATTTTCCTGGTTGTTTTTGTAAAAATCCCGGATGGCATCGTATTCCGGCTTGGCCCGGGACATGATGTCCGCCATGCCTTTGGCCAGATCGAAGGCATGCTTGAGTTCTTGACGCTGATCGCTCAGCCTGCGGAAAAGCGACTTGGGATCGCGGGCACCCTGGAGGTCATCCAGTTTTTTGCGCAGGTCATGGAAGGCGTTGCCAAAAGGATAGCTGCCATAGAAGGTGTCTTCCTCCCGTTCGAAGGAGTGGTAGTACTGATTGATTTCTTTTTTCAGGTAGTCAAATAGCTCGTTACCATTTGAGCTTTTGGGAAGGTCCTTGTTGAAGATCAGTTTGAAATGATCCTGTACCTCATCCAAGACTGACTGAGGAATTTCCTCTCCGGCACGGACGATGCACTTGACCCGCTCGGAGGTCTTCATGGCCTGCTCGATAAAGTCCTTGGCCGGATAGCGCGGGGTGTTGTGATATACAAACTCCCTCTTCTTCTTAGCTTCCAACTGCCAGATCGCCTGCAGGACCGCTTCAAACTTCCATCCGAAGGGTTCCTTTTCAAAATGCTTGATCAGGTCATCCACACTGACTTCATCCCCACGCAGGGTGATAAAGTCGTTGACTTCCGTTTCTACCGCATCTAGTTCCAGACTGGCTTGGACACCCCGCTTCATCAAGTCGCGGAGTTCCTGCTGGCTCTTCACATAGGATTGGGCGATTTGGTTTTTATGATAGACCCGCTCCAAGTGTTTGGTGATCGCGTTTTTCAGTCGATCCGGCGGAGTGGAACCGTTGATCTCCGAGGAGTCCACCACCCGCTGACCGAGGATGTAGTCCGTCTCGGCAAACTTGTCATTGAATTTCTTCTCGATCTTGAGTCGCAAGGCATCGTTTCGGACTTTGAAATTGTCAATGGTTCGGGCACGTTCACCGATGGCCGAATCGGAATTGAAGGCGAAGAACTTTTTGGTGCGAACATACCATTCGAAGTCCCGCTGTAGTTCCTTGTCAGCCATGAACCAGAGACTGACGCCCACCATCATGTCCATGGAGGAGTTTTGAAGGGCTTTCACATGGTAGTCGGCTTTGTCCGTGAAGAGGATCTTGATTTTGAAATCCCCGTTACGGAAGATTTCCTTATCATCAACCCAATAGGAGATCTTGAAGTCATTGATTCCAAAGCTGTGTTTGTTGCCCAGATTGGTGATTCTTCTAAAGATATTGTCAAACTCAGTCCAGCGGTCTTCCAGGCTCAGGCTTTGGTTTTTGATGTAGTTCTGGACGTCGATTTCGTCTTCGTTGAAAAAGAAATAAGCCCCTTTTTCTTCCCGGATGATACTTTCTTCCACCAGACGATCCACCACTTCCTTGATTTTGGTCTGGAGCTGAAGCTTGTTCTGATCCAGTGTATCCATCATCAAGATGGTCAGGTGATCCACGTTGGAGGGGAAAGTGACCTTGATCGAATCAGGTAGGTTGGAAATCATAAAGAGGGTCTTGACCACCCGCAGCGCAAATTCATTGTTTTGCACGTAAGGAAGTTGCAGAGCATTGGAGATAGCCCGCTGTCCCCGTTGGGTCAGGTTTTGCTCCAGTTGCTGATTATAAAACTTGTCGAAGGAAATGAACTCGCCTACGGGAAGCTTCGCATTTTGCTTCACTGTAAAGTGGGTGATTCCGAGAAGGGAACGCTCATTGTCCTTGACCTGCTTGATTACATAGCCCAGGTTTTGGAAGGCTTCAAAGACGTGGGAGATCAGCTTGAACTGATATGGGACAAAGGGATATGCCAGCTCAAATGAAGCCAGATCCACATAGCCTTTGTAGAGTTCGTGCTGGATCTTGAACTGGTTTTGAATGTAGTCTGTGTTTTCCCGGTAGATTTTGCCCAAGGCTTCGATTCCTTTGGAGTTTTTGTCCAGGATTCGCTTTTGGGTGATGTATGAGGCATCGTTGCTCTGTAGGGAAATCCGGGTATCGAAGCGGCCGAGGATCTTTCCAAACTCGTCCTTGGTGTCTTCCACACCATCGATGCTTTCGGAGACTTCTTCCAAGGTTTGCTGTGCGGTACAGGCGATCCAGACCTGATTGTTGAGGTCTTGGCTGACCCGCTCGATGATGTTTTGAAAGTTGAGCAGGATTTCCTTGTTGGTCCCGATGTATTGGGAAATCTCATCGACCAAGAAAAGCAGGCGGTAATTTGGGTCTCTATCTTTGAGGTAATCTTTCAATTCTGGAATGAGTACCCCCTCGATGTCGATTTTGAAAGATTCCGGTTCGGTGAGTTTGGTGTGCAGGGCTTTAATGTCCATCTCCGGCACCAGCCTTTTCCCCAATTCCAAGACATTTTCCAGTTCAAATGCAGCAATATTGGCGGCTTCTGAGGTCCAGTCCTCATGCCCAAGTTCCTCAGCCACCAGCTGTTTAAACTCTCCGAGTTTCCCCTTTTTGTCCAAAGGCTTTTCGAAGAGAATTGCAAGGGGGATATCATTGGCATTGTACCCGCGGGTTTTGTTGAGCATGTCCAAAAACACCCGGGTCAATCGCTGCTTGTATTGGTCATCGGAGGTGACATCTTCCACGTTGAAGAGGATGTCTTCCACCTCTATGCTGTTCACCTTTTTCTCAAGCAGCTTGATATTGCTGACCGTGATGGTTTCCAGGTTACCTGCTTTGGTTGTATCGTATTTGGCAGCTGCTTGTGCAAAGTGCTCAAAGGCTTCTGCCGAGGTATCCTTACTGAGGCAGTAGTGGGCGTATTTGATAAAGTGGGATTTACCCGAACCATAATATCCGTTGATCCAGATCCCGGTTTTTCCACTTCGTTTGTTGAGCACCGTATCGAGCAAGGTGTAGAGATGCTCCAGGATTTCATCGGTAAAAATGTACTCCTTGATTTCCTGATTGACGGTTTCTTTCTTTTGGTTGCTGACTACAACCGCCGAGTTGATCTCCCGGTCAATGTCTTTCTCAAAAATCTCATTAATGATCATATCACTCATTGATTAAAGTCGTGGCCCGGTAGAGATTTTCATCATTCACGAGCCCAAAAAGGTTATATCGAGGTTTTACTTTGCCGGGATAGAAGACAATGAGCTTATACTTCCCGACATTTTTTTCAAAGTTGTTTAAGAATTTACTGGTTCGCAGGTAAGGAAAAATAGCCCCCCAACCGTACAAGAAAACGTAGGCCACTTCAAACTTTTCGGATGCTTCCAAGTGATTCGAAATCCGCTTATGAATCCATTCCTGAAACTTGGCATCATTAGCATCCTTGAGCAGGGCCTGATGGACTTTGTCCGGTTTGGAAGATTCATTTTCCAAATAGAACTCCAGTTTGTTTTTCTTGCCAAAAGAACTTGCATCCAGAAAAGCAAGGAATTCCTCAAAGACATCGAGAGTCAGGACATTCAGATACGTGTTGGGCCGATGGAGTCGGTCCCGGATGTCCAGAATTTCCTGCCTGATTTTGTACTCATCTTTTGGGTCATAGCCATACATGTATACTGGCCAAAACAGTTTCGCGGTATTGTAATCCTGAAAGTCCTTATTGGCCAGTTTGGCGTAGAGTTCTGCGATGGTCATACGATCTGTTCACGTTCGTTTTTGGATAAAAGGCAGGCTTCCAAAAACCAGGCTTCATCGATTTGGTGGAAATACCCCCAAAACCATGAAGGCTGATTGGCTGGTTTGGTGAGTTTTCCGTCTTTCAGAAATCCCGTTTCTCGAAGGCAACGCAGAAAGACGGTGACTACCTTGAGCTGAGTGGACTCAGACCAACTTCCGATTTCCTCATTTTTTGATGCCAGTTCGTCCATTCTCATTTTCAGGTCCAAGGTATCCAGGGAGGTTTCGAGTCGCTTCCATTTCTGCAAGACAATCTCAAACTGAAAGTCCTTGGTGACCTCATAATTTTTCAGGACGATGAAAAATAACAAAATTCTTCGTTGGTCAAAATTACAAGTTGAATAGAAGTTCCAGAATTCGTTTGGAAGGTGAGAAATTCTTCTTTTGATTTCAGTAATAATTCTGGTACGGGCTGCCTCCGTTTTTACTTTCATATATCGGTTTTCCTTGGATTCGAGGAGGAGAGCCTCATGGATTCCAGGTTGGCTTAGGATAGGGAGCAGCTGTTCAAACTCATTGATTAGCAAAGCTCCGGAGGTAATCGCTATGTACTTTGGGGATTTCATGGTGATATGGAGTCTTAAAAATAGGCTTTTCGAGGGGAAAAGGAAGGGAAGATTTGGGCATTTCTTCAAAGGAAAATCCCTGGAAGGAAGTGTTTTTGAGATCCGACATCGATTGTCGGTTGATGATTGGACCTAGATTTAAAGAAACCAACTATTTGATAATTTGGAGGGGTAAATAAAATCCCATGGCGCTTTTAGTAATACTATATGCAATTGTGCTGATAGTGATTGGCACGGGAATGATCAAGAAGGGGATCAAAAGGTGATTGAGGTAGTAAGACGAACCCATTCAAAATATAGGCTCTGCTAACAGAGCATGACCTTTTTTGAATTGGGAAATAGGATTAATTCTTTTCCGTGAAAAAAATGGTAAAAACGTTAAAATTCTACCTTGATTGTTAACTATTCAAATTGTTTGAAATGAGAATTACTTTTAAATAAATTCAACAAAAAAGACAAATTCTTTAATTTATCAATAATGACAAGCCTAAGACCTTATCAAATTGATGCCATCAACTCAATAAATACTGCTTGGGAAAGATGCAATCGGGTATTGCTTCAAATGCCAACGGGTCTGGGCAAAACAACGGTATTCTCTGAGATAGTTAAAGATTTCAAGACAAATAGGTTCCCAAGCAAAAGAATTTTGATCCTTGTCCACAGAATTGAGTTATTGGATCAAGTCAAAGACCGATTGGCTCAATTTGGAATCAAAGCAACTTCGATCAGTTCAGATAGAGATTTTGATATCAATAATCAAGTTGCGGTAGCGACAATCCAAACACTGGTCAAAAGACTTGACACAATCGCCAATTTTTCGCTTATCGTAGTCGACGAAGCACATCACAGTACCTCTCCATCTTACCTGAGAATTTTTGAACATTACACTACGGAATCCTTAAAAATTCTTGGTGTGACAGCAACCCCTCAACGATTGGATGGACGTGGGTTCGATCAGATTTATGACGTATTAATCCCTTCTGGACAAATCCGAGATTTTATACCCCAATATCTCTGTGACGTCACTCAACGGGCTAGTTCACATCCAGACTTTTCAACAATAAAAGTTGATTCAATCACTAAGGATTATGAATCAGAATCAGCAAAAAGGATTATGTCTAATTCCAAGGTAATGGCAGATTTGGTCAAAAGCTTTAAAGAGTTTTGCATTGGAAAACGAACCTTAATCTTTGCGGTAAACACAGAACATTCAAAAGATATTGTCAGCAGGTTTCAGAAAGAAGGCATTAAAATCCAACACATTGACTATAAAACTCCAGGTTTTTTAAGAAAACAATTGGTTGATAATTTTAGAGAAGGCAAGCTTGACGCGCTGTGTAATGTGGAAATATTTACTGAAGGATTTGATTGTCCTGACATTGACGTTGTCATCATGGCTAGACCCACTAGATCACTTTCCCTTTACTTACAGCAAGCCGGAAGGTGCTTGCGACCAAAAGCAGACGGTAGAAAAGGCCTAATCTTGGATCATGCGAAACTGTGGATTGAGCATGGCTTAATTAAGGCCAATCGGTATTGGAGTTTGGCTGGCTTAAAATCAAATCAGGATTCTGATCAATTCCGATCTCGAATTAAAAAAATGTTTCTTTCCAAGGAAATTGAACTCCCTACAGAAATCCAAAGTCTAATTATGGAGGAGTTTCAGTTAGAAGAGTTGTCTACAAAAAGCAAATCATTTGATGATAAAATTGAAATTGACCTTCAATGGTGGAATTCTCTTTCCGAAGAGCTAAGAGATATTTTGAGTAGTAGTGCTGAGATTTCTCTATCAAATCAATCCTATTTATCTGATGAAGAACTACAGGCAATTTGGAGACTGGAAACTATTTACTTACAGGACCTATCTGTTAAATCCGGTTTAGTCCCCTTAAGAAAATTAAAAAACATCAGAAGGGCCGAATGCAGTATGCTTCACTATCATACCATCAGCACGTTCGAGGATTGGAAATCATTAGAATATCTTGATTTGAGCTTTTCCTCCATTAATGGATTAAAACCACTGATGGGCCTAAACTCTCTAACACACTTAAATATTTCCAATACCCAAATAGAGACGATCCGACCCATTTTGAATAACACTTCACTTCGTGAATTAGATATATCCTTCTCCAATGTCAATGATATTGGGTTACTTGAAAGACTACCAAACCTTGAATGGCTCTCTCTTGCAGGAATATCACTTACTAGCATAGAGTTTTTGAGAAATCATCGGAAATTGAAATATTTAAATGTAAGTCACACAAATTTGACAGATCTCAATTTTTTGAATAAAAATCATCCTATTACAAAACTAATCGCGCATGATTGTAAAAAACTCCAGTTTAAAAGAATAGACCTGACTAATCTTGAATCGCTGGATTGCTCCTACTCTTCATTTGATAGAATTAGAGACTTAACCAAAGGGTCTAGAAATGTGGAACTTGAATGGTTCAATATAAGTGGGTGTAAGTTGCATGATTTGGAAGAATTATTCTACTTCGATAACCTCAAAGTATTGATTGCTGATGATGTAGATATGGAAGATTCACTTATAAATGATCTTTTAATTAATAATCCTTATTTGACCATTTACAGAAATGGAGAATTAACTTACGAAAATCACGTTATTGCTTAGAAGTAGGGGGTATTTAGGATAAAAAAGTTATTTAACCTTAATTCAAGACTATTCGGATCTGTTTCTTTATGTGGTTACTAGACTCAATTAAATCCAACATCAAGGCAGATATTTTTTTAGGGGAACTTATTATGCCATAAAACTTCTGTTCTTTTATGGTATCAAATCCAAATTGAACAAAAATATATTTTTTAAATAATCATCAGCATTCAATTTGGATTTTTGAAATCTTGACTCCGAAAAGTGTTTATTCAGAAAATCCAGCCATTGAAAAAATTTATTGCTTAATATTTCATCCATATTCCAAGTTTCGAGCAAATTAATAGATTCATCACATGGATGAGAAAGCCACCAAATGTCTTTTTTGGAATTTTGAGGCTTAATCAATTTTCTGGCTTCTAATACAAATTCTCTAAATCTGGATAATTCATTTCCTAGATTACTAACCTTTCCCGGTTTTGTCTCAGCATAGGCACGACCGCATAGGAATAAAATTAAAAGCATTGTTTGACTTGAGTAAAGTTCAGGTTTGTATTTTATTAGATGAACTTTTATAAAAATTGACATCATTACAGCGTACCTAAATGATCGAGGGCTATAGTTCATAAATTGGTAACCTCGCAAAAAGGAACAAATACCATCTCTTGTCTCGTTTTCAAACCAAATCAAAAATCCAAGGGACCAATCCAGTTTCCAAGTATAAATTGGATCAGAACTTGGATCAACATCTAAAACAAAAGACCTATAGGGGGAATAGTCTAATATAGGATTCTGATACCGCTTCCCTCCCAGCCCAATTTTGGAATTCTTATACATATTATCCAAGTTAAGTCTTGAAAGAGCAGGGATAACTTTGATCAAAATATAGTCTTCTTCGAAGTCGGGATAATCAAAATTTGTAGTAACCCTAAAATCAAATCCATTATCAGAAAAACCATTATAGCTTATCCAAACATTATTTAATGTTGACAAATAGAAAGATTCACTTTCAAAAATTTTTGTAAATGTCTCAAAAGTCTCCTTTGGATCAACCTGATTATACTCTAATCCAGATATATCAAAAAAAATCTCAACAGGTTCGTAAATACTTCTTTCCTTGGTTTTAAATGTAGAAAACAATCTAAATGAACCTAAATGACTTCCATTAATCTCAAGGTTTGAATGAAAAGAATTCTGCCACTCCCGCTTAATTCCCCTCGATATTATATCGGAAGCCATTCGAGCCATAGTGTAAAATCCCCTTTCTGTCACATACTCATACATTAATTCCTTCAGCCTAATTCCCATCACTTTCACCCCATTCAAATCCATAATCCAAGATTTTTTTAAAAAAATGATCTGTAGGTAGTGAATCCTTTCCAATATACTTTTCGACCTTAGCCCAATCACTCTTTAGGTCCTTTTGATTTGAATTCCCAGTGTGGAAAATGAGCTGATTAACACCTGCTAATTTTCCAGCAACAATCTGCAACCAAGTCATCAGAACTCGATTTCCTCCATAAGCTCCACATCCCCAGAAGCCGGTATGAATAACCGTAGGGGCATTTCCAGATTCGATTACAGCCGCCTTAAAGCCAGAATATGCAGTTTCCAAAATATATTGGACCTCATCAAGGGTATATTTACCTTCTCCCCCATAAGGGGCAGATATAGCAATGAAATTCGTGAGAGTTGGTGGATTTAAAACCACAGTAGCCTTTTTGATGACTTCCTCTGAGACTCTTCCGAAAGCATTTCCATACAACCCAAAAGGCCTTCCTTCTTCTATATTGGGATCGGTTTTTACCCAACACCTTCTCTCAACTCCCGAAATCAATATTGGGGTAGGCTCACCATGTTCAACTGTATAAGGATCACTCCTTAATGTGTTTAGCTTTTGTTTCAAGGATGCTAATACTGGATGCTCTGCCACCTGCGTTTCATCCTGGGCAAATAGGTCACTTCCGTAGGCGATAAATAAATCTCCGTCTGCAAAATTCACATGCCATTCCTTCACTGGAACTTGACTTTCGATTGGCTCATAATCATAGTATCCCTCTTGTAGAATCGGTTTTATAGATTTATTTCCCAAATAGACCTCTTCAGGCAAATCCATTTTCTGCCATCTAGAGTACTCAATCTTTCCGTGGTAAACGGCACTGGGAGGGCAGGAAAGGTCATAGACTATTCGTTTGTTTTTTGAAAACAATTGAGCTGGCTCTTCAACCATTAATTTAGAAGCCTCAAAAGTGAACCTTTCCAATCCGTTATCCATATTATCATCTAAATTTAAATACTTCGTTTAAATATTCAGATTAACCTTCACTAAAAGAATTTAAAACTATACCACCATTTTTTAATGCTCGATTAGAGTCAAATGGATCATGCTTCTCCTTTACCCATTTCCTTCCATTAAAAACAAATTGATAGACTAAAAAGGCTTCTTCGACATCGTTCCTGTCAGGTTCACAGGTTAAATGAATTTCTAAAATGTCCCCTTTTGTCAGTTTAATGTCAAAATCGAAACAATTACCCTCGTTCAACATCTCTCTTAACTTTTCATGATTGTACCTATTATCATTTTTTCCGATCATGAATTTCTGCGGAGGCATTAATTCTCCAACTAATCGAAATTTACTTTCCTCAAATTGATAAAGTCGCCAATGGTGCTTTAGATCGAAGATGTCCTCAATTTGATTACAAGTACACAGCTTCAATTTGTCAGATATTTTGCACATCAAGTAGATGGTAAATTTTTCAATGTTTGATCACTATAAATCTCTTCTGCTTACCCAATGCATGTATCATTGGTTGGGGGGTTTGGGAAATTAAGAAAATATCAGATCGGACCAATAAAGTCTAAAATTGATAGACATTAATTGTCATTAAATCTATCACCTATTGTATTTCAACCAGCATATTATTCAAGTTAAACCTGATCCAGATAAATGAATATCTAAGAGTGGTTGAATAATATTTTTTAGCCTATTTAACAATTGGGTACGAAACCCTATGACATAGCAAAAACCCTTGATTTCTCAATTTAAGGAATACTTCGACAAATAATTGTTGACTGACTTAATCAGAACTATCTGAAGCGGAAAATAATAGCTTAGGAGAATTTAAAATAGACGGGCGATAGGATTAAATTGAAAAGATTTCTTTTTGGATAACTATCTGTTTCTAGAAGTCCTAGACAAGGATAAATTTTCCTAGGAAAATCAAAGGATTAAGCTAATTTTTAGAATGAAAGAATTGATCCTAACCACCTACACGAGAGAAGAATTCCTTGACCTAGTCAAAGAAGCTATAAGATCTGAGCTCTCTCAATTTCCCCCTAATACCCCCAAACAAACAGATAAGCCTTTAACTATCGAAGAAGCATCTGAATTTTTAAACCTCACCAAGGCGACTTTATACGGTAAAGTTTCGAGAAGAGAAATACCCGTGATGAAGCGAGGCAAAAAACTATATTTCTCTATGAGTGACCTTATTGCTTACCTTGATAAAGGAAGAGTGAAGACTTTCGAGGAGCTAAATGAGGAAGCACAAATATTCCTCAACAGACGGAAATTGAGGAGGTAAATAACTTTGTCCTAGACAGCTACAAAATCCATAATCATTTCATCAAAATTTTCCTCTTGATTGCTCCAATTGCGAAGAGTGAATCTTGAAATGGTCAAAACAACACTATGAACGGTAACACCAGTCCCTGTCCATAATACAGGGCACAGAATGAGGTTTTGTCATTTATCTGGATATGTGATTGGGGTTCTACACCACCAAAGACCCAAAACCCAACAAAGAAAAAACTGAATTTTCAAACCGGGTGGGGTCCTATTTTCGGATTTGGTTTTTGATTTTGGACTCTATGTCAAACTCAGTTAATTAAAAAATATATATGCACACCAGAATAAACGAGTGAGTCAGCTTCAATTAAATGTGGAGATCATCTCAGCAAAGTGTCCCCCAAACTGTCCCCCGGTAAATAAAAAAGCCCTATACTGTTTGTATAAGGCCTTTTTTGTAGCGGGAACAGGACTCGAACCTGTGACCTTCGGGTTATGAGCCCGACGAGCTACCAACTGCTCCATCCCGCGACATTGTGATGCAAAGGTAAGGACAAACTCTCAAAAATCAAGTACCTTTGCAAAAAATTCTTGGAAAATGAATCTCCAATCCCACAAAGCAGGATTTGTCAATATCATCGGTAAACCCAATGTAGGCAAGTCTACACTCATGAATATCCTTGTGGGTGAGAGACTTTCCATTATCTCTTCCAAAGCTCAGACCACTCGACACCGAATCGTAGGAATCACCAATACCGAAGACTATCAGATCGTTTTTTCTGATACTCCAGGCATGCTGAAGCCCAAATACGAGCTTCACAAAAGCATGATGGGATTTGTCAACCTTTCCCTTGAAGATGCCGATGTCATCCTCTTTGTCACTGACCTCTACGAAACAGAGGAGGAAATCGAAGAAGTAATCCAGCGAATCAATAATTCGGGGATCCCAGTCCTTTTAGTAATCAACAAAATCGACTTGGCAAAAGAAGGGCAGCTGGATGAGGTGACCTCCTATTGGACCCAACGCGTAAAAGCAGATGTGGTCATTCCCATTTCGGCCAAGGAGAACTTCAATACCGAAAAAATCCTTCATGAAATTCTGGAAAAGCTTCCGGTCCATCCACCATTTTACGACAAAGAGGAACTAACTGACCGACCTGAGCGGTTCTTTGCCTCCGAGATCATCCGTGAGAAGATCTTTACCAATTACAAAAAGGAAATCCCATACAGTACCGAAGTAGGCATTGAGGATTTTCATGAAGAAGAAAACATCATCCGAATCCGGGCCACCATCTTTTGTGAGCGAAACAGCCAAAAAGGTATCCTGATCGGTGATAAAGGCAAAATGCTCAAGAGAGTCGGCACAGAAGCACGGGAAGACTTAGAGAAGTTTTTTGGGAAAAAAGTCTTCTTGGAGACCTTCGTCAAAGTGGAGCAGGACTGGAGAAAAAACAAATTGAAACTTAAAAAATTCGGGTACGACACCCTTTGATCATGGCAAATATTGTAGCAATAGTAGGAAGACCAAACGTAGGAAAATCAACGCTTTTCAACCGCTTGGTAGAAGAAAGAAAAGCCATCGAGGACAACCTGAGCGGGGTCACCCGAGACCGTCATTATGGACATGCCCAATGGTCCGGCAAGTTTTTCTCCGTCATCGATACGGGAGGATACGTAACTGGGTCTGAAGACATTTTTGAAGCGGAAATCCGAAAACAAGTCAAACTAGCCATAGAGGAAGCTGATGTTATCCTTTTTGTGGTGGATTGCCACGATGGCTTGACGGACTTGGACTCCGAATTTGCCAATGAGCTTCGCGGAACCAAAAAGCCCCTCTACATCGTAGCCAACAAAGCCGACAACTTGGGCAAAGCCTTAATGGCCAATGAATTCTATGCCTTGGGACTTTCTGACCATGAGATTTTCCCCATTGCTGCAGTGAGTGGAAGTGGTACAGGCGAGCTTTTGGATGCCGTGATCACCCATTTTGAAGATGAGGGGGAAGAAGACCCGGATGCAGGAGTGCCCAAAATCTCCATCCTGGGGAGACCCAATGTCGGAAAATCTTCCTTTCTCAATGCTTTATTGGGGCAAGAGCGATCAATCGTTACGGATGAAGCAGGCACTACCCGTGATGCCATTCACACTAGATATAAGTTTTTTGGGAAAGACTTTATCATCACAGATACTGCAGGTATCCGGAAAAAAGGGAAAGTAAAAGAGGATATCGAATTTTACTCGGTAATGCGCTCACTGCGTACACTTGAGGAATCCGATGTGGTCATCGTCATGGTGGATGCTACACGTGGGCTTGAGGCTCAGGACATCAACCTTATTGGCTTGGCAATCAAAAACAACAAAGGGATTCTGATCATGGTAAACAAGTGGGATTTGATCGAAAAGGACCACAAGACCATGAACAAAATCAAAGATCAGATGATGGAGCGACTGGGTGAGCATAAGTGGATTCCGATCATTTTCACTTCAGTCACAGAAAAACAGCGGATTTTTCAAGCCATCGAACTGGCGGTAAAAGTCTACGAGAACAAAACCCGACGCGTCACTACTTCGAAGCTGAATGATGTTTTGCTTGCCGAAATTGAAAAATATCCTCCTCCAGCCTGGAAAGGAAAGTACATCAAAATCAAATATGTCACTCAATTGCCGACCAAAAATCCGGTCTTTGCCTTCTTCTGTAACCTGCCCCAATACATCAAAAATCCCTATACTCGCTTCTTGGAAAACCGTATCAGGGAAAATTTTGATTTTGAAGGAGTTCCGGTAAAAATCATTTATAAAAACAAATAAAAAATATTTGAACGGCGCTTGCACAATTGAAAATAATACTAGTAACTTTGCCCCGTAATTAAGAAAACCATAACAAATGAAAAAAGTATTTGCAATTTTCGCAATCGCTGGTTTGATCGCTACTGCTTCTTGCGGTAACAAGACCACTGAAGAAACTGTAGTTGAAGAGACTGTAGTAGTAGAAGAAACTCCAGTTGTTGAGGAAGCTCCTGCTGTTGACACTGCTGCTGTTGCTGCTGACACTACTGCAGTTCAGTAATCACTGACACTCAGAAGAAATTAAAGCCTCAACCTAGTTGGGGCTTTTTTTATGTCTTTTTTAGAAACCCTGAAATCAATCATTCAGGATGAATACAAATTATTGACCCGCGCGGCAAAAAGGAATTCCCAAATTCCGATATTTTTACCAACATGAAGATTCCTCCCGCCCTGATTTCCATCTTCAATAAGCATCTTCCTCCCTCTTCGATTTCTTATTGTGCCTTACTTTGGGAGGAGATCCCTTTTCACTTCCATGTCAAGGCCCCTAGAACCAGCAAACTGGGTGATTTCAGGTACCGAAAAGACCAAAAAATCCAAACCATTACTCTCAATTCAGATCTGAATCCTTATCAGTTTTTGCTTACCTACATCCACGAAGTGGCTCATTTGAGGACTTTTGAGAAGTACGGTCTGTCTCACGCCCCTCATGGCAAAGAATGGAAAAAGGAATTTCAGCAGCTTTTGGCTCCAATACTGGTAGATTCGATCTTCCCAAGGGACATTTTGGTTCCTTTGCGAATTCACATGCAAAATCCCTCCGCCAGCTCGGCAAAAGACCTTTTTCTCATGAAAGAAATGAGCAAGTACGATCTAAATGTGAAGGATTCAACAGAGAAATTCCTATCCGATTTGCCCTCAGGTCAAGCTTTTATTCTGCAGGGAAGAAAATTTACCAAAAAAGAAACCCGAAGAACCCGGGTTATGTGTGAGGAAGTCAGCACTGGGAAAAAATTTTTGGTCTCCAAATTAGCCAAGGTTACTCCAGCATAAGCTTAATCTCTCTCTTCCCCAATTTGGTTTTCAGGCTGAGAAAAGTCCTTAGGCTGGGGTAACTCCTGAATAGAATTGATCCCAAAATACTCCATGAATTTTTGTGAGGTCCCATACAGCAAGGGTCTCCCAATTCCCTCGGATTTGCCTTTGATTTCAATGAGCTCTTTTTCCAAAAGCTTCTGAATTGAATAATCGGAATTCACACCGCGGATCTGTTCCACATCTCCCTTAGTCACAGGCTGTTTGTAAGCTACTATGGAAAGGGTTTCCAACTGTGCAGTAGAAAGCTTTTTTTGGGATTGCTGTCGCAATAAGATACTGATGGAAGTCTGATAGGCTGGCTTGGTCAAAAACTGATAACCTCCTCCCAAATGCTCCAAAGCAAAGGAAAAATCGTCCTGATTGTACTTTTTCCTCAGGTCATAAATAGCCGATACCACATGATCTACGGGGATTTCTGCCTCAAACATCTCTCCCAAACACTTGACAATCTCAGAGACAGAAAGCGGTTCCGGAGCACAAAAAATTAAAGCTTCGATATGTCGATGAAGAAATTCCAAGATCGCTTCTGCTGATATTTGATCGGTAAAGCCTGATTGGACAGAATCACATTCTTTGATGAAATGCTGTTGTCAACCCTAATCAACAACCCAATAAGGCTTAACGTGAGAATAGCTTATTTTTTAGCCAGTTTGGCCTCTATAGAATGCATGGTATGAGGTACGGCTTTGAGTCTTTCTTTGGAAATCAATTTGCCGGTATCTACGCAGACACCATAAGTTCCGTTTTTGATCCGAATCAGGGCATTTTCCAAATTGATGATGAATTTCTGTTGTCTCGCAGCAAGCTGACTTAGGCTTTCTCTCTCGAGTGTGTCAGCGCCGTCTTCCAACAGCTTGGATGTAGAGGCAGTATAATCGGTCCCGCTATCGTTTTTCTTACTCAGGGTCTCTTTCAGTGACACCAATTCTTCTTTGGCCACTGCCAATTTCTGTAAGATGATAACTTCAAATTCCTTCAGTTCTTCGGGAGAGTATGCTGTTTTTCCTTCCTGACTCATAGCTTCTAGGGTTAAGAGATTGGAAAAATCCAATCGTTTACGTGGGTTAATTTCCCTAAAATACGTCGGTCTTCGATATTTCCAAAAAGTAAGAGGAGCCTGCAGAACAGAAATCCTAAAAGGCGAATTTTGGAATTTTTTTACCCGCTAATAGTCAGCTACTTATAGATTTCCATTCTAATTCAGGAATCACTTAGGCCACAGCCTGTTCGTCTTGCATTAGCTTTTGCAACCTCTTGGTAAGGCAGGTCAAATCCACGGAGATACGGAATCGCATGTTTAAGTAAGACTGGGCTTCAAGGAGTTCTTTTCCTTCCTTGAGGACGATTCTTTCGATGGTTTGGGTTATGAGATCGCGTTCCATGGGTTTAAAGCTTTGAGTCCTTTGAATATACAGAAAAAATGGCTTTAGGTTACAAAAATGTAGAAAATCAAAGCCTTATCCCGACCACAACAGTTTTTTTGATGACCACCAATTCCCCGTTGAGATTATACAATTCTGCCAAAAGCACATAATACCCGGGACGAACCCTCCTGCCTTCAGCATCAGTTCCATCCCAAACAAAAATACCCTCTCTGCCCAAAAGTTGATTTTGCCCCAAAGTCTCAGTCAACTGCCCCCCGGAAGTGTAAATTCGGAAGGTTCCCAACCACCCGGGTTGATCCAAGAGATAGGAAATGGTAGTAAATGAAGGCCCAAAACTTCCTTCAGGATCAAACACCTTAGGTTCAATTGTGACTCTGGATTCAATATCTCCAGAATCTATCTCTTGAGAGTTTTTTCTGCCAGGAGTGGCATAATCTTCCCCTGCTGAGGCCGATTGCCAGTTTTTGGATGTGCCCGATGGCGAAATACTGGAGATTCTTTCCAAGGAGACCCCTTTTGAATTACGCAAAAGAGGATGATGCAAGGAATTCGAGTAGGGAAACTCTTCCTCCACTTCTCCATCCGGACCGACTAGCACTACGGTACCTCCTGAGATCGGAAAGCTCGGCAAAGAAGGTATTTGAATCATCCTACCTAAAGCCGACTTAGGATAAGTAATTTTCAATCGAGTGGAATCGGTAGAAATAGCCAAATACCCTCCAGGAGGAAGTATTTGTCCTCTTTCCCCAAAAACCCTAAACTGTCCTATTCGCCCGTCCGAGGTTCTATTTGCCAAAGCCCATCCTTCAAGATTTAGATATTTCTCTGAGGTATTTCTGATTTCCACAAATTTGGGGTCTCCCGGAAGGGGATCAAAAAGCAACTCATTCAAGATCAAATCTCCTTTTTGAACTTTAGATGGCCATACCAGGCTGATTGGCCCCAATTCGGGTTGTTCATTCCCGAGGCAGTTTTGGAGTCCGATGAGGCTAAGCGAAAGCGGAAACCCTTCTTCTACCGGGCTTCTCAACAAGATGCGAATCTGCTTTCCAGACTCAATCCCAACAGAATCAACTGCTATCAGGGGTGATATCTTCACATTTTCCTGGCTGATAAAGGACAAAACGGGGTAGGTCAGCTCGATATAAATCTGGGTTGAATCCAAAAAATAGGCTGTGGTGATTTGAGGCAATGCAGTTCCAAACTCAGGATCAAACACAGAATTGAGCATTCCGGGAGTACCACGTTGAGGAGATTGAGAGGGAAGCAAAAAGTCTGAATTCCCGCAAAGAAACACGGGATTGATTACCTCCAAACTATATCCTCCGCCCGAAAATTCCGATCCTCCCCACGAAGTCGTAGTGTAGGAAAGCTCATCTACCAACTCGCCTCCTATTGTTTTTAGGCTTACTTGATCCCCGGAATTAAGGAGTGTAGGCCAGGAATTGATGTCCAAAACCTTTCCATAGGGCTGGAGCAGGCTAGCTTGATTTGCGGGGCAAAGCAAAAGGTATTCACCTCCAGACAACCAAAAGTCAGGAACGGAAACGGAGGTCCGGGAATTGGACAAAACAAGCTCTCCTAGTCTCCATTCCTTATTCCCTGGATTAAAAAGCTCTATGTATTCCACATTGGGCAAATCCTGATCATTTCGTGGCGCAGGCATGAGCTCATTGATCACTAAAGACTTGAATTCGAAGGCCGTAGGGTCAAAAAAGGTAAATGAAACCAAAGTGTCTTGAAGAAAATTGCCTTCCAAATCTGGGACTGAAGCCACCCTGATTTGGTAATTCTTCCCTTCTTCCAAAGATTCGGGAAAGCCCAGAATCACTGTAGAATCATTGACCAAGCGGACTGCTTCAGGGTTTTGACCTTCCAATTGATATGCTAAAGGAAGCTGCGCAAAGCCTGGATCCACTGCCTCATCAAAGCTCAAAAAAAGCTCTGAGGTCGAGTAGCCTTTAACAAGTCCAATCCCCGGAGGATCTTTGTCTTCCACGATTTCTCCAAACTCAAAATCATCCATCACCCAGCGGGCAGCACTACCCGAACCGGGACCATAGACGATTTCAAGCTTGAGAAAAAGCTCCTCTTCTGACTCCAACCCTTCCGGAAGGTCCAAAACAAACCTTCTGAAGTCCAAGTCTTCATTGGGAAATTCATTTTCCCCTCCAAGCAAAGCTCTTCCTTCATACGCTCCACTGAGGCTTTTTCCCCAGGAAAAATAAATCACAGCGGGCCGGGTTCCAGTCCCATTTTTGATTGATTTGGCCCAAAAGGAAACCTTGGAATCGGATACTCCCTCAGCAGAAAGTCTGACCCAAAGCACTCCATTGAATGTGCTTATCGGTTGAATTGCCAAAGCCCTGCTACCTTCACGGCCTACACCTTGAGCCTGAAAAATCCGGGAAGAAGTGCTCCTCACTTCATTTCCCCACCAGCCAGGAAGAAATTCCTCAGGAAAAGACTGAATCTGAAAAGGAGGTTCAAAAGACTGAATTTGAGCCACAGCCGATTCATGCCTAATCAGGGCAAGGAAAATTCCAAAAAAGACTAGGACTGCTTTTCTATTCATGGAAAAAATGAAAAAAGTAAGCTGAAGTTACAATTAAGTATTCAGTTTTAAAACAACCCGGCCTTTCCCGTTAAAATTTTGCGCTTAGCTCCTGAAAATGAATCAACAGTCCTTACTTTTGCAACCCATTACCATACAAAAAACCTATTTATACCATGAAACTGGCTGTAGTCGGTGCTACCGGACTGGTAGGCTCCGAAATCCTCGAAGTGCTTGATGAGCACAACTTCCCTTATGACGAATTGCTACTGGTGGCTTCCGAGCGATCTGTAGGTAAACAGATCGAGTATAAGGGTAAAAAACACACCGTTATTGGTCTTGCTGATGCGGTAGCAGCCAAACCCGAAATCGCCATTTTCTCTGCAGGAGGAAGTACATCCTTGGAATGGGCTCCCAAGTTTGCGGAAGTAGGAACCGTGGTAGTAGACAACTCCTCTGCCTGGAGAATGGATCCGACCAAAAAGCTGGTCGTGCCTGAAATCAATGCAAAAGAGCTGACCAAAGAAGATAAAATCATCGCCAACCCCAATTGCTCCACCATCCAGATGGTCTTGGCATTGGAGCCTTTGAGACATCGCTACGGGATCAAAAGAATCGTAGTTTCTACCTATCAGTCTGTGACCGGTACTGGAAAGGCTGCCGTAGACCAGATGATGGCCGAGCGTGCAGGCGAGGCAAATCCACCTAGGGTGTATCCACACAAAATTGACATGAATGTCCTTCCTCACATCGACGTGTTCCAGCCCAACGGCTACACCAAAGAGGAAATGAAAATGATCAACGAAACCAAGAAAATCTTCAGCGACAATACCATTCAGGTGACTTCTACCACCGTGAGAATCCCAACCATGGGAGGTCACTCCGAGGCGGTCAATGTGGAATTCAAGCAGGACTTTGATTTGGCAGAAGTGAGAAGTCTGTTGGAAAGTGCTCCGGGAATCGTGGTACAGGACGACCCGACCAACTTTGTTTACCCTATGCCCATCACCTCGCATAAAAAAGATGAGGTATTCGTAGGCCGTCTGAGAAGAGACGAATCTCAACCCAATACCCTAAACATGTGGATTGTGGCAGACAACCTGAGAAAAGGTGCGGCAACCAATGCCGTGCAGATCGCTGAATACCTTTTGGAAAATAAACTCGTCTGATGAATCTCAGCGAGGTCAATAGCGCTGAGTTCAGACAATTTGTGCAGAATCATCTCCGAGAAGATCCTGCACTTTTGCTTTTTAAGTATCAGGGAAAAGTTTCTTTTGACCTGAAAATGGCTGTGCAGCAAATCTCTGCGCGACAGAAAATTGCCAAAAAACTCCCTTCCTGGTCCGAAAATCCGGATTTGATTTTTCCGGCTAGTATTTCTCTGGAGCAAAGCTCGTCAGAAGAAACCGCACATTTCAAAGCAAAAGGATTGACCGGGAAAGTGATGATTGACCTTACAGGTGGCTTTGGAGTAGATTTTTTTCATTTGAGCCAAGGTTTTGAAACCGGAATTTATTGCGAAAGACTGCCTGAACTTTTCCAAATCGCAAGCCATAATCTTGAACTATTAAATCCCGGCAAATTTGAATTTGTCGAAGGGGATGGTTTGGAGTTTTTGTCGAAAACTGAACTTGAATTCGATCTGATCTATGCCGATCCCGCCAGGCGAGGAAGTGGGAATCAAAAGCTGTACAAGCTTCAGGATTGCGAACCCGATATGGTAGGTGCTTGGTCCCTTTTGCGCAGCAAATCCGACAAAATCCTCCTCAAAGTTTCACCCATGCTGGATATTTCTCAAGCTTGGTCCGAGCTGCCTGATATCCAGAAAATCACCGTGGTTTCTGTTAAAAATGAGGTGAAAGAACTTCTCCTTTTCTGGGAAAAGAGAAATACATCAAAGTCCAAATCGATTGAAGTGGTGGATTTAGGGAGTGAATTTGCCCCATTTGCTTTTGAGCCTAAAGAAGAAGATCAGGCTGTTTTTAATCTAGGAGAAGCCGAAAAGTATCTGATTGAGCCGCTCAGTGGTATTTTAAAGGCGGGGGCTTTTCATCTTTTTGCCCAGCGCTTTGGTTTGAAAAAGCTGGAAAGAAACAGCCACTTGTACACGGGAAATACTTTTCCTGAAGGTATTCCGGGACGAATTTTTGAAGTCATAAAAGAGGTATTGCCCAAAAAGCAGGGAATCAAGTCTCTTTTCCCCTCCGGCAAAGTCAATGTGATCTGTCGAAATTATGTCACAGGCGCAGAAGAATTGAAAAAGAAACTGGGGGTAAAGGACGGTGGAGAGGATTTCCTGATCGGGACCAAAACTCAAAGTGGATTCAAGGTTTTTTGGTGCAAAAGGATTTAGTGATCAGTAGGCAGTCTTAGATAATAGAGACAGAAAATGAATATTCTAACTGTTTCTACATTAGAGGTCATTAAGTCCCTTACAGAATGAGCACAGAAGAGAAGGAAATCTTAAAAGAAAAATTGAAATCAGCCATCCTGAATTCCGGGGAAGACTTTTTAAAAATGAAAAAGCGACTTGGTCAAAAGATCGTCGCCCAAATCGATGGCAAAATCGTAACTCGTACTCCAGATTACTTTTTGAGAAAAATGAAGGAGAAAAAAGTTTTGGAAAAATCTGAAGAGAGAAAATAAGGAGCTCAACAGGAAGTTCATCTTGGAAGATAGGTTTTCATCGCTTAGAAAATATGTTAGGTTTTAGAAAACTTGGAGGTTTTGAAACAAAATTGATTTTTGAATTTTATTGATGAAATGCTTAATAAATGAGAAGCCTTCGAGTTTTTGAAAGCCTCAAAGGATAAAAAAAACGCCCCCGAACATCAGGAGCGCTTTCGACTATTTAACCAAAGATTTACTTCATTTATTTTGTCTGAAAACCTACCCGCATGATGGTGAATGCCGGGCTTGAAAGGGTCATAGTTTTGACAGTTTTCAAATCAGCCAAATCCAATACATCGATTTGCGTACGAGAAGGACTCAGCACATAAAGGTATCTTTCTGAACTAGTCAGTACAGGAGGGTTTTCATTCATCAGTCTATAGGTCTCCAATTCATCTCTTGACTTCCTGGCACTGAAATCCTCAACAGCAGCCACTGGAATAGCAGCCTGTACTATCGTATTTCCGCTTGTAGCGTCCAAAACCAAGACTTCATTGGAAGCTCGCTGAACAATCAATTTGCTCCCGTCTGCACTGAAGAAATAACCAGCCACATCATCACCTGAATAGACATTTCGCATGGATTTGGCAGCAGGGTCGATGGCGAAAATCCCTTTATTTCTGGACCAACCGTAGAAAATTGCATTGTTGTCATGGGCTTTGATCGTACCCATCCAGTTGCCGGAGGTTGGTTCTAAAGGAGCCACATTGTCGATTTTGAATATCTCATTGTTAGCTCGGGCTACCAAAACAGCAGTAGTCCCGCCAAAGACGGCAAATTCACCATTGCTTGCGTCACCATGAATCCCGGACACGTTAACTGCTGCATTCTCAGCCAAAACAGACTTATTGGCATCCAGTAGCTTGATGGTTTGAGGAAGTGCTCCCGGGATATCCGGGCTTTTAAAGGTCACCGCAAACTTATTCCCGTTCAGCCAAGTGGCTGCCCCGTGGTGGACTTCATTTCCCAATCCCCCCAATACAACCGGCTGAAAGGAAGGTGTCTCCATAGTTGCTTCTCTAGCCCAAGTAATCGAGCCATCTCCGTCATTGAAAATCACGATATTTCCTTTGCTAGCCGAGTAGTGAGTTGGAAGCGGTGCTTCTGCTGTAGCACTGAGCCAGCGGATATCGTACTCATGGCCATGATCCTCATGATTGACAATTCCTGTATCGAAAAAGCGGACAACCCCGGGCCCTCGCTCCACAGAGGTGATATACTGCCCACTAGGACTGATGTAATTTCTGCTGCCTTCGGCAAAAGGATTAACAGAAGGGGTATTTACATTGCCAGTGAGTGGATTCATCATACTGAATCGACCTGATGCGTCCCAAGAGACGATGCGAATCCACTCGCTCTCCTGATTTTCAAAAGTAGGTTGTTCAATAATGGGTGTTTCATCTTCCTGGCAGGCGAAAGCCAAAAAGGAAAGGGACAAAATAGCTAATGCTCTTTTTTTCATAGAAAGTCGGTTTAATTATTTCCAGCCCAAAGAAAAGCCTCATTTTTCCTATTTGCAATATTGTTGCATTATTTTTGCAATAAAGTTGCAACATTATTTAAATAATTAATTCTGATTTCTACTTTTGCTTTTTGAAACAGTGTTGCATAAAGTGGATTTTCAAAATTCAATCGGGTTATGGCTCTTGCTTTTTTTTGGCTTGGGTTTAGGGACTGTCATAGCGCAGGAAAAGCTAAGCTTTCAAGTGGTAGACCAAAACAGGCAACCTCTGTCTGCTCATGTGTATGGTTTCTCTGATCAGAAAGATCCCTTATGGGTATTGGTAGCTGACCGGGAAGGCCAAGTGAGCATTCCTTTGAAATCTCCCCTTGAGAAAATTGAAATCAGTCACGTTGGCTTTGAAAAAAGAACAGTCCACTTCCCCCAACTCAAAAATCTTAAAGGAGAAATTCTGCTGATTTCTTCTTCTCAGGATTTGGAGGAAGTCTCAGTATTGGGCAGGAAAGAAGCCTTGGGAACTCTTTCTAGCTCCCTTTCTACCCTTCAAGTGAGTAAGGAACAAATGCTCAATCAGCAATCCATAACTTTTGCTGGAGCCTTGGAAAACCTCCCCGGAGTACAGGCCATGAATGTGGGCGTTGGCATCTCCAAGCCTATGATTCGAGGTTTGAGTTTCAACCGCATCCTCATCGAAGATTCCGGAATTAAACAAGAAGGACAGCAGTGGGGAGCAGACCATGGGCTGGAAATCGACCCACACACGAGTGGAGATGTGGAAATATTCAAAGGTCCTGTTTCTTTGATTTTCGGGCCGGATGCCTTGGGAGGAGTGGTCAAAATTCATCCAACCCCAGCTCCAGAGACAGATGGGATTACAGGAGCTATTACCCTTGATGCGCAAAGCAACAGCCGACTGATCGGCTCATCAATCAACCTTCTGGCTAGAAAAGGACAATATTTTGGACTAGGGACGCTTTCGGTCTTAGGTCATGGAGACTATGAAGTCCCTGCAGACCGATACACCTATGCGGGCTATTTATTGCCGATAGCAGATCAACGACTCAAAAACACAGCAGGACGTCAGCTTAACTTCAGCTTGGGAGGTGGTAAAGTGTTTTCCAATGGAGAAACCAGGCTAACTCTTAGCCGATTTGGACAGGAAGCGGGGATTTTCACCGGTGCAGTGGGAATTCCTACCGCCTACAGTCTCGAAGATGACGGAGACTCCAGAGACATCCAATTTCCACGGCAAATCAATACCCACTGGAAACTCATTTCCAATACTCATTGGACAATAGCTAAAAAAGAATACCATGTGAACTTGGGCTATCAAGCCAATCGGAGACAGGAAGAATCCCTTCCGCATGTGCATGGTGTGGGACCCACTCCCTCAGGAAATCTTGCTTTGGGCCTCTCCCTGGATACATACACGGCTAATTTCAGCATGAAAACACCCATTTCAGTGGGTTCTCTTCAGGTGGGCTGGATGAACCAGTTTATGAATAATACCTACGATGGGTTTGAGTTCTTACTACCTGCTTATCGAAGCCTTCAATCGGGAATTTATGGAGTTCTGGAATGGCCTATTTCAGAAGAAATCAGCTGGAATCTGGGTGCGAGAGTGGATGCACAGCGGCTGAGAATTGATGAGCATTTGCAGCCTATTTATGAACGGCTGCAGCCCACGGGTGAGTATGACCAGAGAAACCCCGATATCAGCCGGAATCCAGTCGCGCCAAGTATTTCTACGGGATGGGTTTGGCAGGTAGACGACCAAAAACTGATCAAGTTCAATTTAGGCTCAGGCATACGCTTTCCCACTCCAATCGAACTGGCATCCAACGGGATTCACCATGGAAATTTTCGCCACGAAAAAGGAAATTCAACACTGGCTACTGAACGCAGCTGGCAAGCTGACCTTGGATTCAGTCAGGAGTGGAAGACCATTTCTTTTGCTATTTCTCCTTTTGTATCCATTTATCAGGATTTTATCTACTTGGCCCCCAGTGGCAGATTCTCTCCTTTACCAGGCTCAAGCATGCTCTGGGAGTACCGGCAGGACAATGCCCTTTTTGCTGGAGGTGAAATCCAACTTAGCTACTACAGCCCATGGAAATTAAAGACTACTATCATCGGGGAATACGTCTGGAATCAAAATTTGGAAACCCTGCTTCCTCTTCCCCTCACTCCTCCTGCTTCCATTTTGGCAAGTTTGGATTACCCATTTCCCAAGTTTTCATCGGTATTCGAAGGCTTGAATATTGGGATGGATTTTAGAAATACTTTCGACCAAAACCGCGTAGCCCGCAACGAACAACCGACTCCTGGCTATTTCCTGATTGACTGGAGGATGTCCGGCAGAATCAATATTTCACAAAAACCACTAGAACTCAATTTAAGCATTAGAAACCTAGGCAATGTTCGCTACATGAATCACTTGAGTCGATATCGCCTGATCAATATTCCAGAACCCGGAAGAAATATCTCACTTTCCCTCACTTTCCCCTTGAATTAAACCAACAAAAAATATGAAACACCAGAAAATCAACCTAATCGCTCTTGCTCTTCTAGGCATAACCTACCTGGGCTCCTGCTCAGATTCGGGTGAGCCACAGGATCTCCAAGCTCCGGAGATTGGTCCAATTCCCGGCATGGCGAGTATCAGCCCAGGCGTTGGGCAAATCTTCTCCTTTGGGGAAAAAGCAGCGGATGTTTCCTTCAGGGTGGCTGATCCTCAGGGGATTCAAGAGATCCTTTTGGATATCCATGGAGGCTTTGACGGGCACTCCCATGGACGACTTTTGAACAGCTTTGAGCGATTGAATTTGCGAAAGATCTTCCAATCCAATGCTTCTGACCCCAGGCTAGTTATCGAATCTGGAAGTCCAGAGGTCAGGATCGATCCCTATCAGGTAATTTGGGAAGGCCAAGGCTCCGAAATTCAAGGAAATATCTTGGCTGGCCCTTATCACATCACCATTTCTGCCACAGACGTCAATGGAAATCAAACCAGTTTTGCAGATGGATCAAACTACCATACCACATTTTACATTCAGAGGCCCTACGCACCTTCCATAGAAATGGATGGAGGAGCTACTTCAATCTCTGGCAGAGCTGGATCTCCTTTGGAAATGGATGGATTTATTCAAACTACGACTCATCCCTTAAGCACTCCCTTGAAGTTTATCTGGATGCGATTGACCAATCAGGACCGTTTTGACGAAAAAGAAGGTGGGAACGCACAAGTACAGGTGTTTGGAGAGCAAATCTTCGGAGAATCCAGTTGGAGAAACCTTAAAGGAAATTCACTACCCTCCTCTGAAAGAGTAAACCTTCGAACCTTATCAGAGAATCAATCGATGATGATCCCCACCGGACAAAACCAATTGATTCTCATCATCTGGGCAGAAGATATGGCCGGAAATGTGACCAGAAAGGCTATTCCGGTAAGGGTAGGTTAATTGAGCACTACCCAATAAAAAAAGGGAGTTCAAAAATATTGGACTCCCTTTTTTTGACTTCGGAGAATTTTGATGAAAGGGTAAAAATCACTCCTTCACTTCCTCGTAATCCACGTACTCTCCCCCTTGGATATCTTTCTTTCGCTTTTCCAATTCCTCTTTGGGAATGTAATCTACGTTTACAGAATCTTTAGGTCGGGAGGCTCGCTGCTGTGCTCTCTGCTGCTCCATGGCTGCTTCATTTACCTGTCGGGCAAACTGGGCTAGTTTGGATCGGAGAAAATAGCGGATCAGCTGCCCAAGCAACCATCCCACACCTAAAATTATGATCAGAAATTTTACCAAAACTTTTTGATTTTATCGAACTGGATTATCTACTCAAATAGATGTTTCGCTCAGAGTAGATTTTCAGGAAGTAGTCATCCATCAGGTCGTCGATAAAGTAGATCGCCTCTCCGGTGGATTTCATTTCCGGACCCAATTCTTTGTTTACATTCGGGAACTTGTGGAAAGAGAAAACCGGCTCTTTGATGGCATAGCCTTTTTTCACAGGCTTGAAGGTGAAATCAGTCACCTTTTTCTCTCCCAACATCACCTTTACGGCATAGTTCACATAAGGTTCCTGATAGGCCTTACAGATAAAGGGAACAGTACGAGAGGCTCTTGGGTTCGCTTCGATCACGTAAACCTTGTCATTCTTGATGGCAAACTGGATATTGATCAAACCAACAGTCTTCAAAGCCAAGGCTATTTTCTCCGTATAAGTCTCGATCTGACGGATCACCAAGTCTCCCAAGTTGTAAGGAGGAAGGACGGCATAAGAGTCTCCGGAGTGGATTCCTGCTGGCTCGATGTGCTGCATAATCCCGATGATATAGACATTTTCCCCGTCACAGATCGCATCTGCTTCAGCTTCAATTGCACCCTCCAGGAAGTGATCGAGGAGAATTTCATTATTTGGAATGTCTCGAAGGACGTTTACCACGTGCTCTTCGAGTTCCTTTTCGTTGATTACGATCTTCATCCCCTGCCCTCCCAGGACGTAGCTTGGACGAACAAGTAGTGGGAATCCAATCGTCTTACAAAGCTCAAGGGCTTCGTCAGTATTGTGAATGGTGCCAAATTCAGGATAAGGCACGTTGTTTTCTTTCAAAAGGGTGGAGAACAAACCTCTGTCTTCCGCCAAATCCAAGGCCTCGAAGCTGGTTCCGATGATTTTGATGCCGTATTTGGAAAGCTTCTCTGCCAATTTCAAAGCCGTCTGACCTCCCAGCTGTACGATCACGCCCTCCGGTTTTTCGTGCAGGATAATCTCATAGATATGCTCCCAAAATACCGGCTCGAAGTATAGCTTATCCGCTACATCCGGATCGGTAGAAACCGTCTCTGGGTTACAGTTGATCATGATGGTCTCGTAGCCACACTCTTTGGTAGCCAGCACCCCGTGCACACAGGAATAGTCAAACTCGATCCCCTGACCTACACGGTTTGGACCTGAACCCAAGACCACCACTTTTTTCTTAGCTGAGCGCTCGGATTCGTTTTCTTCCCCAAAAGAGGAGTAGTAATAAGGAGTCTGCGCCTCAAACTCCGCCGCGCAGGTATCCACCAGCTTGTACACACGCTTGATGCCCATTTCATGGTAGCGTTTGTTGAACACATCGCTTTCCAGACAATCCAGCAAATGGGCGATTTGACGATCAGCATAGCCTTTTTTCTTAGCCTTATCCATCACCTCGTAGGGAATGTTTTCAATCGTGTATTTCTCGATTTCGGCCTCCACATGCATGAGCTCCTCGATTTGCTTAAGGAACCATTTGTCAATTTTGGTCAGATCCTGAATCGTACGGAAGGAAATGCCCAGTTTGAACGCATCGTACACATGGAACAAACGATTCCAGCTTGGATTGGCAAGTGAGTAAAGAATCTGCGCTTGATCTTTGAGTTCTTTTCCGTCGGCACCCAGACCATTTCTCTTGATTTCCAAAGACTGACAAGCCTTTTGCAAGGCCTCTTGGAAGTTTCGGCCGATACCCATTACCTCTCCCACAGCCTTCATGGAAAGACCCAATCGGCGGTCAGAACCTTTGAATTTGTCAAAGTTCCAACGCGGGATTTTCACGATTACATAGTCAATGGACGGCTCAAAATATGCAGAAGTAGTCCCGGTAATGGAGTTGGACAATTCGTCCAAGTTATAGCCAATGGCCAGTTTGGCGGCTACTTTGGCGATGGGATATCCGGTGGCCTTGGAAGCCAAAGCTGAGGACCGGGACACCCGTGGGTTGATTTCGATCCCGATGATTTCTGAATTGTCCGGACTTACGGCAAACTGAACATTACATCCCCCGGCAAAATTCCCGATGGAGTTCATCATCGTGATCGCATAGTTTCGCATGCGCTGATACACCGTGTCCGGAAGTGTCATGGCAGGTGCTACGGTGATCGAATCACCGGTATGCACACCCATGGGGTCAAAGTTTTCGATGGAACAGATCACGATCATGTTCCCGATATTGTCCCGCATGACTTCGAGCTCGTACTCTTTCCAGCCCAGAATACTTTGCTCAATCAGGACTTCATGGACTGGAGAAGCCTGCAATCCTGCTGCGAGAAGCTTTTCGAAGTCTTCAGCTTTTTCCACAAAAGCTCCACCGGCACCACCAAGCGTGTAGGAAGCTCTGATGATGAGCGGAAATCCGATTTCTTGGGCAATTTCTTTACCCTGAAGCATGGAGGTAGCAGTAGCCCCTTTGCAGACACCCACCCCGATTTTTTCCATCAGGGCCTTGAATTTCTCTCTGTTTTCGGCGGTATCGATCGCGTCGATATCCACCCCGATCATGCGCACGTTTGAGTTTTTCCATATTCCTGCCTTTTCGCAGTCAATGGCCAAATTGAGGGCGGTTTGTCCACCCATGGTCGGCAAAACGGCATCAATATCCGGATGCTCGGCAAGGATTTTCCGTATGGATTTCTTTTCCAGTGGAAGCAAGTACACGTTGTCGGCTGTCACGGGGTCAGTCATAATAGTCGCCGGATTGGAATTGATCAGCGTGACTTTGATGCCTTCTTCCCTGAGGGAGCGAGAGGCCTGAGAGCCTGAATAGTCAAATTCGCAAGCTTGACCGATGACGATGGGACCTGAACCGATGATGAGAACGTGCTTGATGCTACTGTCTTTAGGCATTAGAGAGGAGGGTTGAGGAAAATTTTACTTAAGTCCAAATTGGGGCAAAATTAGAAAAATTATCCGAAGGGGGAAGGGAAATGAGGGGAAGTTTCCCAAGAGACCAAGTCAAAAAAAGGAAAACCAAGCTCCGAAGACAGTAGGCAGTTACCGGTAGGCAGTAGATAAGACTACCTACTGGCAACTGACTGATGAAAACCGATCACTTCAATACTTCCCTCGAAATCACCAACTTCTGGATCTCGGATGTTCCCTCTCCGATAGTGCAAAGTTTGGCGTCTCGATAGTATTTTTCAACCGGATAATCTTTGGTAAATCCATAGCCTCCAAAAATCTGAACGGCTTCATTGGACACATAAACGGCCACTTCAGAAGCATACAGTTTTGCTTGGGCACCTGCAAGGGTCACTTTTTCACCTCGGTTTTTTAAGTCTGCTGCCTGGAATGTCAAAAGCTTGGCAGCTTCCACCTGAGTGGCCATGTCTGCCAGCTTGAAAGAAATGCCCTGAAAACTTGAAATTGGCTTATTGAACTGATGCCGCTCTTTGGAATACTGAATGGAAGCTTCCAAGGCACCTTCGGCAATTCCCAAAGAAAGGGCTGCGATGGAAATTCTTCCCCCGTCCAATATCTTCATGGACTGGATAAAGCCTTCTCCCACTTCACCCAAAACCTGGCTTTCGTGGACCCGGCAATCTTCAAAAATCATTTCGGCGGTTTCGGAAGCCCGCATACCGAGTTTATCCTCTTTCCGACCACCTTTGAAGCCCGGAGTGCCTCTTTCGACCACGAAGGCAGTCATCCCGTGGCTGTCACCCACTTCCCCTGTTCGGGCGATTACCACTGCGACATCACCGGAGTAGCCATGGGTGATGAAGTTTTTGGCTCCGTTGATTATATAATATTCTCCTTCTTTTTTGGCAACTGTCCGCATGTTCCCTGCATCAGAGCCTGTATTGGGTTCGGTGAGCCCCCAAGCCCCCAGCCATTCGCAGGTAGCCAGTTTGGGAAGGTATTTTTTCTTTTGCTCCTCGTTGCCAAACATCAGGATATGGCCCGTACATAGGGAATTGTGGGCCGCCATGGAAAGCCCCACGGAAGGGTCCAATTTGGCCAGTTCCGCGATCGCTGTCACATATTCGAAGTAACCAAAGCCAGAACCACCATATTCGGTGGGGACTAACACGCCCATCAGGCCGAGCTCTCCCAGTTTTTTGAAGACAGGCAAGGGGAAATGACTTTGATCGTCCCAATCCTTCCGAAAAGGAGTGATTTCTTTGGCTCCAAAGTCACGGATCATCTGAGCGATCATGCTTTGGTTTTCATTCATGGAAAAATTCATGGATACTATTTTGGGTTTAATTCTGATTAATAAACTCCAAGATGAAAAATTGGTTTGGCAGTACCAAATCGTCCAAAACCGATTAAAATTTCGATTAAAGGCGATATTTTTTCATAAAATTTGAGATTTCGCCCAGCCCCTTCTTTTTTTTGAGGCAAAGTTTGAGACCAATGAATTATTCTTATTTTCGGAAGTATCCCATTAAAAATTAATCACCTTATGCATCGAATCGGTCTACTTTTCGGATTTGCGATTTTTTTGACTACATACAGCCTTGCCCAAAGCCCAAGGCAAGTGATAGACAGCCTTCTTATCCGCATTCAAGAGCCACTTCCCCCTGATCAATTAGCGAATATGTATGGTGAAATAGGTTGGCAATACGGAAGTATCAATTTGGATTCTTCCATCTACTATGGAAAACTGGCTGTAGAAAAAGCAGAGTTGGCCGGGGATCCGAAAATCCTGGCCCAAGCGTATTCCGATCTGGGGAGTGGGATCTTACAAAAAGGGGATTTGGATCAGTCCAAGGTGCTTTATCTCCAATCGCTGCAACTTAGAAAGGAAATCGAGGATTCGCTGGGGATGGCCAAATCCTACAATGCTCTGGGTTTTATCCACCAAAGAAAGTATGAGACAGACTCGGCCATCAAGTATTTTTTGCTGGCTTTGCCCATCTTTCAAAAATCCGGCGCCCAACTCAATGCGGCCACTGTATTGAATAACATTGGGGTGATTTATCAAAACTTGTCCAACTACGAAAAAGCCAAAGAGGCATACGAAGAATCGGCTTCTATTCGAGAGCTACTTGGAGATGTCAGAGGCACCATCGCTTCCTACAATAATCTCGGGACGGTCCACAAATATTTGGGTGACTTTGAAA
Organism: Algoriphagus taiwanensis; assembly: GCF_036245645.1. Lineage (NCBI taxonomy): Bacteria > Pseudomonadati > Bacteroidota > Cytophagia > Cytophagales > Cyclobacteriaceae > Algoriphagus > Algoriphagus taiwanensis. The sequence goes on along the minus strand of NZ_BTPE01000001.1, from coordinate 197,153 downwards.
ATGCGGAGCGTTATTTCCAAAAAGCGCTGGAAGAGTCCATCGAATTGGGAGACCTGATGAATCAGGCCATGACCTATCGGATATACGGGGCTTTTTTGATGGAAAAAGGGGATTTGGAAAAGTTGGAATCCATAGCCAGAAAAGGTCTAGAAGTGGCTAAACAGGTCAATTCTCAATACGATATCGCCTCCATAGAGCATGCTCTGGGAGTCGCTCTCAACGCCAAAGGTAAGTTTTCTGAAGCCAAGAAATATTTGCTCTCTTCAGCTTCCAGTTTGGTCAGTCAGGGAACGATCGAGGATGCGATGTTTCCTTATTTTGAGCTGATCTCGGTTTATGCAGCGCTGGGAATGCCGGATAGTTCCAGGTATTACGCTAATCTCTACCAACAAAATCTTAGAAATAAGCTGGAAAAAGAATCCAAGGAACTGGTAACTGAGCTGCAGACTCAATACGAAACCGAAAAAAAAGACCGGGAAATCGCCCAGCAGCAATTGGCTATTCGAAGTAAAAACCTCCAGCTTTACGGGAGTCTTGCTCTGGCTCTTGCCTTGGGAATAGTGGGATATTTGCTCTACCGACAGCAAAAGCTGAAAAACGCTCAGCTCCAACAGGAGGCAGATCTGAAATCTGCCTTGGCTCAAATAGAAACTCAAAATAAGCTTCAGGAACAGCGTCTGCTGATCTCAAGAGACTTGCATGACAATATCGGTGCCCAGCTCACTTTCATCATCTCAGCGATAGAAAACCTGAAATATTTTGATCCCATCAAAGAGAAGCTCAGTGAGCGATACGATTCCATAGCCAGCTTTACCAAGCAGACTATCACAGAACTTCGGGATACCATTTGGGCTATGAATAGTGGACAGGTGACTTGGGAGTCTCTGGTTGGTCGAATTCAGGACTTTTTGCAAAAAGCCGCGCAATCCAATCCGGATATCCAGTTGGAGCTCAATTTGGCTACATCTGTAGACCAGAATTCCGGATTGGGTTCTGCTGAAAGCATTCAAGTCTTGCGGGTCGTACAGGAAGCAGTTCAAAATGCAGTCAAATATGCTGCGCCAACTTTTATCCGCGTGAGCATAGAGCAGGAGGATGGAGAATTCCGCGTGGCCGTTCAGGATGATGGCAAAGGCTTTGAAGAGGCAGAAATCACTCCTGGCAATGGACTTTACAACATGCGAAAGAGAGCGGAAGAATTGGGAGGGGTTCTTGAACTTTCTTCCACACCGGGAGGGGGAACTTTGGTTCTTCTGGTGTGGGATTCAGAATAGGTAGTTTGGCGTATGGCTTGCACACCTTATTGAAGGTATTTTTGGTTCAATTTGGTGAGCATGTTGACATTTTTACACAATATCGGTGGTATTGGCATTTTGGCAGTTATGGCATTGGGGCTATTGCTTTTTTTTCAATGGCTATTGATTAGAGAAGTATTTGCAGAAAAAAAGATTGAAACCGATCGACTTCGTGAATTGGAAGTCTTGGTTCAGAAAGAAATCTCCCGATCTCAAAAAATGCTCAGTCAGGTAAATAACCTAGACATGCTTAAGGCCGAAACGGAGGAGAAATTGGGATTGATCCGGATTTTGATGGAATTGATGCAGAAGGATGAAAAAAAGGGCCCCTGATTTGGAGCCCTTTTGCTGTTTATTCCTGAAAATTTTTGATCAAATGATAGCTAAACTGGATGATCTCGAGGTAATTATCCTTGCTGATTTTTTCGTCAATTCCATGAAACCGGGTCATGGATTCATTATTTATCCGGATGGGATAGAATCTGTAAACCTGTTCGGAAATTTCCTGGAAATACCTAGAATCTGTGGCTCCTCCCAATAATCCAGGTACCACCAAGACCTCGGGATGCAATCCTCGAATGGTCTTTTGGACGACTTCGTAGGCCTCAGAGTCCGTGCTGGATACTCCCGATGGATTGGTCAGAAAGCCTACCGGCTCTACTTTCACCGTATCGGAAACCACGCTTTCGATATGAGCTTGGACAGATTCGATGGTTTCGCCGGGAAGGATTCTAAAATTGATGGTCGCCTCAGCCACAGTAGGAATTACATTGTTCTTTACTCCCCCATCAATGATGGTGGGTGCAGTGGTGGTGTGGGCATTGAGTGCCTCAAGGATCGGTTTTTTGAACAACCAAGGATTGGCAAAAAAGAGACGATTGGGGAAGGGAAGTTCCGGACCCAAATACTCCAACTGCTCTATAATGGGAGGAATGAGCTTGTAGGGCAACTGATTGTTTTCCAAATCTACAATGGCTTTTGCCAAGATTCCGATAGTGTTTTCCTTGGGCGGAGCGGAGCTATGTCCTCCATTGGTACGGACGATCAGGCGAAATGAAGCAAAACCCTTTTCTGCCAAATTGATCATGGCCACAGGATTGTTCAGTCCCGGGATCATTCCCTCTGCAAAATATCCTCCTTCATCCAGTGTCATCAGCGCCTCCACACCCTGAGTTTTCAAGTGCTCGGCAATTTTCCCTGCTCCTTTGGGTCCTCCCACTTCCTCATCGTGGCCGGAAGCGATGTAGATGGTCCGCTTAGGCTGGAATCCTTCGGAAAGCAGTTTTTCTACCGCCTCCAAGACGCCCATCAGCGTACCTTTATCATCCATAGTTCCTCTTCCGATAATGTGTGTGTCGGTGATCTTTCCTGAAAAAGGCGGTGCTTCCCATTGGCTGAGTGTGGGGGCATCCACAGGAACTACATCTTGGTGAGACATCAGGATGATCGGTTTCAGACTGGGGTCAGAGCCTTCCCAAGTGTAGAGCAAGCTGTAGGTATTGATCTTTTCCAGCTTTAGATTGGAATGGATAAGAGGGAATGTCTCTTCCAAAAAGCGGTGAAAACCAAAGAAAATCGCTGAATCAGGGGGAGTGTCTTCGCTAAAGGAAATGGTCTGAAATTGAATGGATTTTGAAAGGTTTTCAAAAACCTGATCAGAAAAAGCTACTTTTTCAATAGGTTCTGAATCGACTTGTCGAGAGCTCATTCGAAACGTATTGAAAAGTAAAAACACTACCAAAAGGATAATTCCTGAAAACAGATAAAGCAAGAGTTTCTTCATGGGAGGATTTTTTTCTGAAAGTAAGAAAAAAAAGAGGCTGTCTCAAAGGTGAAGTTTGTCACATTGAGCGAAGTCGAAATGTCGTCCGGAAAGCTGAAATTGGCCTTCGACTCCTGTCACCCTGAGCGAAGTCGAAGGGTCAGGCTGACAACGAAACGATTTACGAGGCAACCTCTTTTTAGGCTTATTGGATCTCTACTTCCTTGGTGTTGTCATCGGGAATTCTGTCAATCAGCTTATTGTAGGGATCAATTCCGGCTTTGGCAGGCTCACCTTTCACTCTGACCGTGAGGGAGGTCTGCCCGGGTTTGATTTTGTGCTTTTGGATGTAGAGGGGATTTACACGGGTTCTTCCGTTTTCATCCTTGTCTTCAGCAGCAAAAACCCCAACGTCAATGTAGTCTGCTTCATAGTTGGCATTTTCCTCCCGCCCGGTCTCATCTGCATACAGCTTTTGGGACCGGATATCCAAGGTAATCTCATACTCTCCCTCGGCTACTTTTTTGGCTACCGCCTTTTCGGCCTTGTTGTCATACAGCGTGATCTTATTCCAGGTATCGTCCAGGTAATACTTCACGCTGTCGGGAGTGACTGCATACAGGTGGTCATAGAGATCATAGCTGCCGGGAAATGGAGGAGCATCTCTTAGCCCAAATTCCTGATTGAAAGCATAGAGTGCTGAATCCATGGCTTTTGCCCCGATCAAATCCCTCAAGCCATAGAGAATCAAGCTTCCCTTATTATACCACTGATAGGCTCTGTTGGTATTGATGAAGGTGTTTTCCTTTTTGCTTTCATTGGATCTGCCAAGAAGATATCGATCGAGTTCATCCTTTAGGAATCGCTTCATATTGTCTTTCCCATATCGTCTTTCGGTAAGGATTAAGGCAGAAAATTCCGCTAAAGCTTCCGAAATCAGATTCGATCCCCGGGTATAATTGGGGGTGATCTGATGTCCCCACCACTGATGGGCAAGTTCGTGTGCCGTCACATAGTAGACATAATCAAAATCATCCGGATCCTTAAAGTCCGCGACCCAACCGAAGGACTCCGAGAATGGAACCGTATTGGGAAAGGACTGGGCAAATCCGGCATATCGAGGAAACTCCAGAAGTCTCATCTGACGAAACTGGAAGTTTCCATACGTCTCGGAGAAATAGGTCAATCCATCTTTGTATGAAGCTAAAAACCGATCCAGATTATAGGGATGAGAAGGATCGTGGAATATTTCGATATTCACCTTTTGTCCATCGGGAAGGAATGCCTCATCTTTTAGCACCTCATACTCTGCAGAGACGAAAGTGAAAAAGGATTGAATTGGGGTATCCTGAATGTAGTGGAAATAGCGGCGTCCGTTTTCCTCCCACTCCCGCTGCAAATACCCCGGGGCAACAGCTATCTGTGAAGGGACAGTACTTACTACGGCTTCAAACTGAATCAGATCGGCGTCATCCTGAAACAGCAAAGTAGACTGCCCATAGGGGTCTCTATGCTCAGGTAGGTCCTCCGGCTTGGCAGGAAGGTCGTATTTCTTCCGGTCTTCATCACTGGATAGCTCCCCATTGGCACTGTATCCGATCTCTGGAATCCCCCCTGAGAAAAAGGTTCCGTTATACACAATCTCCCGTCCATAGCCAGAATTGGGGAACCCCGTGTATTCTTTGGTGCTGACAATGGTGAAATTCAACGTGTCGCCCGGCATCATAGGTTGGGGCAAAGCGGTAATCTGATACCATTCTCTCTCCGGCTTTTTTCCGAAAATCTGAAACTTCCGGGGCTCATATTCCAAAGGAAACCTATAGCTGAGTGTGTCACCTTTATGGATGACCTTGAAGGTGTTTAGATCGGTACTGTTGAAGTGAATGGAGTCGATAGGCTGGTCGGTTTTATTGACCATCTGGACCTCAGCAAGAAAATCAGCCCTTCTTTCCATAGGGAACAGGTCTGCATTGATTTTGATTTTGGTGATTTTTGGCTGAGGAATTCGCTCGTATTTTTTGAGCTGCTTTTCATAAGCCACACTTCTAAGCTTCCCTTCTTCGGAAGTCAGGTATCCATTTTCATAGACCACAGTCTGGAAGATGTATACTCCGCAAAGAAGAGCAATGGTAAGGAAACCAAATGAGATCCGAGTGGATGGGTTTTTCATCCTTCCCTTGGCGGTATTCCAACGGCTTTTCCAGGAGTTTTCTGCGCCTCGGCTAAAGAAAATACTGAAAAACAGCACCAGAAATACTCCCCAAGCGGTCCAGTAGATATTGAACCAAATCAGCGGCTCGGCAAAATGCCCCAGCCCATTCATGTCACTCCAGGTGTAGGAAGGCTTATAGCTGTAGAAAAACAAATTGAAATTGTAGCTGGCAAAGCTTTGTAGAATGATCATCACCAACCAAATCCCAATCGCAGCAGCATGCCCGGCAAACTTATTATTGACCACCAAATGGACCGCAAATACAAGCATCACCATCTGAATGTAGTCCGGGAAAGTAATGAGGTAGCTGTCGACCAGATACACGGAGAGATCATAGTTGTAGAATCCTTTCAGCGTTTGCACGATCAGCCCCACCACGATTGGCAGAGAGACCAAAACGAGGGAAATCAAAGCCATCCCCAAAAACTTGGAAGCAACGACTACCCCATCTTTCACTGGAAAAGTATCATTGATCACCGAATAGCCCGTACTTCTGTCCCGATGGAGTGCTTCTCCGGTGAAGAAGACGATGATGATAAAGACAAAGAGATTGTAATCGTAACCTTTGTATTCCATCAGGAAGGAGGTCGAGGGCAGGTTGGGTACGCTGTAAATCGAGTTTCCAATCCAGAAGTCCAAGACCAGAAAAATCATCCCTCCAAGCAGGATACTCCGGAAATAAACATCCTTGAGCACATTTTGCATCTCGATTTTGGTCAGCGTTAGCAGGCTGTTCCATTGATAGCCGGAGGAAAAATCTGGAAGAACTTTTTTGAAAATACCGGTAGGTGCTTCTTGTTGTTCTGCTTTCTTCTCAACCTTTTTCTGAGCGGTCTGAAAGAAATAGGTAAAATCAAAGCGGAAGTAGGAAGCCAAGAAGAAAACAATTCCAACGGCCACCCACAGGATACGATTGAGCAGGAGGTTCCCCGTCACAGAGAGTAAAAAGGTGTTTTGCTCAAAAGGAGTCAAATAGCGAGTCTGAATATCAAAGGAATTCAAACCAAAAGGGTCGATGATTTGCACCAAATCCTTGTTTTCGATATCCTGTGAAAGAAAATTTGCCAGCAGGTAACCAATGAAAATCACGATACCCCCTGAATAAATGGATCGGATATTTCGGGTGAAAACGATCAGTGCAAAGAAAAGGGAACCGGCCAACCAAAGATTGGGAACCACCAAAGTCAACCAAGGGTGAAGGTAATTGATCAGCAAATTAGGCCCATAGCGCTCTGCATCCGTGCCAAACAGAGGCCCCAAAAGGCTTCCTAAATAAACTCCAATCAAGGCTCCCGATGAGATGAACAGCAAGGTCACAAAGGATCCCCAAAACCGGCCCATGAAGTAGCCGAACTTGCTGATCGGATAGCTGAAAAGGAAAGTACCTGTCTTATGCTCCAAATCCCGATAAAGAGGCACCCCCATAATTGCCGAAGCGATCAAAATCCCAAAAAGGGATACTAATACCAGCAGATTGGCGATAACAATCGGGGAGTTGTGGTACACCTTCTCTGATCCTGCGGGCGTATTTCCAAATCCGATTAAAAGCAGAGGAACCACCAACAATAGCGCAAAATAAATCCAGGTGGCCGGTCGGCTAAACCTGTATTTCAATTCTAATAGAAAGATATCCTTGAACATGACTCCGGATTAGATGGTGATAGGATCGACTTTTTTGGAAATAAAGCTGAAATACACATCCTCCAAATCTGCCGGAGTAGCTTCGAATCCGTTTCCGGGATTGTCTTCACTTTCAATTCTCAGACTTAGTTTGCCGGCAATAAGCTTGGTGGAAATCACCTGATATTCTTTTCTGTAAGTATCCAGATCTGCCTTGTCAATGGATTTTTGGAAGATTTTCCCTTGGACCATCTCCAGTCCGTCTTTGGGCTTGCCCTGCATCAGCACCTCGCCCATACAGATGATGGCCATGTTGGAGCAAAGGGTATTGACATCTTCCACAATGTGCGTGGAGAGAATGACGATGGTGTTTTCTCCGATTTCGGAGAGAAGGTTGTAAAAGCGGTTTCTTTCCGAAGGATCTAGACCTGCAGTAGGCTCATCCACAATGATCAAAGAGGGATTTCCTACCAGAGCTTGAGCTATTCCAAATCGCTGTCTCATCCCTCCGGAATAGGTGCCGAGTCCCTTTTTCCTGTCTTTAAAGAGGTTGACTTTTTGCAAAAGAGAGGCAACGACCTCTTTCCGCTCGGCTTTATTGCCGATTCCTTTCATTTGAGCGATATGATCCAGCATGGTTTCGGCATTGATCCGGGGATAAAGCCCGAAATCCTGTGGCAGATAGCCAAGCCTTTCTCTGACTGCTTGCTTATCTTTCAATACGTCGATTCCATTGAGTGAAACACTTCCGGAGTCTGCATCCTGCAGGGTGGCAATCGTCCGCATGAGAGTAGACTTGCCGGCACCGTTTGGACCAAGGAGTCCAAACATGCCCTGGGGGATGGTCAAGGAAACCTCATTGAGGGCTTTGACTCCATTGGCATAGGTTTTTGAGAGCTGATTAATGATCAATTCCATAGATAGTGGGGTTAAGAAAATGATAGGTTCGAAACTTGATTTGGTGCTTTTTCAAATTATCCAAAACAATATTCAGGGAATTTCAAGTTAAGCATTTGATTTAAAAGGCGTTTCTTAAATAATGATAATCGAAGCCTCTGCCCTCTAGATGAAGATTTTCTGAGGTTGGTTGCGGGAGAAAAGGAAAAAATCCTCTACTTCGAGACTCATTTCCCCAAAATCCAAAATGAAAAAGCTGAATCTTTCCTGCCTGTTTCTTCTCCTTTTCCTGATTTCCTGCACGGAGCGGGAGTTTTCGAAAGAATCAGGGCAGATCGAATCCTTTGCCGAAATGGTCAAAGCGGGTGTCAAACCTATTGCCCTCAGCCCTCCCCTAACACAGGCGGAAATGGATCTTTTCATGCCCGAGGTGGAACGAATCAGCGGAAAGTATGGAATTTCTTTCCTTCGTGAGGCAGAGCTAATCGAGACAGATTTGTTCCCGGCAGGGGTGGTGAAAGACCGAGAAGTGATTCTTTTTTTCAAAGAAGCAGCAGGAAAGGCCTATCAGGACCTGAAGTCGGAAATTGAATCGCTAAAGGCAGACGGAAACTATTCCGGAAGCAAAAGGAGGGAACTCAGCCGGAGATTTGGAAGGCTTTTAGGCTATCCGGTGGAGTACATCAATGAACTTCTGGCGGAGAATTCCGGATTCCGGGATTTGGAAGACTTTGGCGTTCAGGCTTTGGAAGTGCGCTGGTTTTACCGGGACTTGGGCAAAGCCAAGGAATTTTATCAAAATATTCTGGGCCTGGACCTGGTGGAGGAAACTGACAATACTGCCAAATTTCAGATCGCGGGAGATTCATTTTTGGTTTTGCAGGACTTAAAGGGATCTGGGTATTCAGGTTCCGAACCCAAATCGGTGGCCTTGGCCTTGCTCACCGACCAACTGGAGGAGTGGAATACTCACTTGCAAGAGCAAAAGGTTACGATCAAATATCCACTCAAGCAAAATCCTGGCGGTCCTCATGACGGGTTTGTGGCAGTGGATCCAGAAGGATATCTCTTGGAGTTTGAAACCTTTTTTCAACATCCTGAGAATGAAGTGCTAATGCCTGAATTGGCTGAGTTGCAACCTAAATCCACGGAGCATGGAGATCAATTACAATTCAAAGGCTCGGTAGTTTGGCTGTACTACAAGGATATGCTACCAGCCGAAATTTTTGTAGAGGAAAGTTTGGGCCTCACCAAGAGTGCTGACCAAGGCTGGGCAAAAGTGTATAAGTTTTCCAAAAATGGATACTTTGGTTTGGTTGACGGCCTGAGAGGAATGAATAGCTTTTCTCCAGAAAAGTTGGTAGAGGTAGCCATAGATCTAAAAAACCCCGGTCCTTGGGAAAACTACCTCAAGGCCAATGCTACCGACACCACTCGCCTGACCAATACCTTTAAAGATGCTGGCGGGTATCTGTTTCGCTTTTGAATTCTCTTACAAACAAAATTCTTAAACCACATAGGCACATAGAAAACATAGATTTTTTTAAAAAGTGAGCATCCTTTTAAAGCTTGGTGATTCAATGTCTCTTAGAGGAATGAATAGCTTTTCTCCAGGAAAGTTGGTAGAGGTAGCCATAGATCTAAAAAACCCCGGCCCTTGGGAGAACTACCTTAAGGCCAATTCTACCGACTCCACTCGCAAAGCCAATACCTTTAAAGATGCTGGCGGGTATCTGTTTCGCTTTTGAATTTCTCTTACAGACAAAATTTTAAACCACATAGGCACATAGAAAACATAGATTTTTTTAAAAAGTGAGCATCCTTTTAAAGCTTGGTGATTCAATGTGTCTTAGAGGAATGAATAGCTTTTCTCCAGGAAAGTTGGTAGAGGTAGCCAAAGATCTAAAAAACCCTGGTCCTTGGGAAAACTACCTCAAGGCCAATGCTACCGACACCACCCGCCTGACCAATACCTTTAAAGATGCTGGTGGGTATCTGTTTCGGTTTTGAATTTCTCTTACAGACAAAATTTTAAACCACATAGGCACATAGAAAACCTAGAAATAGGCATATCCTCCTAAAACTATGTGTCTCTATGTGCCTATGTGGTAATCTTTTTGTTTGAATTGGGTCAATTAGTTTAACCAATCGAAAATTCAACCCATTTAAAAACGGACCCCATCCTTCCAACCCATTGGAAGTCAATCAAAATTCTGTTTTTTTATATCTGTTAAATAAATTGAGGTCATAGGTTTCAATTAGGTTTTTTTATGAGTATTACTAGAAAACAAATTGATGAGCTTTCCTATCAAATCATCGGGGCAGCGATCGAGGTCAACAAGCATATCGGACCTGGGATGCTCGAAAGCGTCTATCAAACTTGTATGAGTATTGAGTTGACTGAGCGAGGGTTATCTTTTAAACAAGAACTTGAAATACCTATTGAGTATAAAGGGAATCATATTCAGGGGCAGTTCCGATGTGATTTTTTTGTGGAAAACCTCATTGTGGTGGAACTGAAGGCGGTTTCTGAACTTTTGCCTGTCCATGACGCGCAGGTGATTAATTACATGAACTTGCTGAAGATTCCTAAGGGTATCCTATTGAATTTCAATGTGACAAATTTATTCAAGCATGGGCAAAAAACCTTTGTAAGCAATTTCTATAGCTCACTATGGTGATATTTTTTCAACCACATAGGCACATAGAAAACCTAGAAATAGGCATATCCTCCTAAAACTATGTGCCTATGTGGTGTTATTCTTCTTTTTGAAATCCCTTTTGGCTTTTGCGGATTTTGCGATTTTTTTAAGTCTCAGAATATTCTATGTTTAGGTTCCTTCCACTACTTTCTTGAAAAAATTAAACTCATGAAAAAAACAGCGCTACTCGTTTTCCTAGTTTTCTCCTCCCTTTGGGCAAATGCCACCGAACTGGTCAATCTGATTACCACATACCAAGCCGATCGGGGAGCTCTTTCCAGATTGTACACCAACCGGCTTTCGGAAGAGTATTTCACCCGAATGCAGCAGTTCAATCAAGACTATCTGAAGACCCTTCAGACCCAAAATTACGAGGCGCTGTCGGAGGATGGGAAAATTGACTATGTGCTTTTCCGAAATTACCTGGAAGAGGAACTGGCGGTATTGGACCTGGATCGGAGGGATTTTGAGCAGATCAAATCCGTGTTGGCGTTTGGAAAGCCTTTGGAGGACTTTGTGGTCGCCCGTCGTCGAGCCAAACAGCCGGATTCTCAGGCCTTGGCTGCTGCCTGGAACCAAGTAGCCAAAGCGGTCGACGCTCATCTTAAAGCCATGCCCTCCACTCCCAAATACACATCCTGGCAAACCGCCGATCTGGCAGCCTCGGCCGTGGAAAGTCTAAATCGCGTAACCAAAGAAGCCTATGATTTTTATTACGACTATGATCCTTCTTTTACCTGGTGGATGCCGGAACCTTGGAAAAAGCTCGACGCAAGCATGAAGGCTTTTGCCAAGGCGTTGCGCGAGCACTATACGAATTCGGTCAAAGATGACGGAAGCGGAATCATCGGAAAGCCCATCGGAAGAGAGGCTTTGGAAAAGCAGTTGGGATTTGAAATGATTGCCTACTCTCCGGAGGAATTGATTGCCGAGGCCGAGAAGCAGTTTGCCTGGTGTGAAAAAGAGATGTTGAAAGCCTCCAATGAACTGGGATTTGGCAATGACTGGAAAGCCGCTTTGGAAATGGTCAAGGAAACCTACCTCCCTGCGGGTGCCTGGCCGGAGGAAGTAGTCCGACTGGGAGAAGAAGCCATCGAATTGATGGAGAAAAACGACTGGCTGACTGTGCCGCCCTTGGCCAAAGAAACCTGGAGAACAATTATGATTTCACCGGAAAGACAGCGAGTGAGTCCATTTTTCTTGGGTGGTGAGGTGATTCAGATAGCATATCCGACATCCGAGATGAGTCACGAGGAGAAGATGATGTCCATGCGGGGAAACAATCCTCATTTTTCCAGAGCCACGGTACAGCACGAACTGATTCCCGGCCACCACTTGCAGCAGTTTATGAATCAGCGGAACATGACTCATCGCCGGATGTTTGGCACCCCGTTTTGGACAGAAGGATGGGCGCTGTATTGGGAGTTTGTGCTCTGGGACCGCAACTTCCCTAGGGATGCCAAAGACAAAGTGGGCATGCTCTTCTGGAGGATGCACCGATGTGCGCGAATCATTTTCTCTCTCAATTATCATTTAGGAAAGATGACTCCGCAGCAGTGCATCGACCTGCTAGTAGATAAGGTCGGCCATGAATACGCCAATGCGGAAGCGGAAGTCAGACGCTCATTTGAGGGGAATTATGGTCCGCTCTACCAGATTGCCTATATGATCGGAGCTTTGGAAATCTATTCCCTGAGAAAAGAAATGGTCGAGTCCGGCAAAATGCCAGAGAAGGAATTCCACGACCTGATCCTCTCCCAAAACGCGATGCCGATCGAAATTCTAAGAGCGAAAGTGACAGGAAGGCCTTTGGACAGGAATCACAAAGCCAGCTGGAAGTTTTTTGATTAAAGATTTAATCCTATCTTGATCCTTCAACTTTAGGAACTATGGACTACCTAGAAACTTTTGGCTATTTGCTTTTTGTCGGGGTGCAGCTGGCGTTTATTGCATGCATATTTTGGCTGGTCTTTTATTACAGTTGGAAGACCTTTAAAGACTTTCGAAAAAGCAAGAATTAAAAAAAGGAAGGCTAATTGGCCTTCCTTTTTGGTTTAGTAGGTTTGGGTTTATTCCGGCATGTTTTTGAGTTTGATAATGATTACTCCGTTTGATCCTTCTTCGCCATATTTTTCAGTGGCCTGATCCCCTTTTAGAACAGATACACTTTCAATATCCTTGGGTTCAATAGATTCAAAGGATTTGACTTTTTTCAACCCAGATTTGGTTTCCAAAAAGTAAAGTGGCTGCTCACCATTGCCATTTACCGTTACGGCCACTTTTGGGGAGGTAGAAATCGCAGTGCCGTTCAAGATCACGTTAGAAGAATTTTGACTATAGCCAGAGAGTCTATCTCCATTTATAGTAGTTCCATTATGGATGAAAAATTTCTTTGGAGCCTCCAGCTTTTCGATTTGCTCGGGAGTCAGTTCATTTTTGATAGCAACCATGGTATTCATTTGGATCCGCTTCATTTGGTTTTCCAGCCTTAGAATCTCGTCCAATTGTCGGGATACCTCCGCGGCATTGATTTTGGGCTGGTCGAGCATCTTTTTCATCTTGGAAGTGGCATCGTCCAGGTCCCATTTGAGGGTTGAAAATTGTCCAGAGTTTTCGGCATGAAGTTTTTTGATTTTAGCCACTTGAGCCTCGGTTAGGCCTATTGCCTCCCGCTCTTCCATGAGATTGGTGGTGGTGTAGATTTTTCCTTTAAAAATATCTTGGGCTAAAGGGCTAGTGGGTGATTGCACATAGGTATAGCTCTTTTGAGCCTGGACCAATCCTGCAAATAGGGCAAGGAAAAGAATCAGAATTTGTTTTTTCATGAGAATAAAGGTTTGGAAATAGTTGGTTTAGTTAATATTCGGTCAATAGGGAAGCCGTGGGGGATTCCCAGATATCCATTTCGTTGGTTTCCTGGATGTGAAACTGCAATTCCTGATTAGGGCCTTCTTCCAGTGTGATGATCAGCACCTCCGGAGCAGTGGGCTCAGCTGACTTTTCTAACGGAAGGAAAAAAGCCCCCAAAAGCAAGGTGGCTGCAATACCTGCAGGAATCCACCAAATGGACCTGCTTTTCTTTTCCACCTCCGGAAAAGGAGGAATGATCAACTGCTCATCCTGCTTGCGGAGTTCTTGAAAGAAGGTTTTTAGTTCGGGATCTTTATTGATGTTCATATGTCTCACAGATGGCACTGAATTTCACAGTTGATTTTTTTGGCATTTTATTTTAGGATGGTCCTTAACTAAACCTTCGAAGGTTCTTTAAACCTCAAAGGTTTTTCGGGTTTCAATCCACTCTTTCAATTTCTTTTTTCCCCGATCGTAATGGGTCCGAACGGTTCCAATATGCAGCTGGAGCACCTGAGCTGCCTCTTCCAGAGTCATGTCGTGGTAGAAGACCATCAGCAGCACTTCCTGCTGCATTTTAGGCAATCGGCGGATTAGGCTTTCATGGCTGTCCGATTCTTCCGGTTCGGTTTCCCAGGCCATATCTTCCTCGATCTCCACTTCCTGCCATTTGCCTTTTCTTCGAAGTTCGTCTATGGCTGTGAAGCGAATCACCGAAAAGAGCCAGGTTTTGGGATGGGCCTCGGTTTTCATTCGGGCTTTTCCTTCCAAAACTTTCAAATAAACTTGCTGGATCACATCCTTAGCCAGCTCCCCATCAAATCCGCAGCACTGCCGGGCCCAAAGAAATGCCTCTTGGTGGTGCTTTCGCAGAAAAGTATCTAGCTGGTTTCGGTTCATGTACACTACTTAATCGTAAATCGGGAGTATTTATATGACGACTGAAATGAAAATTCTTAAAAACCAAGAAAAACTTATGAAGTAAGAATTAGAGTTGACAATTCAAGTGCACCCTTAAAAACCACATAGACACATAGAAAACATAGGAAAAAGACAAAAAAAAACTATATGAGCCTATGTGTCTATGTGGTAGAAATTTCAATCTCAGTGATGTGTTGCATTTGAAAATTTAGAAACTGGTCTGTTGTATGCTTGGAACAAGTTTTACACTTTGCAGTTATGTGGCCCCAACTCATCCGCCAATTCCGTCATCACCTCAAGCTGGAGCGATCCCTGAGCGAAAATTCCATCGAAGCGTATACAGCAGATGTAGAGAAGCTGGCAGACTATATCGAACGGGAATTCCCCGGGAAAAGTCCGCTAGAACTGGAATTGGAGCATCTCCGCCGATTTGTCAATGCCTTGGCCGCCCTTGAAATCTCGGCCTACACTCAAGCCCGAATCATTTCTGGAATCAAGGCTTTCTACCGCTTTTTGATGTACGAGGATCGAATCAAAGAAGATCCTTCGCAGCTTTTGGAAGCCCCCAAACTCGGACGCAAACTCCCCGATACGCTTAGCTATCCTGAGATTGAGCAGCTTCTGGAAGCCATTCCTCTCGGCGAACCCGAAGGCCATCGCAATCGGGCCATGCTGGAAATGCTGTACAGTTCAGGATTACGTGTGAGCGAGTTGGTAGAGTTGAAAAAAAGCCAAGTATTTGCCGATGCGGGATTTCTTAGAGTAGTGGGAAAAGGAAATAAGGAGCGATTGGTACCGATCGGGAAAGATGCCTTGAAGTATCTGGGAATCTATCAGGATGAAATCCGAGTCCATCAGAATCCCGCCAAAGGCCACGAGGAATTTGTTTTTCTCAACCGTCGGGGACAAAAGCTCAGCCGGGTGATGATTTTCCTGATTATCAAAAAGACTGCGGAGCAAGCAGGAATTAAGAAAAATATCAGCCCGCATACCTTTCGGCATTCCTTTGCCACGCACCTGATAGAAGGAGGGGCTGATCTACGTGCTGTTCAGGAAATGCTCGGTCACGAGAGCATCACCACCACCGAGATCTATACCCACTTGGACCGGGATTATTTACGGCAGGTGTTGACAGAATTTCATCCGAGGAAGTAGAGAGTAAAGAGTAGGAGGCTGAAAAAAGTCTCTTGGCCTAGTTGGTGGAAGATAGTTTCTATCCGCTTTGAGACCGATCTTTTTTACTCCAAATAGCCGTCACCTCAATTTCAAGTTTTATCCGCTTATCATGAAGCTGCGCTCCAACAGCCGTCAAGGTAGGCCTGATATTTCCGAAGTGCTTTTTGAATACTGGCTTGCATTCGTTGAAAACAAAGGGATCAGAAAAGTAAAAGACTGTTCGCACCACATCTTCAAGATCAGAGCCTGACATCTGAAGGGCATTTTTGATGTTCCAAATAGCTTGTTCACATTGTTCTATTGCATCATCGGATATTTCGGAGATTTCGTAATTGAACCCTGTGCATCCTGAAAGAAAGATAAAATCCCCCACTCTTACGGCCCTCGAATAGCCTACTTCCTCTTCGAAAGTCGACCCTGTGCTAATCAGCTTCTTCTCCATATTTTTTAATTTTTGGCTGGCCACCAAAGTGGCCCAACTGCGAATAAAAGTACAACAACATTGAATAAAGCATTGGATGGATTTCCAGATGTAATAGATCCCAAACTATCCAAGAAGAACCAGGACAAAACACCGACTAAAACTGATTTTCGAACTTCTTCGGGCGCTTTGTCATATACCCAGTAGGATAAGCAACCAACCATAACCCCCCAACCGAAAAGAAATCCACCTGTGAGCGCTGACAAAAACCTGGTTGTAGGTTCTTCAAAAGTCTGCATTCCATCAATTGGCCAGGAAAGAAGGTCCAGTGTCCAACTTGCAGGTCCCGAGGTCGAAAGCATGGTCCCCAGAAAAAAAATGGGGCCAAAGGAGCCTATTACAATGGCCGTAATCTTCAAATACTTCTTATGGAATTTTTGTGTTCTAAAATAGGATGTCTTCATTTTGGCATTCTTTATCTAGCCAAACCTAGATTTATTTCTTCATCCATTTTAGACGCTACCGCTCATAATAAACAGAGAATTGGTTCATTTGAATAGCTTGACCATTTCTCTATTTTTCTCAAAGAAGGATGTAATCCAATCCCTGTTTAAAGTATTTTCGGTGATTTGAAGAAAAAAATTGTCAATACTGAGCATCAATACGACTTCAGCTAAATGACTGTTTTCATCGAGGTTGATTATTTTTTTCCAAATCGGGATAAATCCAGGAAGAGAAATCTCATTGGTTCTGGTAAAGCATGCCTCAAAATCCAACCTTTCTCTATGAATCCTTAATTGTCTGTTAAAAAGCAAATCGAGTTTATGATCCAGAAATATTTGTGTCAATTCTGATTGATTTTGGACACTTGATTCTTTGATGCTCATGACTTTGGCTTGTTCCAGATGATAGTCTAATAATCGGCCAATAAAAATCTCCATATCAGAAAAGAAATGATAAAAAGAAGACTTATTCTTCTTTACTTTTTTAGCCAACTTCTCAATCCGCAATGCTTGTGGACCTTCATACGCAAAGGTATGGTATCCCGCTTCAATCCAGATTTGCTCTTTGGTCATTGTTTCTTTCGGTCCTTTTTGCTGGCTGAAATTGGGAGTGGTTGCTGATCTCGAATTGATCTTCTCCCAGCAATAACAACTCAGCCAATCAAATATAGTACTTGGTTCTACTCAGTTAACCGCCTTGGCTTTTTCCGATTAATGCCTGCAGGCTTTCTCAACTTTGAATCGGTGTTTTTTTCAATCCATTTAAATGCTTGCTCAAACATTAAAAGCGGATCCCATTCAATTATATCTGGAATAATTCTCCCCCCATCCCCCTTTTTATTTCTATCTACCATGACGCCATTGGTAACACAGATTTGGGTCCCATCAGGCATCAGAAAACCCTTAAGTCCTGTGCTAAACCCAGCAGTAGGAGTTCCTATTATTGTCGTATTTGGGTTTCCCCTAAAAGACAAAGTGAGGAGTTCTCCCGCACTACCAGTTTTTTCAGATACTAAAACAGCAAGGGGTAGCTGCTCTTCAAAAAACCAAATACTATCGGCAAGTAACAAATAGTCGGTTGAATCTTTGTAGAAATAATACTCTTCCAGGACCTGATTACCTGACATTTCAAATGCTTTTGTTCCAGAACCGAGAATCGGGCCTAATCCCGCAAGCATGGGATATATCCATCCTCCAGAATTGTTCCTTAAGTCAATGATCCAACCTTTAGGTTGCTGATGGTATAGATATAGAATGCTCCTCTGTAGACTATCCGAAAAATTTTTGGATGAAATAGAATCCACTCCGATAAATCCTTCCAAGCTTAGGAAAGCGTATTTGTTTTCCAGTATTTCATATTGGAAGGGATAGGGATTTACCAGTACTTCAGGGTTGGTTCCAGTCTCCATTTGATGGTACTTTTCAGGAGACAGGATATAATTGTGTTTGTCGATAGTTTGGACAGCATATTCCAATAGCTCAATTACTTCTTTATGGGAGGAGGAAGGAAAGACTTGTTTTAATACCTGAGTTTCCAAGGAATCCAAATTGAAAGTCAAGCTGTGACTGAAATACACCTCGATACTGTCAAAGGCTTGAATGACGTATTTTTCATTGTCGGAAACTTTCTCTTTGGAGGTACAACCTGAGACAAGCTGAGAAAGGATTACCATTAATGAAATGAATCCCAAGAAATATATATTCCCTATTCCAATTGATGCAAAGCCAAAAGTCTGGCTAAACTTCGACTCCATGCAGATTGGGTTTGATTCAAGTCTTTTCTTATGCAAATACATCTATCCCAATAGTTAATTCCTCACCATTCTCGACTGTTGGCATTATTGCGAATTAACAATTTATCTCAAAAAACAATACTTTTTCCTGCTCTCACTTTAAAGCAAAGCCAGGACAAAACCAGTTCACAAAAAACCTGATTTCACTTATATCTAAACCTCAATAGCCCATTCGGATCCGGGCAATTCTCCTGATAAAACTCCAAATCCTTCTCTGCTGCTACTCCGGGATAATCGCCCCAATAATCGCCCAAATCCCACATCAGCTGAAAGTGTAGGTGAGGTGGCCAGTCTCCGTTCTCCGGAAAAGGACCCACATGACAAAGCAAATCACCGGGACGGAATTCCTTCCCCACTTCCAATCCATCGAGATCTCTGAGTGCCAAGTGTCCATATAGGCTAAAAAGGGGCTTTCCTCCCAGGTCATGCTGGAGGATGATGGTGGCACCATAATTTCCAAAGCCGGAATTATCCTGAAAACTGTGGACTTTTCCCGCCAGGGGCACAAATACCGGCGCACCAGCCCTTGTCCAGACATCCACCCCCAGATGGATATTCCGATAAGCTTCTGCTTCAGTCAGGAAGTTATCACTGCGTCGGTAGATGGCTCTTTTTTCCAGATAGCCTCCGATTCCGTACTTTTTACCGGCCTCTTCCAGCTGTGCAAAAACAAATCGGTCAAACTCTGACGTATCGCTGAGATTCACCGTCTCCAAGGCCTGATTACCAGCAGTAAAGTCAAGAGAAAGCGTATTATCATGGGTTAATTTCTCTCCCATAATCGGTGAGAAATTCAAAGAATTCCAGTTCATCGGGTGAAATTAGGCATTTCGATTTCCATTGATGAAATGGTTTCCCTTAGACCTGCTTGCAGCAGGCAAGTTTTCAAAGAAAAATTCACAGGTTTCCATAGATCTCCCCTTACCAGTTCCTACTCCAGACATCCGACACTTGTGCGGATCTTGGTGAAGCATCGGTCTACCCACTCTCTGCCTATTCCAAATCCCCGATCTTAACTTCAGGCAGCTGCCTTCGATTGAGGTCTAAGAGGGGGCGATACTCCGACTCCGGATAAGCCCAACCCTCTTCGCTCAGCTCCCAAAGCAAAGGAGCCAAGTTTTGGACAGCTGCCTTGCAACCTTGGACAATGGCTCCCATTTTTCCGGTTTGCTTGGAAAGTACAGCTTCGTTTTCGATCTCAAATGGTCCATTAAACCCCTTTTCTTTCAGAATCCCCACAAAGGCTCTCCAATCCATAGAGTCTCCCAGGCCAAATCCCGGAAGCGTGGCTTCGTAATGGTGCCGATCCCAAGAGTTGGTGCTGGAGGGGATTCCCAGTTTTTCAGCCCATTCTGGGCGAATTTGCTGCATGGGATACATATTGCCCCAATACGGATCGGGGATATTCCGGGTGGATTTGACATGAATCCGCTTCAGTCGGTCCATATCGGTATGCTTGATGACCTCTACCGGATCGGTATGCTGCCAAACATCGTGGGAGGGGTCGTAGATTTCTCCATGATTCTTCAGGGGAACCAATTCGTACATCAACTTTCTGGCTGCCAGTACCCCAGTCAGGTTGTTGAAAGTACCGGTGAAGCCTGAGCTTCTCCAACCTTCCATGGGGCAGTTTTCATACAGCACAGTCACTCCCAAATCTGCTGCGTATCGGATAATCGGCCCAAAAATCCGCTGGTATTCCAGCAAATTTTTCTCAAATCCACCCTCTTCGTTGCCCAATTCATGATTGTAGCCTACGAAAGTGCCCACCTTGACATCATTTTCATCTCCACCCAGGAGATATGCCATGCGGATAAGCTTGAGGAGGTGATTTTGGTTTTTGACGCGATGGACCGGGTCTCCCCCGATGAGGTTTTCAAAAGCTCCGATCGATAGCCGGAGTTGGGCACCATTGAACTGCTCGATCAACCGCTTGGCCTCCTCGGGGCCGAAGTTTTCGTAATCCAAGTGGGTCGCTACAAAATCATCCCGAGTTCCGTCTTTTCTGAAGACGCAGAGATCCAGTCCCTGAACTCCTATTTCTTTTGCTTTTTCAATGGTTTGATCCAAGTTAAGCTGATCAAACGCCGAAGTCATGATCCAAATGGGGTTTGCCATGGTTTTTTGGGGATTTGACTTTTAAAGTAAAGGGAAAAAAACAGAATCCAGAGGGAATTGGTACAAATGGTTTGGGAGCTGTTTTAGCTCTCAGAGTATCTCCTTCGGATCTCGATTTTCAGCTTTTGTCTATCCCAAAGTGCCTGAGCCAAGTCAGCGGCCACAAAATCAGGGTCGGAATGATGCAGGATGCGCTTCAGTTTGTTTTCATCCAAATCTATGCGGTAGCAGATTTGCAGCAGCTGCTCCATGTTTCGGTCCATCAGGCGGCTTACTGCCCGAGTAAGCAGTTCCACGGCCTTTTCCTCCGAAAACTCTTCTTTTACTTGGGGTAATTGAAAGTCTTTGGATACCAGCTGAAATGTTTCCTGTGCGATCGATTCATTCATAAAAAACAAGGCCCTGAGGGACTCAGGGCCGGATATTAGGCTTCTTTTTCTTCGGAAGGAGTATCCTGAAGGACTTCAGGAGCTTGCTTTCGGATGATCTGATACCAGGCATTCAGCTTTTTGATGTCAGATGTGTACACTCGGGCTTCGTCAAATTCCGGAAGGATGGACTTCAGAAATGCACGGAGCTCAGCATCAGAAGAGCTGGCATCTACTCCGGTATCTCCCTGATATTCGGCTTCGATTTTTTTCATCACTGACTCCAGAGGCTCGGCACCTTCTTCAGTGAGGGTGTAGATGGAAATATCACTCAAAATGGATACTCGGGAAGACATTCCCGCCACAAATTTGGTTTTTTTCTCGTCGAGAGACTCCAGAATCACCCCGGAACGGGTAGGCTTCAATACTCGGTAAAGTCCGGGTTTGCCGGATACGTTTGCAATATCTTTAAAATTCATTTTGGATTATTTTCAGCGTGCAAATATAGGATTATCGCTCAATTTGTCGGGTTTTCTTCGTATTCATTGACCAGCTCTTCGATGAAAGTAGTAAGCTCATCTTTTCCGGTACCTTTTTCTGCTGAGGTCACAAAGTAGTCAGGAGCCTCCTCAAAGATCTCCTCGGTTTTTTTCAGGAAAGCCTTCACGTTTTTGTCCACCTGAGATTTGGAGAGCTTGTCCGCTTTGGTAAAAACGAGGACGGCGGGAATGCCTTCTGTCCCGCACCAAAGGAGAAATTCCAGGTCGATCTCCTGTGGCGGAAGCCGACTGTCAATCAGGATAAATACCCCACAGAGGTTTTTTCTTCCGGTCAGGTAGCCACTGATCATGACTTCCCATTTGGCCTTGGTGTCTTTGCTGACTTTGGCGAAGCCGTATCCAGGCAAATCCACCAAATACCAGCGGTCGTTGATATTGAAGTGATTGATCAATTGGGTTTTGCCTGGCTTTTGAGAAGTTTTTGCCAATTCTTTTACCCCAGTGAGCCGATTGATCAGCGAGCTTTTGCCCACATTGGATCTGCCGATGAAGGCAATTTCCGCCCGGTCCGGCTTGGGGCATTTTTCAGGTTGGGTGTTGCTGACGACAAATTCTGCTTTCTGGATCATAATCGGTAAGTTGGTTGCAAAAATAGGGCTTTATTTCCAAAGGCTTTTCTGTCCTGTATTTCAACAATTTTCTTTAAGTCGGGTTTCTGTAGTAAGTTTGCCCCCTTAAAGAAGATTCGTGATGACCGTAGTACCCTACAAAGACAAACAAGATCCCAAAAAAGCTCAAGTGGCTGAGATGTTCAACAACATCAGTCCAAAATACGATTTACTCAATCATGTGTTGAGCTTGGGAATCGATATCATTTGGAGGAAAAAGGCAGTCAAGATGCTCAAAAATGATCATCCTAAGCTTATTCTTGATATCGCTACGGGTACCGGAGACTTTGCTATCGAAGCCTTGGCCTTGAATCCTGACAAGATCATCGGAGTGGATATTTCAGAGGGGATGCTTTCCGAAGGCAGAAAGAAGATGATCAAAAAAGGTCTTCAGGACAAAATCGAAATGCAATTGGGCGATTCGGAAGGTTTGCTGTTTGAAGATAATAAGTTTGATGCCGTGATCGTTTCTTTTGGAGTCAGAAACTTCGAGAATCTGGAAAAAGGTCTAGCGGATATGTATAGGGTACTAAAGCCGGGAGGAAAAACGGTCATTCTGGAATTCAGCAAGCCCCGGGCTTTTCCAATGAAACAGGCCTATTCTTTCTATTCCAACACTATTTTGCCTCAGGTGGGCAAAATTGTATCCAAGGACAATTCTGCTTATACTTACCTTCCCGAGTCAGTTGAGGCATTTCCCGATGGAGAGGATTTTCTGGCCGTATTGAAAAAAGTCGGATTTCACAGCACCGTATGCAAACCACTCACTTTTGGTATCAGTTCCATCTACGTAGGACAAAAATAGGGCTACTTGGCCTGTTGATTTTTGGATGGATTAATGCGGGAAATGCTCAGGGTCTGTTTGGACTTACGAGCACCTCCGGATCAGACGACAGGACTCTTTCCTATGGTTTTTTTCTGGCTGGACATACTGCTACCTACCAGATTCGCTATGCCGACGCGTTTTTAGCTCCCACTAGTCCTGCCACTGCCGAGGTTCAGTCCATTTTCCCAAAATACACCCCTGGATTTTCTCTGGGCTTTATGGGTATTCTGAGATTTCATGATCAGATGAACCTCCTTTTTACTCCAAAAATCGGCTTTTACGAATACCGGGTTGATGTCAATTACTTCAATCCTCCCTTGGGCAATCTTCCTCCTGATAATACCACCGGGGAAAGTAATCTGGGAATCCGTACAGAAGAGTTGGTGACAGAGGCTACTATGGTCGAACTGCCCTTGCTCTTCAAATACCGCTCTCAAAGATTCAACAACACCCGAATGTATTTCATCGGCGGGGGCAGCTATCAGTTTAGGACCAAATCCCAAGACGAGGCCAACCTGGACCCGATCGTGACTACCGGACAGGATTTCACCATCGAGGCAGGAATGGGCTTCGAGATTTATTTTCGCTTTTTCAAGTTTGCTCCAGAAATCCGCTTTTCCCACGGGCTGAATAACCTATATGTGGTTGAAAAAACCGATCCTGCATTTGCCTCAGCCATAGAATCCATCAGGAGAAAGTCGGTGACCATCTATCTCAACTTCCAATAATTCCTCAGATGTACGGAATTGTTTCCGTAGATTCTTGAGTATTTACTTTTTCATTCAAAAAGGCTTTTGAGTGGAATTCGCTACTTTAAGCATGCCTGAATTGGTTTCAGGGGATTTCCTATCCAACCCAAAATGCCTATGAATTCCAGAAAATGGATACTTCTCGTATCTGCTGTTGTCTTCCTGACTTTGATTTCCTTCCTTTTTCTTTTTACCCAAGGAAAATCCCAACCCATGCTGGGCTCTGTACCCTATGTGTTTTGGGTGAGTTTTTTGGTGACTTGCCTCTTGGTCCTTTTCACCTTTTTGGGATCAAAAGTATTTCCACATCTTGATTCCAAAGGAAAATGATCGGTTGGCTGCTCTTCTTTTTCCTGCTGTTTTTGGCATCCTTGGCTTATGCATCTTATAAGTCCTACCGCAAAAACAGAAGCTCCGAGGAGTTTATGCTGGCAGGCTCGAATATTGGGACGATTTTGGGATTTTTGACTTTCTCGGCTGCCCTATTCAGTGCGTTTACCTTTATGGGTATGCCGGATTTCTTCCGGGTGCATGGTGTAGGAGCCTGGATCTTTCTGGGCTTTTCGGATGCCTTGATGGTGTTTTTTATCCTTTGGTTTGGCTATGCGCTTCGCAAAAGAGCTGCTGAAGTCGGCTACCAGGGGGTGGCTGGTTTTGTCCAAAGCTGCTTTCGAAATAAATGGGCAGGATATCTCGTCTTTGCGAGCTCCTTCTTGTTTTTGATTCCTTACGTTGCGATTCAGATTCGCGGGATTTCCATATTTCTCAATGCTTCCTTTCCGGATTTACTGCCCTATTGGGGCTGGTCAGCGCTCTTGGTCATGATCATGCTGGTCTACTCTGAGATCGGAGGATTGAAAGCTATCATGTACTCCGATGCCATTCAGGGGGTAATATTGCTGGTCGTGATTTGGATCATCGGAGTTACCTGTCTGACTATGGCAGGAGGAGTGGAGGCGGGTACCCAAGCCGTCATTGAAAGCAATCAGGCGCTCCTATCCTTGCCCGGACCCAAAGGGCTTTTCAGTTCTGCGTTTCTGATTGCCTCGACCATTGCCATTGTGATGATTCCGGTCTCGCAGCCTCAGTTTACCACCCGCCTAGTAGTGATGAAAAACCTGAAATCTGTCCATAAAATGGCCTATGCCGTAGGCATTTTCGCGATTTTGGTGATTTTGCCCACGGCATTTATCGGACTCTATGGGGCGGTGAAGTATCCTGACTCCACCACCGCAGACTTCCTTTCCTCAGCCTTGCTTTTTGATCAGGCCAATCCGGTGGCGGCCTTGGCTGTGGTCGGTTTATTTGCAGCTTGTCTGTCTACCACCAATGCCCAGATTTTCGCCTTGGGCACTGAGCTGAGGTCGCTTTTGAGCGGAGATGACAAGCGAAACATGCGCATTACCAAATTGGGAATCCTGATTTTCTCCCTGATTGTCTTGGTGTTTTCTTCCTTGATTAGCGATGAATTGGTGCTTTTGGCCCGGGTGAGTTTTGCCGGAACTTCTATGATTGCTCCGGTGGTCCTGAGCGCCGTGATATTCAAAAATCCCCCCAAGTCGATTCTGATTCTCTCCACATGTGCATTGGGATATTTTGTGCTGAGCCTTTTGGGTTGGGTTCCTGCTGGCTTTGCCGGCTTGCCTACCGATGCCGCCATGTACCTGATTTTAATTCCTACCTCAGCCGCTTTAATGTTGGTTCATCATTCTAAAAACAAGAAACTCCATGCAGCTTAATTCCGCAATTGACCTTCAGGCAGTACAAGGCCTGCTTCCAAAATTCTGGGAGCTTTCCGGCCAAAAAATCAGGGCTATCGAGGCGAGTTTTGACACCTCAAAAGGAGCTCCTGTTTTTACCGAAAAGGGAGTTTATGTCACCCGAGGCTGGACCGAGTGGACTCAGGGATTTCAGTTTGGCTCATCCATTTTACAGTTTGACGCTACCGGAGAAAAGGAATTCCTGGAGATTGGAAGGAAAAATACGGTCGAAAAAATGGCTCCTCATTTGACTCATACGGGCGTCCATGACCACGGCTTCAACAATGTGAGTACCTACGGAAATCTGCTCCGACTGATGCAGGAAGGGAAAATCGAGGGTTCAACTTGGGAGAAAGAGTTTTATCGGCTTGCTCTAAAAGTCACCGGGGCAGTCCAGGCGACTCGGTGGACCAAAATCCCCGGCGGAGGTTTTATTTACTCCTTCAATGGACCTCATTCCTTGTTTGTGGATACCATTCGCAGCTGTAGGGCATTGGTGGTTTCCCATCAGTTAGGCCATGTGCTGCAGGGTGAAAATGACGTCAAAATCTCTTTGATTCAGCGGGCCGTCCAGCATCTCCTGAGCACGGTGCGCTTTTCTGTTTTTTATGGAAAAGGAAGAGACAGCTACGATGTTCCCGGCAGAACGGCCCATGAGATCATTTTCAATACCAATGACGGAAACTGCCGCTGTCCCAATTCCCAGCAAGGCTACACCGGGTTCAGTACTTGGACGAGAGGCTTGGCTTGGGCAATTTGCGGAGTCGGAGAGACCTTGGAGATCTTGGATGAAATTCCGGAAGACGACTATGCCCCTGTGATCTCAAAAGCAGACTTGATTGCGGAACTTAAACAGGCTGCAGTTGCTACTGCCGAGTTTTATCTGGCAAATACGCCGACCGACGGGATACCTTATTGGGATACTGGAGCCCCGAATCTCCATCGAATGGGCGACTACCTCAACCGTCCTGCAGATCCCTTCAATGCCTTTGAACCGGTGGATAGCTCTGCGGCTTGCATAGCTGCACAAGGCCTCATTCGAATCGGGAATTTTCTAAAACCCTCGGATCCCGAACAGTCCAAGAGATATATTCAAGCGGGGATTCAGGTAGCGGGAGTACTTTTTGCCGAACCTTACCTTTCTACCGAAAAGGATCATCAGGGTTTGATTTTGCATTCGATTTATCACCAGCCCAACGGTTGGGATCATGTACCCGAAAAGGGGAAAGTCGCCCATGGTGAGTCCAGCATGTGGGGAGATTATCATGCTCGCGAATTGGCCCTGTTGATACAGCGAATGGCTAATAAGGACACCTATTACACCTATCTAAATTGCGTGGCAAAATGAGCGGAAAATACAAACCTCAATATCCCCGGGTGGCCCAGCTAAAGACTGCCGATCTGTTTCGACAGCATTTGGAGAAAGAGCGGATTCCTCTTGAATTTGATGAGGAACTGGAATCGGGAGACAAGTCTCCCTTTGCGAAGCCTCATATTCTCAAATCCGGCAAGAAAATCGGCAATGCCCTCTGCATTCTACCCATGGAAGGTTGGGACGGAACGGAAGATGGTCGGCCGAGTGAGTTGACCAAGCGCCGCTGGAAAAACTTTGCCCTCAGTGGCGCCAAATTGCTTTGGGGATGTGAGGCGGTAGCGGTACGCCCTGAGGGACGTGCCAATCCCAATCAGCTCATGCTGAATCCCTATACCTTTCCGGATTTTGTCGATTTATTCAAAATGCTTCAGGAAACGCATCAGGAGCATTTTGGGGATACATCGGACTTATTGATTGGCTTGCAGCTGACTCATTCGGGTCGCTTTTGCAAACCCAATGACAAGAAGAAGATGGAACCGAGGATTCTCTATCCCCACCCGGTTTTGAATTCCAAGTTTGGACTGCCAGAGGATTACCCAATCATGACTGACGAAGAGATAGAGGGGATCATAGAAGATTACATCAAAGCGGCGGTTTTGGCTCAAAAGGCAGGTTTTCACTTTGTGGATATCAAGCATTGTCATGGGTATTTGGGACATGAGTTTTTGAGTGCATACGATCGGGAGGGCAAGTATGGAGGAAGCTTTGAAAACCGGACCCGATTCCTAAGAGAGATTGTAGATGGCATCAGAAAAGCCGCTCCCGGACTGGAAATCGGGGTGAGAATGAGCATATTTGATTGGGTTCCTTTTCAGAAAGGGCCGGAGGAAAAGGGAATCCCGGCCATGGAAGCTCCCTACCGTTACGCTTTTGGAGGAGAGGAAAGCGGGATTCAAGCCAAAATGAGCGAATCCTTCCAGTTTATGGATGTCCTCAAAGAGATCGGGATCGAACTTTTCTGCACTACTGCAGGCAGTCCGTATTACAATCCCCACATCCAGAGACCTGCACTTTTTCCACCCTCTGACGGGTATTTGCCTCCTGAGGACCCTCTTCATGGAGTGGCCCGGCAGATTCAGGCTACAGCAGAGATCAAGGAGGCATATCCTGAGTTTTATGTGGTCGGTTCAGCTTATTCCTATCTACAGGAATGGCTTCCCAATGTAGGTCAGCACGTCTTGAGAACAGGAAAGGCAGATTCGATTGGCTTCGGGAGAATGGTACTCAGCTATCCGGACATGCCGGCAGATATCCTTAATGGGGAAGGATTGAAGCGGGGTAAAATCTGTAGAACCTTCTCCGATTGCACCACGGCGCCTAGAAATGGGATGATTTCCGGATGTTTTCCCCTAGATCCCCTATATAAGAAAATGCCTGAATACGAACAGCTAAAATTGGTAAAAGGAGAATGAGAAAAGTCGCACTAATCACCGGAGGCACCCGAGGCATTGGGCTTGGTATTGCTCAAAAGCTGGCTAAAGAAGGTATGGACTTGGCACTTAATGGAGTCAGGGCCAAAGAAGAGGTGGAGGAGGTGATCTCGGATTTGGAAAAAGAAGGCGTTCGAGTGGAATATTTTCCTGGAAATATTGCGGAGAAAAAGGACAGAGAATCCATTTTAGAAGGAGTCAAGGAAAAGTTTGGCCGGCTGAATTTCCTCGTGAACAATGCAGGAGTAGCCCCTCGAGTTCGGGCAGATGTATTGGAGGTGGAGGAGTCCGATTTTGATTACCTGATGGATATCAATCAAAGAGGAACATTCTTTCTTACCCAAGCAGTGGCAAAATGGATGGTAGAGCAAAAAAATGTTTCCCCGGCCTCTGACTTTGCTTTGGTGACCATTACTTCGGTATCGGCCAAACTGGCATCCACCAATCGGGTGGCCTATTGCATGTCCAAATCCGCTTTGTCCATGATGTCTCAGGTTTTTGCCGTGCGCTTGGCCAGTCAGCGGATACCGGTTTTTGAGGTGCAGCCCGGTGTGATCGAGACAGATATGACGGCCAAAGTGAAGGAGCTCTATGAGGAAAAAATCGCCCATGGCTTGACCTTGGAATCCAGAATGGGAACTCCAGAGGATGTGGGAAAAATCGTTGCAGCACTTTTGCGGGGAGATCTTTGTTATGCCACAGGTCAGATAATCGCCGTGGATGGAGGGATGATGGTGGGGAGATTGTAGTGAACCAATTTCATGCTCACTTAATTTAATGATTATCAGTTTTCTTTGTTAATTTATGCCATGCAAATTGAACGTTCAGATAAGGAAATAATCATTCGGGTTTCAGCAGAAACGGATTTAACCGGCTTGGAAAGAATTCTTGAATTTATCCGGTTTAGAGAGATTGCTTCCAAGAGTAAGGCTTCTTCAAAAGAAGTGGCAAAATTGGCAAAGGAGTCCAAAGAATCTTGGTGGGAGAAAAATAAGTCCAAGTTTTTGAAGTGAAAATTGTTGTAGATACGAATATAATTTTTAGTGGAATAATTAGCCCAAATGGTAAAATCAGCGATTTACTTTTGAATTCGGACGGTATTTATTCTTTTATCGCTCCGGAATTCATACTTGATGAACTTGATCGTCACCAATCCAAGCTTTTACACATCTCCAAATTGAAAGAGGACGAGCTTGAATTTCTAAAAAAGTCAATTTTTTCCAGACTTGAATTCTATAAATTAGAACAAATTGAATCGATTTTTTGGGAAAAGGCTTTTCAATTGACCTCCAAAGTCGATGAATTTGACACTCCGTTTGTAGCCTTAAGTTTAAAGCTAAAATCCAAATTATGGACTGGGGATCTCAAACTCAAAAAGGGCTTAGAATTGGCTGGTTTCAAGCTGATTATTGATACCAATCAACTGATTGAAGGCAGATTGCATTAATTCACTTTTTCTACCTATGAGATCCAATGAAAAGTCATTAAAAACCGAAATCCTAGCCGGCATCTCCACCTTTCTGGCCTGCTTTTACATCATCATCGTCAATCCGGCGATCCTGGCAGAAGCCGGAATGCCCTTTTCTGCAGTGCTTACGGCTACAGTTTTGGTATCGGCTTTCGGAAGCTTGATGATGGGGCTTTATGCCAAAAATCCCATCGTCGTCGCTCCGGGGATGGGCATCAACGCCTTTTTCACCTACACTGCCGTGATGGGCTTTGGATTGACTTTCGAGGAGGCTCTGGGAGCGGTCTTTTGGTCCGGGGTGATTTTCCTGGTTCTGTCGGTTTTCAAAACCCGGGAAAAAATCATTCAGGCTATTCCTCCGGCCATTCGGCACGCAGTTTCTGCCGGGATTGGCTTATTTATCTGCTTTATCGGCTTCCAAAACGCCCACTTTATTATCGGAAATGAGGCAACTCTGGTCGGAATGGCTGCATTCAAGGACCCTATCAGTCTCACCTTTTTGGCGGGACTCTTGTTTACCGGAGGATTGCTGGTTCGGAAGATTTCCGGTGCGATTATCTTCGGGATTCTCTTTACCACGGCCCTGGCTTGGCCTATCGGTCGATGGTGGGGAGATGCCTCCGCGGTGAATTTTGGGATACCCACTTTGGTCAACTTCTCCGGGGTCTTGGCTATGCCGGACTTCAGTTTGGTGGGAAAAGCGGATATCTTGGGTTCACTTCGGGTAGGTTACATTCCGGTCATTTTTGTATTCACCTTCACCATTCTCTTTGACGGGATTTCCACTTTTGTGGGGCTGTCGGAGGCTTCCGGTCTCAAGGACCCGGACGGAAGTCCGCAAAATATGCGCAAATCCCTGCTCACTGATTCCCTCGCCACGCTTTTTGCCGGACTGGTGGGAAGCAGCTCGGGTACGGCCTACATCGAATCCGCAGTGGGTATTGAAGAAGGAGGCAGGACAGGTTGGACGGCCGTGACGGCAGGCTTGCTTTTTCTTCCCTTTATGTTTTTCTCTCCGCTTTTATCCATCATCCCATCCATTGCGAGCTCGATTGCTTTGGTGTTGGTTGGGTCATTTATGGTGATTCCGCTGACCCAAATCCGCTGGAAAGATCCACAGGAGGCTCTCCCCTCTTTTTTGACCATTGTCCTGATTCCTTTCACCTATAGCCTTTCCGTTGGGATTTCATTTGGCTTTATTTCTTGGACGGTTTTACTTTTGCTCACCGGAAAAGCCTCCCAAATCAACCCCATTTTGGCAGTCATCAGCCTGCTTTCCCTCTTCTTCTTATGGATTTAAAAAAACTGATAATCACTCTTTTTCTATTTCTCTTCTTCGTAGAAATCCAAGCTCAGCGTATCGCCATCATGGGAGCCTTGGATGAAGAAATCGCCATTTTGAAGGAAGAGATGGGTAAATTCAAAACCCAAAACCGAGGAGGAATTGATTTCTTTTTGGGGAAGCTAAATGGGAAAAAGGTGGTCTTGCTGAAAGCCGGAGTGGGCAAGGTAAATGCCTCCTACAGCACGGCAGTCTTAACGGAAAACTATCAGCCCAAGGTCTTGATTTTTACCGGAGTTGCCGGCGGATTGGCGCCGGATGCCATGCCGGGAGATATTGTGATAGGCGACCAGTTGGTCCAATATGATTTTGGACAAATCGATTCCACGGGCTTTCAGGCATCTCCTTTTCGGAGGCTTACCGGAGGAAATCACGAGGATATTTTCATTTCGGCAGATCCTGAATTGGTTCAAAAAGCAAAAAATGCAGCCGAACAAGCCGACTTAGAAGCGATTTCTGGCCGAAAGCCGAGAGTTTTTCAGGGAGTCATCGCCACCGGAGATGTATTTGTCAGCAGCGATCAGAAAGCGAGGGAATTGTACGAGGAGTTTGGAGCTTTGGCTACAGAAATGGAAGGGGCAGCTATTGCCCACATTTGCCGGACTTTGGACATTCCCTTTGTCATTATCCGATCCTGCAGCGACAATGCCAACAATCACGCCCGCGTCATTTTCAATGCCTTTGTCGGCCCGGCTTCGGTCAACTCAGCCCGAATTGTGTTGGGAATTCTAGCTCAGTGATCCTGAGTATTTCACAAAACAGCTCTCAAGTGGCTTACTTTCCCTCGTATCCCACGTCCACTTTCAAATCTCGTCCTTCCGCCGCAGCCACCGCCAGCTGATCGCATCGCTCATTTTCGGGATGACCGGCATGGCCTTTCACCCAAAAAAACTTAGGCTTGAATTTGAGATGAAGGGGAATGTATCGCAGCCAAAGATCAGGATTCTTTTTGTCCTTGAAGCCCTTTTTTTGCCATCCCCAAAGCCAGCCCCTTTCGATGGCATCGACCACGTATTTGCTGTCCGAAAAAATCTGTACAGGATATTCTGTGGTATTCAATGCCTGAAGTCCTCGGATCACCGCCAAAAGCTCCATGCGGTTATTAGTCGTGAGCCTAAAGCCCTCAGAAAGCTCTTTTTCATGCTTGCCAAACTTCAGCACTACCCCATATCCTCCCGGACCTGGATTTCCCTTGGCAGCACCGTCTGTATAGATTTTGATCATAAGGAAAAAAGGAAAAGGTCACCCTTACATGGTGGAAATAGGGAAAGCATTGGATTTGAAAATCTTCACGGCAATGGACAGGAGGATGATTCCAAAAATCCTCCTCAGCACATCCACTCCGGTCTTGCCCAGCTTTCGCTCCAGCCAATTGGTGCTCTTGAGGACCACGTAGACAAAAATCAGGTTGAGTAATATGCCGATCGCGATATTGATCTGCTCAAATTCCGCCTTTAGCGTAAGGATCGTAGTCAAAGTACCTGCCCCTGCAATCAGGGGAAAAGCAATGGGCACGATGGAGGCACTGGAAGTAGCCTCCGGATCCGGCTTAAAAAGCTCGATCCCCAAAATCATCTCCGCCCCAAGGGCAAAAATGATCAAGGCACCGGCGATGGCAAAATCCTCCACTCCGATACCAAAAAGGCCCAAAATAGACTTTCCTACCAACAGAAAAGCAATCATCAAAACCCCTGCAGCCAGGGTAGCCTTTTCGGACTGGATATGGCCTACTTTTTTGCGGAGATTGATGATGATGGGAATAGAACCCAGAATATCAATCACCGAAAAAAGAATCAGGGAAACGGACAGAACTTCTTTCGCATCAAACATGCGGCAAAATTAAGGATTCCTTTTGGCCTAAGTGTAGAACATCCTATAAAGAAAAGGTAAATTCTAGGGGGCCAGTGTCTTAAGGTATTTTAATAGCTAATTGAAGAGCCAATTGTAAAAGGACTTCCAAACTATAAAAATGACTCACTTTGGAATAAGCTATAAAAAAACCCAAATCGGGGGATTTGGGTATTTGAGAATCACATCATTCGACTCCTCCGGTATGAATCTTCACTTCGTAAGCGGTAAATTTATGCTCGGGATTTAAGGAGCCTTTCACCAAATATTCATCTTGATAAATGATGTAGTACTTTTCATAGTTGAGCCGAAACCAATCCATATATCCCATTTCTGAATCAAACCAGACAATCATTTTATCCAATTCCCTTCTTTTTATTTGAATAGTATCCTGGTCAAGCCCATGAAATACACTGATATGAAGATTTGGATCATCGAAAGGAGGATCAAAATCCTCCCTCTTAAAATAGAAACTTTCTCTTGGATTATTTCCAAAACTATTTAACTCGGTTCTTTCTTTATTTCTGTCAAAAACAATTATTAGTTCGTTATTATTCAACTCCTGATTTATTATTTCAGAATCCATTACAACTGTTTTTTTTTCAGAACACAAACTAAATAGAATTAGAATAGAAAGAATGTAACAATTTCTCATGGTTAATTTTAATTACAATCATTACTCAAAGCAGCATTTGCTAGATCTTGATACTGTTCAAATGAATTTCTTTCAGGAAGGTTGTACTTCCACATATCAGTACTATGCAAACCCTTCCAAGCCAGCCCTTTATAGAAATTAGAATCAAATCCATTTTGGAAAACCATTTTAGTTTCTGGATGATTTAAAAATTGTTGCTTCCCCAAGTTAGAATGAATTAAAGAAAGTGTGGTAGCCATTTTATTGACAATATTCTCAGCCATGTAATTATGATGAACCACTGAATTCCCTTCACCATAATGTCTTTGAATATAAGTATTGAAATTGGCTTCAAAGTTTCCGTCAATTGAACTCCCTCCTTTATGAAAATTGGCCACAAAGAGTTCTGCATGGACTATTTCATGGAGAATGATTCTAGCTAGTTCGAGCGAACTTAGATTGACTCGATCTTTATTTATGGTTATTTGGATATGATACGGCCCTAAATCATCACTGGTTTCGGCGTTAGCTGCTGTCATTTGACCTGGCCTTTTTGGAACCTCACCAACTTTCAATATCACATTTCTCCCATTGGGAATTGTCCCGTCAAACAAAGCCAATCTTTCCACAAACTTTGTAAGCTGAAGTTTGCCCAAAATACAGTTTAAATACGCATTATCACTAAATGATTTATCTATTTGTATTCTCAAATTTGGACTAGGAGCAGGCACCTGAGGAGGATCATAGCAACTGCTACAAGTCCCGTTTCCATCTGTGGCTCCACCGGTACTAGAGGGCCCTCCTCCCGAAGGGAATCCGTAGTTACCTCCCGAGTTGATCCCTGATGAGCCTGAGCAGCTTGTGACGCCCACCATTCGCTCAATGGTCGTATGGCAAGTTCCGCCAGCACAGGTCTTGTATCCCACCGGATAATAAGTGATCGTGCATCGGATATCAAATCTGGAATAGTCCAGCTTCTTGTCTCCCTCATGGACTTGATATTGGTAGCTATGGTCCAATTCCCCTTCCAGAATGCGAAACCCAACAAAAAAACGCTCATCGTAGGTAAATAACTCCAACCTACCGCTCCATAGTAGAGGAATGCTCCCGTAGCTTATCCCCGCGAATTCCTCAATTTCATCTACTCCATCCGGATAATACCTCGCAATCAGCGGATCAAACCGCTCCTGTGTCGGATGCTTCACAAACAGTATATTCTGAATCACCAACTCCGCCGGATCTCTGTCAGGGAAGCTGTCCAGCATACTTGTCGGGAAATATTTGGTGGCATTTTCCAGGCTGACCTCAAAAACCTCCCGCCCATCGGGAAAGTAATAGTGATGAAACTGGTCCCAATCGGGTTCTTTTTCAAAAAAAGGCAAAATCAACTCCTGGGATTCCGTGCGGAAGTTGGAGCCTCGCTCGGGCAGACGGAGATTAGTTTTGTTTTCTTCAAACCAGCTCTTCACCTTGGCGAGCTGATCACTGGCATTAGGCTCAAGACGGGGAGCTTCGGGCTCTTGCACACAAGAAGTAAGCAGGGAATTCATGGTAATCAGGACAAGCAAAAGTGGTAAAAATCCGGATTTTCCTAATTTTTTGTACTTGGGGGGGCAAAAATGTTTTTCATAAAAAAGGGTTTTTGGTTGGTGAAAATTTGAACAAAAGATCAAAACGAATTTTATAAAAATCAAGGGTACAAACTACTTTTTTCCCCAAAAAACCCAAATCTCTCGACTAGTAAAGACCTCTACATCACCGATGCAAACAGTGGTCAGTCCAAAGTAACCATCGCAGATGTATGGCAGTCCAATGGAGTGATTCACTCAATGGATACTGTGGTGCTTCCTAAGATGTAATTGTTTGAATTCTATCCGAAAAGAAAAAATAGCCTAAATCAATCGATTTAGGCTATTTTGATTTATAATTCGAATTTTTGAATTGGATTTAACTTAGGTAATTCATAGCCGTGTTCAACTTATAAGTGCAACACCTAATTTTTGTTTGAGTTTTTGTATTGGACTAAGGTAATTAAACTTTCTAACGGGTCTGTTATTGATTTTAGCTTCGATTGCTTGTATTTGTTCTGTTGAGATTTCATTGAGGTCAGTTTTTTTAGGTAAGAAAGCTCTAATCAATCCTATTCTGTTTTCGACAGTTCCTTTATCCTGCGAAGTATATGGCCGAGTAAAGTAGGTTGGGATATTGTATTTGTCTCGAATCAAGTGATGGTTTGCAAAAGCCATGTCATTATCAAAGGTGATCGATTTGAAAAAGGAAGGCCCAATCCTTTCGATTCGCTTAGCTAATTTCTGTTCAATAGCATCAGCATTCTTACCGGATAATTTCTCCATAGTGGTAATCAGGGTAGCCCTATCTACCAAGACCAGAAGAGCAGACTGGTGGTTCTTACCCATCATCAGATCGACTTGTATATCGCCTATTCGCTCCCTTAGGGCTACAACAGCAGGTCGTTGTTCAATAGGCACTCTTTCCTTTATGATTCCTCTGGAATCTCTGTAATTGCCTCTTTTTCGCTTTCTTTTCCCATGGCGGAGGCATTTATAAAGCTCCCGATCTCTGGTCAATGACCAATGCTTACTTTTCTTGGCTTTCCAAATCCATTGATAAATGGTTTCATGGGACACGCCCGGGTTTCCATCCAATTCCCATTTGGCAGCAATCAATTCCGGACTCAGTTTTTCCTCCTTGAGCCAAACTCGAGCTTGTTCCTTTAGCTCAGCCTTGAAACGGATATTCTTGGGTTTAAGCTTATGCCGTTCATCGGTTCTGTTTTGAGCGACTCGAGCGACATATTCACCCACATTGCGCCCGCGTAGACCCGTGTTCCGACCAAGCTCCCGACAAATGGTGCTTTTATGAACTCTTAAAGCTCGGGCAATACCGGTCTGAGTCATCCCTTGTTTGATTAAAATTTCGATTTGGTACCTTTGCTCTGGGCTGAGATGATTGAATTTCTGCATGACAACACTAATTTAATTCTTCAGCCTAAGGAAGGAAGCCTAGGCTTCCTTCCTTAAACCTTTAGTGTTGCACTTATTACTTGAATCTGGGATAGTTTAAATTTCACCTTTTGAACTATAAGAAACTTCCAAGAACTGAAGGCTGTCTGAATTGGAATTAAACAGGTTTTTTTTTTCTATTAGGAAATAAGAATCATAGTTTACATAAAACCATTTAATGAAATCAAGTGCTGAATCGTATAGAATAGGATATCGATTTAGGTTTTCTCTCAAAATGATAATTTTTTTATGATCATAACTGTTTCCTATAGCGACTATTAGGTCTGGACTTCTCTTAAAATTTTTCCTGTAAGAAAACATTATTTTTTCCCCAATTTTCTCTTCTCTTTTGTAAGAAAGAGAATCTTCGGAGTCAAAAACAATTAGCAATGTATCTCCTTCTTCGGGATAGGTATTTGATTTATCTACATGAAAAGAATTCTTTTTATCGATTTGTTTGCAGGAGAAGATAAAACAAATGCAAATGATTGAATAAAAGCAAATTTTCATTGGATACAAGTTTTTGTTAACTCCCTGTCTAAATCTTGAAGATCTTGTAAAACCTTTCGATCGTTATATTTCATCTCATTCCATTCTTTTGTACTATTTAATCCATGCCAAGCTATTGCTGTATAAAAAGTTGGATTTATTCCTTTTTGCCATCGCGTTGTTCCTCCAACTTTCTGATAGAATTCACTAGCTCCCAATAATGGGTGAATTTCTTGAAGTGTTTTTGCGATTTTTTCAACTATATAATCGGCCATAAAATTGTGTTGCTGTAGGCTATTGTTGTTTGGATAAAGTTTTTTATACTCTTCGAAATTGTTCTGAAAATTTCCGACTAATAAGGACCCTCTTTTTTCACCAACTGCATTATAAATTTCTGCATGGATAATTTCGTGGAGCAAAACTCTAGCTACACCTAATGAACTCATATTATTCACTTTTTTTTCATTAAATGTGATTACAATATTATTGTGGCCATAAGTAGTCCCGTCAGTTTCAGCACTTGCATCTGGATTTTTTGTGGCTCCTATTCTCAATGTTACATTTTTTGGAGATGTTTTATTTGTAAACTCAGTTAGGCTATTAACAAATTTGGATAATGCCAACATCTCTTGAGCACACTTAAGGGTTTGGTTTTTTGAAAAACTAGAATCTATATAAATGGTCAACTTCGGCATAGGCACATCGGGTGGGCCATATCCTGCCGTTCCCCCACTGGTCACGAAGAAACCACCTCCATAGCTATAAGTGCCTGCACTTGGAGGTCCTCCTGAGTCA
This sequence comes from Algoriphagus taiwanensis, assembly GCF_036245645.1. Classification (NCBI taxonomy): domain Bacteria; kingdom Pseudomonadati; phylum Bacteroidota; class Cytophagia; order Cytophagales; family Cyclobacteriaceae; genus Algoriphagus; species Algoriphagus taiwanensis. Next base: position 159,608 of record NZ_BTPE01000001.1, on the reverse strand, counting down.
TAGCTTCCCATGCCGCAAGAATACGAGTGGGTAGGTGAAAGTTGCTGAACCACCCAAGTGTTTGTTGCCTTCACATAGGAAATCTGGTACCAGTCTGTTGTCGTAATAGCGCACCTCACATCCTTGTTTTCTAGTCCAAGTGATTTACGGTTGTGGTCAGGTAGGGTCTCCATTTGGCGTGTAGCCAAAATCTGACCTTTGTGAATCTCAAAGCCCATAAAGTAATGCTCATCATAAGTGAAAAGGTCAACAGTGCCGCTCCACTTCTCATCGATCATTTGGTAATTGATCTCATCAAAATCCCTGGTTGAAGTTTCTTCATCAGGATAATATCGGACAATTAGGGGATCGAACCTGTTTTCTGAAGGGTGCTTTACAAAAAGAATATTTTGGATAATTCTCTGGGCGGCTTCCACATCAAAGGCTTCAGTTTCTGAGGATGGGAGGAATGCTTGTGCATTTTCCAGATTCATCTCAAATACCTCCCGCCCATCGGGAAAGTAATAGTGATGGAATTGGTCCCAATCGGGTTCTTTTTCAAAAAAAGGCAAAATCAACTCCTGAGATTCCGTGCGGAAGTTGGAGCCTCGCTCGGGCAGACGGAGATTAGTTTTGTTTTCTTCAAACCAGCTCTTCACCTTGGCGAGCTGATCACTGGTATTAGGCTCCAGCCGTGGAGCTTCGGGCTCTTGTACGCAAGAAGTAAGCAAAGAATTCATGGTAATCAGGAGAAGCAAAAGTGGTAAAAATCCGGATCTACCTAAATTTTTGTACTTGGGGGGGCAAAAATGTTTTTCATAAAACTGAGTTAGGTGGTTGATTAAAATTTCAGATCAAGATCAAAACGATCTTTTTAAAAGTCAAGCACTCCAGTAAAATTTGCCACAAAAAAAGCCCAAATCGGGGGATTTGGGCTTAGATTTTTTTGGAGATATTGGCACTCATTTACTCCATCCCCTTATCCCGCATCTTGGCGAATTCATCGAATCGACGGAAAATAGCCACGGTAAATCCTATCAACATCACGATAGTTCCTACCCAAAGCACATTGATATAAGGCTTCACGATAGCTTTCATCACCACGTAGTCCTTTTGGTACTGATTGACTTTGAAAACAAATTTGTTCTGATCAGGAAGGATATTCTCCAAGCTGACTCTGAGTCCCAACTCGGTATCAATCACCGGAAGCTTGCCCACTTGATTGTTTCGAATGATAAAGGTCGGCTCAAGCAGTTTTTCCACGTCATAATCCAACACTCTCAATTTTGCCTTGACTGCGACATCCCCTTCCTGTAGGACATAGCCTTCGATCTCCTTCATCACTTCCGCTCCGTCAAAATAGGTCACGAAATCCGCAATATGAAACTGCTCCCCGGGACTCACTTCATAAACTTCGTCCTCTTTCCATTCCGGATCGGAATAGTCATTCATCGCTGCCACATAGGTATACAGGTCCCGATTGAGGTAGATTTTCGAATCTGGAGAAGAGATTAGCCCTCCCATTCCTTCATTGAATTGAGACATGGGATTCAGGGAAAACTTCAAAGCCTCATTCTGAAAATAGTCAATCTTGAAGTAGTCATTTTCCTCCAAAACCAAATTGACCACATCCCCTTTTTTGAAGTAATCCTTGTAATCAACCAATGCAACCGCTTCGTTGACATTGCCGGTAGACTCCAGATACTTGGCAGGGACATACTCGGGAACGCCAACCACTTTCTTTTGTCTGCCGCGATAGACTACCGTGTAGTCCTTCATCTGTGTGGGCTTGTTGATCCAAAGCAGCACGTGCTCCTTGTTCATCTCGTCCTCCCAGCTGTTGCTGTAAGTCAATCCGGACATGTTGATGGAAATCACATCGGAATAGCCGGAGCTGAACATGATTCCGATCAGAATCATCCCCAAGCCGATGTGGGCCAGTGAGCCTCCTGCCAGTTTGAAGGTGGACTTTTTTAGCAGCTTAGCCAAAATCACCGAGTTGGCGACGATGGTAAACATCCCAGCCAATACGATAATGATGTATTTCCAGTCATAGACCTTAGCCAATACGATCACTGCAGCCGAAAGCAATACAGAGATGATGTAGGGAGTGACCAAAGCATCCTTGAGGGCTTTTTTGTCCATCTTTTGCCACCAGAAAAACTGCCCCACTGCAGTCAGCAGAGCCAAAGCAACGGCAAACCACAACTGGAACTTGGTATAAAACTCCACCTGATCCGCAGGAGGAGCCATATTGGAGATGCCTCCGAAGATTTCGACCAAAGCATTCCAAGCCGGAATCGAGGTAGGCAAAATGACTTGAAAAGACATCAATCCCAAGGTCACCGCACCCAAAAAGATCCAAAACTCACGGGAGTAGACGGAGGCTTCTTTTTCCGAAGTAGGAATATGCTTCCAAGCCCGAACCGCCAAAAAGACGGCAATAACGAGGAAAAACAACATGTAAATCAGCAACTGACCGGAAAGTCCCAAATCGGTAAAGGAATGCACCGAAGCATCACCCAAGACCCCGGATCTTACGAGGAAAGTCGCATACAAGACCAGGATAAAGCTCAGAATCACCAAGACGATCGATGTCTTCAGGGCGGTAGCGCTTTTCTTGAAAGTGATCATAGTATGAATAGCAGCCACCAAAATCAACCAAGGCACATAGACGGCGTTTTCTACCGGGTCCCAGTTCCAATAGCCTCCAAAGTTTAGGGTCACATAGGCCCAATATGCTCCCATAATGATTCCCATTCCCAAAATCATGGCAGAGAAGATCGCCCACGGCAAAGCCGGACGGATCCACTCCGAATAGCGCTTGGTCACCAATCCGCCTATCAGGAAGGCAAAAGGCACCAAAGTAGAAGCATAGCCCAAAAACAGTGTTGGCGGATGGATGACCATCCAGATATTCTGCAAAAGCGGGTTAAGGCCAGTGCCATCCTCCGGAACAAAGTCTGGATTCAACTCAAAAATCGGTGCTTGAGTAGCATCTCTCAACAGGATAAAAGGGGAACTGCCGATTTTCAAATCGCCAATTACTACACCCAGAATCATAGACACCAAGAAAGCCTGCACCAAAGCAAAAACCACCATTACAGGACCTTCCCAAAACTTATTGGTCTGAATCAGAATGATGCCCAAGACCACATTCCAGAAAGCCCAAAGGATAAACGCTCCCTCCTGTCCTTCCCAGAAGCTGGAAATCATGTAGTGAACCGGGAGTGCCTTGGAACTGTGGGAATAGGCGTAGAAATACTCGAAGCGGTGATTGTAGATGATTTCAAACAGGGAAAAAGCAATCATCGCCGTAGAACCGGCGTGAATGTAAAAACTGATCCGGCTGAATTTTCTCCAGCTGGCCTTTTCAATTTCATTGGCTCTGAAATACTGAAAATAGGCATAGGCGGTAACCAATGCACTGACGAAGGCCACGATGGTCATCAAGTGGCCCAGATTACCCATAAAGGTATTGATCATGATTTTTCCTTAGATAATAATCCCAACATCACATTCCTGCCGCCTGCACGTCTGTCTCCTGATATTTGGATGGACACTTCATCAGAATCTTATCAGCGACGAAGATGTCTTTGTCTCGATAAGATCCAATGACGACCACCTGCTCGGAGCGCTGGAAATCAGCCGGAACAGGCTCATTGTAAAATACTTTTTGCTCAGTACCCTCATTATCCACAAGGAGGAAAGTAAAGGAAGTTTTGTCTTCCCGCACCTCAATTCCAGTGACTTGACCGGCCATGTCTTTTTTGAGCTGACCCACCACATGAATGGCTTTATCTTCTCCATCTTCCTTCATTTCCCAAGCAGTATTGAAGCTTTCGTAGCTACTCGCATCGCCGATGGAGGTCATGATGATCACGATAGCAATGGCAATGATGCCCAATCCGATGATATGTCCTTTTTTCATGGTATGACTGATTTAAGAAGGAAGATTCTTTTCTAGTTTGGAGATTTTTCGATCCGTATTGATGATATAAACCACCATTCCGGCGAAAATGATCAGAATGATGCCCACCAATACATAAATTTTTCCATCGGCACGCATCTGATCGGCCATTTCCACTGTGTTGTTACTATAGTCAGCTTCAGTGACCTCGATTTTATCCTGAGCCTTGAGATTCAGGGAAAATAGAAGGAAGATTATTGCAAATAATTTTTTCATCAATCAGGAATTAAGAAATCTATCATGGATAACCCGCTCTACCCTACGAATTCTGACCCGAACGGTTGCCAGCCAAGCCCCCAAAAGAGTCCAAGCCAGGATTGCCGGGTAAAAGACCAGTCTGAGTTTGGAGTCCAGGTCATAGGCATTGAATCCGGGATTTCCCCCATTGCCGGGATGAAGGCTGTCTGTAAGCCTAGGGAGTACAAAAATTAATGGGATAAAGGCTGCAAAAGCGAAAATATTGTAAACGGCGCCGATTCTGCCTCGCTGCTGCGAATCTGCCAAGCTGCCCCGGAGAATCAGATAGGCAAAATACATCAAAAGCCCAATCGCAGCAGCGTTTTGCTTCGGGTCTCCACTCCAATAATCTCCCCAAGTAAATTTCGCCCAAAGCATTCCAGTCACAATACCCAATACTCCGAAAAGAATGGCCGCATTGGTAAATTCCAAAGCGAGATCATCATCTTCAAGTCGATTGCTACGCAAAAACCGAATGCTGTAATAAACTGAAACCATCAGCATCAGAATCATTCCAAACCACATGGTCACATGGAAATGCAGGGCTCGGATGGTCTCATTGAGAATCGGAAGACGGGGTACGTCCATCAATAGACCGGCAGTCAGGGTATAGATCAGCAAAGCGACCGCCAGGATTTTCCACCAGGATTGGCGCATAGGTTATTTTTGAATTGCAAGCGCAAAAATAAGGCATAAGTTCCTGAATCCCCCCTTTTTTTATGATAAAAGGCTCAAACCTACTTCATGAAAAAAACTTATTGAAATGAACTGAAGTCAACTTCCTAAAAGCTTAAAATCAGCAATTTTCCAATTTTGAAATTTTTCAATTTTCCAATCCTTAACTTTGCCCCGTGGAAAATCAAAAACAGGACATCCGAAAGCTATCTCTCGAAGAACTGGAAGCCTTCTTTTTGGCACACGGAGAAAAAAAATTCCGGGCCAAGCAGGTGTATGAGTGGCTTTGGCACAAGTCCCTGAAAAACTTTGATGACATGAGCAATATCTCCCTAGCTACCCGGGAACTGCTCAAATCCCACTTTATCATCAATCACATCCGGGTGGACCTCATGCAGCACAGCAATGATGGCACGATCAAAAACGCCGTCAAGCTTTTTGACAACAAAATCGTGGAGTCTGTGCTCATTCCCACCTCCAAGCGAATCACCGCCTGTGTATCTTCTCAGGTGGGATGCAGCTTGGATTGTAACTTCTGCGCCACAGCCCGACTGAAAAGAATGCGCAATCTCAATCCGGATGAGATCTACGATCAGGTGGTGGCAATCAAGGACGAAGCTGAAACCTATTTCCAGCGGCCCCTGACCAACATTGTCTTTATGGGAATGGGCGAGCCTCTGCTCAACTACAGCAACGTAGTCGAAGCCATAGATAAAATCACCTCTCCGGAGGGTCTGGGAATGGCTCCACGTAGAATCACCCTATCTACCGTTGGAATCCCAAAAATGATTCGGAAAATGGCAGATGACGGGGTGAAGTTCAATTTGGCCATTTCCCTCCACTCCGCAATCAATGAGACCCGTTCCCGGCTGATGCCCATCAACGATTCCAATCCTTTGGAAGACCTAGCTGAAGCGCTGAAGTACTGGTATCAGATGACCAAACGAAAAGTCACCTACGAATACGTCATCTGGGAAGGGGTCAATGACGATGAAAAACACGCCCGTGCACTTGCTAAGTTTTGCAAAATCATCCCCTCAAAGGTCAACATCATTCAGTACAATCCGATTGATGAGGGAGAATTTCGTCAGGCTAAGCAAGAGGCAGTAGACATGTACGTACGCATCTTGGAGTCGCAGGGAATCATCGCAAAGGTCCGAAAATCAAGGGGTCAGGATATCGATGCAGCCTGTGGGCAACTGGCCAATAAAAATGAAGTGGCAAATTTGGCGTAAACGTCGAATAATTTTTCTTGCAGTTTTATCAAACCTTAGTTTATTTACGGCCGTTTTTTAACCAAACCAACTATTTTAAAATGCCCAGATTTACTTTGAGAGCCATTCTGGCTGTCCTGTGCCTTTTCCCCTTCTGTCTAAAGGCTCAAGATGACCTCCCAACCCAAATCCAAAATTACCTTTCAGCCTATCAAGAGGAGTTTCCTGTAGAAAAAGCCTACCTCCATTTGGACAAGCACACCTTCACCCTGGGGGAGGATATTTGGTTCAGCGCCTACTTGGTGGCAGGAGGCACTCAGGTTCCTTCCCCGCTGAGTAAGACCCTGTATGTGGATTTTTTTGACGGGGATGGACTTTTGCTCTCGCAAAGAATCATTGAAATCGAAAACGGAAGAGGTGCAGGGGAATTCCAGATTCCCCGCTACGGAAAAACCGGTTTGTACCAAATAAAGGCATATACCTCTTGGATGCGAAATTTTGGTGAAACGTACTTTTTTGACCAATACATTCAGGTCGTAGACGGCGCAGGTGGATCTTTTCTCCCACAAATAGAATTCAAATCGGTCAGTTCTGAAGCTGGAAAAGCCAAATACGAAGTAGAACTCGTAGCGGTAAGTGCCACCGGAGAGCCTTTGGCCAATCAGGTACTTCAGCTGAGTGCCATAGCCGGACAGGAGCAGCTTTATCAACAACAAGTCCAACTGAATGGGCAGGGACAAGCTTCTTTCAGCTTCAGCATACCTGAAAAAGACCATCCCGAACAACACCTTGAGCTGAGCTATGAAGAAAACCCTGACTACATAGTCACCCAAAAAATCCAGCTTCCCTACACCCTCAATCAGGTCGATATCCAGTTCCTTCCCGAAGGTGGGAATTGGGTTCAGGGGAAAAAAGCCACCCTGGCATTTCGGGCTATTTATCCAGACGGAAGTCCTGCCCAAATATCCGGTTTAATCGAAGGAGTGGAAGAATCCTCGTTTGAGAGTCAATTTGGAGGTTTGGGCAAAATCACATTCACTCCTGAAAAGGCTAACTACACTGCACTGGTCAAGAGTCCCAATTCAAATGCGGAACGCAGGATTTCACTTCCCGCAGCAGCTGAGACTGGATTAAGTATCCAAGTTCAAAATAACCCAGATGCCTCCTTTATTTCCGTGTTTATTCAGGGAAATGGAGATCCCGGAGAGCTATTGCTTTTTTCCCATATTCGTGGCCTTCTCAACTACATGATTCAAGGTAAGCTCACCAATGGGGTTTGGGGAGTACGTATCCCGAAGCAAAATCTTCCTTCAGGAATCAACACAGTGACTGTGCTCAAAAAAGATGGGACTCCACTCCTCGAGCGCCTCATCTTTGTGCAAAATGGAGACAGACTGAACTTGAATGTGGAAAGTAAAGGAAATCTAAGCCCCAGAAGCAAATTCCAACTGGAACTGAAAAGCAGCAGCGGAGATACGCCAGCTCCGGGAAGTTTCTCCATAGCGGTGGCTGATGCGGATCAGGTCAAGGATGAAAGCCTGATTCACGGCACTATCTTTTCCCACCTGCTATTGACCTCTGATTTGCAGGGAAAAGTCTATCAACCGGGATATTATTTTCAGAATCAGGAACCTGCCACCTTGGAGCAGCTTGATTTGGTCATGATGACCCATGGTTGGAGGAGATTTACTGTTCCAGAGATTTTGGAGGAGGAGTTTCCCGAAAATGGCTTCTACATCGAGCAGGGAATCACCATCACAGGTCAGGTCAAGGAGCAGATAGAAACCAAAAAAGGCCTAGGCGGAGGAAAAATCAGCGCCTTGATCGGAGATGGAATTGAGCTGGTCGGCTCAGAATATGGACCTGACGGCAAATTTGTTTTTTCAGGGCTGAACTATCAGGATTCGGTCAGTGTGACTATCACTGCAGAAGATCAACGTGCCAAAAACTACATTGACTTAAGCGTGGAACAGCCTAAGCCAGTCTTTCCTTCTCTATCAGGAAGATATCCGGAAAAAATCATTTGGCCGGAAGAACTAGTGGCAACCTATCAGGCCCGAACCCTTATGCAGCAAATCACCGCCGAAGACGGAATTACAGACTTGGAAGGGGTAACCATAGAAGCTCAGACTCTTCAGGAAGAAGCCACTACCGCAAGAAAATTCTACGGAGAAGGGGATGCTTCTATTGAGCCCGACAAAATACCCGGCAGTGTAGGCTTTACCAATATCTTCCAGATGATTCAGGGAAGAGTAGCAGGGGTACGGGTAAGCATAAACGGAAATGGAGCGAGTGTCCAAATCCGTGGAGTAGGTTCCATTCAGGCAGGAACAGAGCCTTTGTATCTCTTGGACAATGTGCCGGTAGATGCTTCCCTCCTTTTCACCATCAACCCAAGGGATGTGCAAAGCATCGACGTGTTCAAAGACCCGGCAAGGACGGCCATTTTTGGGTCACAAGGAGCAAACGGAGTCATTGCCGTGTACACCAAAACCGGGGCTGGAATCAGTTACCAAAGTGTAGGGGGCACTCTCGTGGTCCAATATGGGGGATACCATGCCAGCAGGGAATTTTACTCCCCAAAATATGATCAGGTCACTCCCCAAACAGCCATCACTGACCAGAGGGCTACCCTCTTCTGGAATCCTTTGGTAGAAACGGATGCCAATGGTCAGGCTTCACTGGAATTTTTCAATTCGGATTTAGCCAAAAGACACCTCATCATCATCGAAGGAATGGATTCCTTGGGCAGACTCGGTAGAACCGTCAAATTGATCGAATAAGTATTGCATAGCTGAGCAAAGCCTTTTACCTTTTAGAAAAATCAGAACTTATGAAAAAGGCTTTGCTCGGTTTGTTTTTTTTGGTGCTTGTTTCCTTCACAGCATTGGCTCAGGAGAAAGGGGAAGCTCGAATCCATGCTTTTGGCACATATGGACTTAGAAATGATCAATTTGGATACGGGGGAGGAGTTGAATACTTTTTTGCAGACAAATTTGCCCTCATGCCCTCCTTCACCTGGATCAAACCCGAAGTAGGTAACCTGTCCAACTTCAGTTTTGATCTCCGCTACTACTTCACAGAAGGAGTTTCTCAAGTGTACGTTTTGGCAGGATACAGCCAAACCTTCGAAAACACGCAGCCAGGCAGTCCCGGTACGAGAAGGAATTTGGTTGGAGGGAATTTCGGTGCAGGCGCTTACATTCGGATTACCGACTGGGTAGGCTTTGTTTCAGAATTCCGCTTCCAAAGTCAGGGAATCCAACAAGTCGTAGCCAAAGCAGGCTTGGCCTTTCCGCTCTAGAATCCCACGGCTTTGTATAAGCCTGCAGCCAGCAATGCTCCAAGTAGAGGACCTAGAATCGGCACCCAAGAATAGCCCCAATCCGAACTTCCTTTTCCCTGAATCGGCAATAGCTGATGCATGAGTCGAGGTCCGAAATCTCTGGCTGGATTGATCGCATAGCCGGTTGTACCTCCCAAAGCCAAACCAATCACCCAAACTACAAAAGCTACTGGCAAAGCTCCTACAGAACCCAAGCCAATCGGGGTACCTTGCTCGTCCTCGATTTTAGCACCGGTGATGTAGAGGACTGCCAAAATCAAGACAAATGTGCCCAGAGCCTCGGAAATCACACTCGTCGGGAAATTTCTTATGGCAGGATCGGTGCAAAAGGAGGCTCTTTTCAGCTCGGGATTTTCTTCCAGGTCAAAGTGATGACGATACATCAGCCAAGCCAAGCCCGAACCCAACATAGCCCCTGCCAGCTGAGCTATAATATATCCCGGAGCCATACCCCAATCAAACTTACCAACTGCTGCCAGACCTATGGTCACGGCTGGATTCAGATGAGCGCCACTGTAGGGACCGGCTATGACCACCCCACAAAACACGGCCAAGGCCCATGCTGTGGTGATCACCATCAGCCCTCCACCATTTCCTTTTGTACCCGGTAAGAGGACGTTGGCTACGACTCCTGTCCCCAAAAGAAGCAGCACTCCCGTCCCGATCAATTCTGCAATGTATGGATTCATTCTTCTACCCAGTTTTTAGCTCGTTCTACAGCTTTGTTCCAAAAATGCACCAATTTTTCTTTTTTGGCTGAATCCATTTGGGGATGAAATTCCTTTTCCGGTTGCCAAAGATCCTGTAATTCTTCCTGATTTTTCCAAAATCCCACGGCCAAACCTGCTAAAAAAGCTGCCCCAATCGCAGTTGTTTCAATAATTTGGGGTCTTTTGATTTGGCAACCCAAGATATCTGCCTGAAACTGCATCAAAAAATTATTGGCTGTAGCTCCTCCGTCCACTCGAAGTTCTTGCGTGGGTTTTCCGGAATCTTTTTCCATAGCCTTAAGCACATCATGAACCTGATAGGCGATTGCTTCCAAGGCGGCTCGGGTCATGTGCGCAATGGTGGTGCCTCGGGTGATTCCAAAGAAAGCCCCCCGGGCATTTTGATCCCAATGAGGCGCTCCCAATCCAGCCAAAGCCGGAACAAAGTAGACCCCATCGTTGTCTTCCAGGCTGCTCGCCAATTTTTCAGTTTGCTTGGCATGGCTAAACAATTCCATCCCATCTCTCAGCCACTGAATCGCCGCTCCTCCGATAAAAACAGAGCCTTCTAAAGCATAATTGATCTCGCCCCCGATCTTCCATGCTACCGTGGTGAGCAATTGGTTTTTGGACCTTACTGCCTCTTTTCCTGTATTCATGACCAGAAAGCACCCCGTACCATAGGTGGTTTTGGCCATTCCCGGCTCTGTACATAACTGACCAAAGAGCGCCGCCTGCTGATCTCCGGCAACTCCGGAAATAGGGATTTTGGTTTTCAGCACATCTCCGGCTGTTTCGGTAAATACCTCGCTGCAGCTTTTCACCTCAGGAAGCATGGATTCAGGAATGCCAAAAAGATCCAGCAACTCCTTGTCCCAATCCTGAGAATGAATATTGAAGATCATGGTTCGGCTGGCATTGGTGATATCGGTAAGATGGCTTTTCCCGGCTGTGAGCTTCCAAATCAGCCAAGAATCAACTGTTCCAAAGGCCAATTCTCCGGCTTCTGCCTTTTCTCTTGCTCCCTCCACATTTTCCAGAATCCAGCGGATTTTGGTAGCAGAAAAGTAAGCGTCTATAATCAGCCCGGTTTTGCTTGCGATAAGCTCTGCATGACCTTTTTCTTTCAGCTCATTGCAATAGGCGGCAGTCCTTCGGTCTTGCCATACAATGGCGTTGTAGATGGGCTTACCCGTTTTGCGGTCCCAAACGATAGTCGTTTCCCGCTGATTGGTGATCCCGATTGCGGCAATCTGATCTGCACGAATTCCCTTATTGACCAGAGATTCGATCAATACCGCTGATTGGCTGGTCCAGATTTCTTCGGGGTCATGTTCTACCCAGCCCTGCTTGGGAAAATACTGTTTGAATTCCTTTTGGGCTACTGAGACTATCTGGCCTTTTTTATCAAAAATAATGGCTCTTGAGCTAGTAGTACCTTGGTCGAGAGCGAGAATGTAAGATGGATTTTGGGTCATTGTCGGGTTAATTTGGAAAAAGGAATCGAAAAAACTTCATTTTCCGATTAGGTTTTTATCAGATACTTGGTTGCTGTTTTTTGGAAATCTTCAAGTTCAGATGATATCCAGACTTCATCCTTTCCCATTTCCAAAGCCATCAGCTTGGCCACTTTTTCTGCAGAATCCAGTGCAGCTTTTGCATCCAGAATCAACATTCGAATTCTTCGTGACAGCACGTCATCGACTTTTTGAGCCATTTCATTTCTCACAGCCCAAATCACCTCAGCCCCGATATTCGGGAAATCAGGATGGATCTTTTCGGCCCAAGCTGGATTTTTCTTTGCCAAGTCTTGGATTTTTTGAGCATCAGAACCGTAGATTTTCCAGTGCCCCCCAGCTATTTCCTTGGAATATCCGTGCAAAAGAATGTCTTGAGACTTGGAGTCCGGCAAATTGAGTCCGGTGACTTTAGGAAAATAATCCACCGTATCCTCTCCCATTTTTCGAAAAGTAGTCCATTTTCCTCCAGTAATGGACACAAGACCGCTTTCAGAAAGGATAACTTTATGAGATCTGGAAATCTCTTTGGTCTTGGTGCTGCCTTCTTTAGGCCTTGCCAAAGGTCTCAAGCCAGCAAAGACTGCTTTGACATCCTCCCGGGTGGGTTTTCGGGTAAGATAGCCTGAGGCGGTTTCGAGCACGAAGTCAATTTCCTTTTGCAAGGCTTCCGGCTCAAGTTTCGCTTTTTCCCGAAGCGTGTCAGTCGTCCCTACTACCAATTTTCCGTGCCAAGGTACAGCAAATAGCACACGACCGTCTTTTGTCTTAGGGATCATCAGTGCGTCTTTTCCTCCTAAAAAACTCTGATCCAAAACCAAATGGATTCCCTGACTGGGCTGTATCGTTTTGGGAGCTTCCGGATTGTCCATCTGAAGGATTTTATCCGCAAAAACCCCTGTGGCATTGACGATCATTCGGGCCTGAATGGGATATTTTTTCCTGGAAATCTCGTCCTGAACATTCAATCCGGTGAGCTTACCCTGATCGTTTTTGTGAAGAGAAGTCACCTTGGTGTAATTGAGGATGCAAGCTCCTGCATGATCCGCAGTTTGGGCGATGGACAAAGCCAATCGGGCGTCATCAAACTGCCCATCGTAATACACAATCCCCCCAAAAAGATTTTTGGGCTCAATTCCAGGCATCCTTTTGAGCGTCTCCTCTTTGGATATGTAGCGGGAAGGCCCCAAGCTCAGATTGGCCGACATGTAATCGTAGATCTTCAGTCCGGCACTATACTGCACCCGATCCCAAAAATTATAGACAGGGATAATAAATGCCTGACTTTGGGTAAGATGAGGAGCATTTTTGATTAGCCGACCCCGCTCTTTTAGCGCTTCCAAAACGAGAAAAACATCTCCCTGAGCCAAATATCGAACCCCTCCGTGGAGAAGCTTGGTACTTCGACTTGAAGTGCCTTTGGCAAAATCCGCCTTTTCAAAAAGTGCTACGGAAAGCCCGCGGGATACGGCATCTAAGGCAACGCCTAAGCCGGAGGATCCCCCACCGATCACTGCGATATCCCAGATTTTATCCTTGTTGCTAAGTTGGTTTATGTTTTCCTCCCGGTTCATATTCTTTTCCTAATCTCGTCTTTCAAGATAAACGAAATGAAAACTTAACGGAAGAATACGGCTAAAAATCCTTGTAAACTTTGCGATTAACAGAAGACCCGCTTTTCTCTAAGGTCACCTCATAGATAAAATCATATTCTACATCCTGGAGGTCAGCATACTTCTCCCCTTCTCCTACAAAATAATTGGCCAATTGACTGACCGTATTGCTGTGCCCGACCACCAAGATATTTCCTTCCAGACTTCTTAACTGCTCAACTAGTGCATCCTGATTGGAAGGGTCGTAGGATTGAATAGTCAAGCCGGCTTGTTCCGCAGTTGGAGAAGCCGTTAGTCTAGTCCGCTTGTAATCGGTGCTGAAGACATGCTTGATATCCTTATTTTGGAGAATTTGGGCAAGTTTTTTAGCGCGAACCTGTCCCACCAAAAGCAGCTCGGGGTCATTGCCTGAAAGTTGCTTTTCGGCATGACGGACGATGTAAATGGTCTTGGGGGAATTCTGAGGGGTGCAGGAAAAGACAATCCCTAAAAGAATAAAACACGCTAGTAATTTTCGCATTTGAGCAATTAAATGGATAAGACTTTGGATACAAATTCACTCGGCCCCAGAATCAGGGTATTTCTGAAACTTGAAATCGAAAAATCCTGAAAATTTCCTGTAATCAAATAATCAGCCTTGGATTCTAGGCATAGTTCCAAAAATTTATTGTCACTCTGATCTTTTATGAGGCTTACTTTTCGTTTGGGTTGGAAGTAAAGACTGTGATTTTTCAAGAAGTGGAGCAAAAAAAGGGAATTCTCCACGAATTGTGGATATTTTGAAAATTTTGGCCTCTTTAGCACTTGTTGATATTCATCCCATACAGCATCTGAAAGACAAATTTTAACTTGATTTCCTTCGATTACTTTGTTTAAAATAATTGAAGAGGAGCCCTGTTTGATCAAGGCAGAAATAAGAATATTGGTATCAAGAACCACCCTCATTCCGGAAAGCCTTGATTTCATCGTTTATCTCCTCGATAGAGAGCTTATCCAAACCGGCCTTTTGGGATTCTTCATGAGCTTGCTGAAGGGCCGTTTTTGCAAAATCAATGGTTATCTTCTCCACTAAGTCCTTGAATTCCATGGTCAATTTGTCTTCAAGGCCATACTTAGAGGCATCTTTAGAATTGATTTTCACGGAAATTGTCTTCATAGGACAAAGAGAGTTAAGTTAAACCTTCGTTAGGAAAGATGGATATCCTCTTTTTTGTAGCAGAGTCATTGGGATTCAAATTAAAAAATCCTCCCGAATTAATTAAAAATATCCATTACTAATCCACTTCGGAAATGGAATTACCCTGAAAAGGTATTATCCAAGTGCTGATCCTTGGCTTTGATGTTTTCAAACTCCAAAAACTGCTCCCAAAACTCATTTTCTGGAAGGGCGGCTCTCATGTAGAGCTTTTCTTTTCGGATCGGATGCACAAATACCAAGTGAAACGCATGGAGATTGATGCTTGCGTCAGGATTAGGCTTAGCAAACCCATACTTCACATCTCCCCGAATCGGACAGCCCATGGAAGCCAATTGCACCCGAATCTGATGCGGGCGACCTGAAATCGGACGTACCTCGAGCAACCAATGGTCATTGAGCGTACCCAATACTTTGTAATTCAATTCTGCCTTCTGTGACCCCGGAACCTCACGTTCATGAGCGGTTACGAAGTTTTTTGCCTCGTCCTTGGTCAGCCAATGGGTAAGTTTGCCTTGCTCTTCGGGCGGACGACGCTTTACCACCGCCCAATAAACTTTATGAATATCCCTTTTCCGGAACAGCTCCATCATCCGTTCCAAGCCTTTGGAAGTACGGGCAAAAGCCACTAAACCGCTCACAGGGCGGTCAAGTCGGTGAATGGGATGAAGAAAAACCGCTCCTGGTTTCTCGTATTTTTTGGCAATGTAGTCCTTGCAGTAGTCCGTCAGCGTCTTGTCTCCGGTTTTATCCCCTTGTACCAAGACCCCTGCCGCCTTGTTGACGATCAGGAGGTGGTTGTCCTCATAGACAACAGAAAATGGTTTTGTTCTCATAATGAATCACAAAGGTAGGGGAATATGTTGGATGACCGATGTCGGATGTCAGATGCATCGGTCATCGGTCATCCATCACCCAACATTTTTTTTATCTCATAATCCTGCAAATGCGCATTGAGCCAGCCGGCTTCGAGGTAGGCTCCGTATTTCTTGTAAAAGTTGATGGCAGGTTCATTCCAGTCCAGCACCTGCCACATCATCCCCGTACAGCCTTCTTCCAGACTTTGGGCCATCACCCGGTCAAAGAGCATTTTCCCGGCTCCGTTTCCTCTTTCGGACTCGGTCACGACGATATCTTCCAAATACAGCCGCTTACCCTTCCAGGTAGAATAGCGGAAGTAGTAAATCGCAATGCCGATTATTTCTCCCCTAGCCTCTTTTTCGCATACAAAAAGTCCATAGACTGGATTGGGTCCAAATCCGTCTTTCTCCATCATCTCCACCGTATTGGTGACTTGCTCGGGGGCCTTCTCATAGAGGGCTAGTTCTTTTATCAATTCGAGCACTCGAGGCAGGTCTTGGATGGTTCCTTTTCGGAGAGAATACATGGTATTGGCGGATAAGTAATTTGTTTATTTCTTTGGAATGGCCCTAAATTAGTCAAAACCTAAGAAACGAATGTTTTTAGCCATTGATGCCGGCAATTCCAATGTAGTATTTGCGCTTTTTGATCCCAAAAACGGCAAATGGACCAATCAATTCCGACTGGAAACTCAAACGCCTAAGCTGATTTCCCAATTGGGAAAAAAGGTCCCCCTATATTTTTTGGAACATGGCATTTCTCCCGCAGAGATATCACAAATCGGTTTCAGCTCGGTCGTCCCGGAGATCAATGGAGTGATTACCCAGTTTTGTGAGGGATTTTTCGGACAAGCACCTTACCTCATCAGCCCGGAAAGCTATAAAAAACTCCCGGTGAAGCCGGTTCGCCCCAATGAAATCGGAAGCGACCTGATGTGCAACGTGATGGCTGCCTATTCCCGAGTTAAAGGTCCTGTGATCGTAGTCGATTTTGGTACGGCTTTGACCTTCACCACGGTGGATGAAAAAGGAAAAATCCTAGGTGTAAGCATCGTTCCCGGACTGCATACGGCAATCAAGGCGCTGTTTATGAATACCTCAAAGCTTCCCGAGGTGGAGTTAAAGCTTCCCGAGTCTGTCTTGGGGAAAAATACCATTCACGCCATTCAGTCAGGCGTGCTTTATGGCTATACCGGATTGGTCAAAGGGATGCTGGAATCCATCCAAAAAGAAACCGGGCTTGAATTTACCATCCTGGCAACCGGGGGATTATCCTCCATTCTGACCAACCTTCAGGATGAGTTTGACCAAGTAGACAAAAATCTCACACTAGACGGTCTCCGCCTGATAACAGAAGCAAATTTGGTTTGATCTAGAAAATCGATTTCAATCCTAAGAATTGTACAAAAGGAGCAAAATCACGATCTGCATGAAGAATTTTTAGATCCTTTTGAATGCAAAATGTAGCCAAATAACAATCGATCGTCTTCCGGACGGTAATTCCCTTTTTGCGTAGCTCTCTGAAATTACGAGCAGACAGCAAAGCCAATTCTTTCCCACCTAATTCGGCAAAAGGGAATTCATCCAAAAATGTCTTCACTTCCTCAAAAGATCGATCCTCTCGAAACCCCTGAAGGACTTCCATATAAACCAAATCCGGAATCAGGATGGGGATTTGACCCAAAGTTTCATCCAAAAAATCGGTTTCCCTACTCCGAATTCCATTGAGGTAGGAAATCCAAACCGAGCTGTCAACCAAAATCATCTGTCCTTCGCATTTCGTCCAAGTTCCCTTCCCAACGGAATTTACCCCTCAGCTCACGGATTCTTTCCTGTTTTTTCAAGGAAACCATCTGCTTCAAAGCAGCTTCTACAGTGGCTTTTTTTGTGGCATTGCCCGAAAGTCGCATGGCTTCCCGAATCAATTCCTCATCTATGTCAATATTGGTTCGCATGTGTATCTTTTTCTCAAATATACACATAAAGCCCTTCCTCCTATTTTGTCCCAAGCCGAAAAGTAGATTTTACACCTCACTAATTTTCCAATCTTCCAATTTTCCAATCCTGCAATTCTTACCTTTGCCTTAACCAAACCCTTCCCAAGCTATGAACGAGCGCTACATGCAGCGCGGTGTTTCCGCCTCCAAAGAAGATGTTCACCAGGCCATTTCCAAGCTAGATAAGGGCCTTTTTCCCAAGGCTTTTTGCAAAATCGTAGAAGACACACTAGGTGGGGACCCGGATTATTGCAATATCATGCATGCAGACGGGGCCGGAACCAAGTCCTCTTTGGCTTACCTCTATTGGAAAGAAACCGGCGATCTCAGCGTGTGGAAGGGAATCGCTCAGGACGCCATCATCATGAATACCGACGACCTGCTTTGCGTAGGTGCGATCAATAATATTTTAGTATCCTCGACTATTGGCAGAAATAAGAATTTGGTTCCAGGAGAAGTCATCTCCGCCATCATTGAGGGTACGGAGGAGGTATTGCAGATGCTTCGGGACAAGGGTGTGAATGCCGTCCTGACCGGTGGAGAAACTGCGGATGTGGGAGATTTGGTCCGAACGATCATTGTAGACAGCACAGTGACCTGCAGAATGCGAAGAGACGAGGTCATCAGCAATCACAAAATTCAGGCAGGAGACGTGATCGTAGGATTGGCCTCTTATGGTCAAGCGAATTACGAAAAGGAATACAATGGAGGCATGGGAAGCAATGGCTTGACCTCAGCCCGACATGATGTCTTCAATAAGGTTTTGAAGACCAAATACCCCGAAAGTTTTGACCCTGCTGTGCCGGATTCCTTGGTCTACACCGGAAAATACAACCTGACTGACCCTGCACCAGGTGCACCTGTGGATATGGGTAAGCTGGTTTTATCTCCTACCCGAACCTATGCCCCGATCATGGTTGATGTCTTGAATTATTTGAGACCACACATTCACGGCTTGGTGCATTGCAGTGGTGGGGCACAGACCAAAGTCCTCCACTTTGTAGACCAAGTCCATGTGATCAAGGACAATCTTTTCGAGACTCCTCCCCTTTTCCGCATTATTCAGGAAGAAAGCGGCACAGACTGGAAAGAGATGTACAAGGTCTTTAACATGGGTCACCGGATGGAAATCTACCTTGATGAGCGCTACGCAGATGAAATCATCGATATCGCTGAATCCCACGGAGTCGAGGCTCAAATTATCGGTCGGGTAGAGCCTCATGAAGGTAAAAAAGTGACCATTCAGAGCCAATACGGAACCTTTGAGTATTGATTGTTCGACATGCTCATTCAGAAAAGGTTATTGGTTATTGGTTATTGGTTATTGGTTATTGGTTATTGGTTATTGGTTATTGGTTATTAATAATTGAAAATTGATCATTGAGCATTGAAAATTGAACATTGATCATTTTTGTCCCTATTCATGAATAAGTCCTCATCCACATTTACTAAAGCCCTGAAGATTTTTCTTTGGGCTTTTCTTTTTTTGGTGTTGCTGGGATTTGTTCTACTCACTACCGTGGACCGTTCTCCGATTGAGGACCAGGATTTTTATCGAGAAACTCTCAACAGATTGGATCAAACTCCATGGATGGAAACTCAAGGTGAGGCTTGGCTGGCCGGCTGGGCAAAAGTCAATGTCACCCCTGACCAAGCCGTGGATTTGGTGGGCTATGCTCCCCGAGGTCCTTACGAGTTTGTTCAGGATAGCAGCATGGTGAAGGCCCTGACGCTTAGCAATGGAAAAAGCCAATTGGCTTGGTTGAATTTCGAACTGCTTATCGTCCATCCTGCATTGGCTAAAGCGGTGGAAGAAGGGGTAAAGGATGCCGGACTTGGTATCGACCAATTGATCTTTACCGCAACACACACCCACTCCGGAATGGGGGGATACATGCCCGGCCCCTTGGGAGAATTAGCTTTTGGAGGATACGATGAGCAAATCGTAGAAGGTTTGGTGGAAAAGTCAGTCCAAGCGCTTCAAACTGCCCTCAGCACTCAAGACACCGCTTCCATTTCCTATCGTAAAACCAATGCACCTGATCATGTCTCCAACCGGTTTATTAAGGACGCACCCTATGATCCCTTTGTCCGCCAATTGATTTTTACCCGGAAAAAGGATGGGAAAAAAGCCCTTTTCTTCACTTACTCCGCACATGCCACCTGTCTCAGTAGCAAATTCATGGGACTGTCAGGGGATTATCCCAAGTTTCTGACCCAACGATTGGAAGACAGAGACTATGACTTGGCGCTCTACGCAGCAGGAACGGTAGGAAGCCATCGCCCGATGGCAAAGGGAAATACTCCTGAACTGGTCCAATCCTACGCTGCCTCTCTGGATTCGGTGATTTGGCTGCGCATGACCAACTTTGCTTCCAATAAAAACCCAAAGGTCAACTATTCCCGGCTGGACCTTTCCTTGAGATCCCCTCATCTTCGGGTTTCCGACAACCTGAGGATTCGCCCTTGGCTATTTGACTACCTCGTAGGAGATACCAATGCCCATCTTGATATTACTCTGATCGGCAACATTCTGATGATTGCTTCCAGCGGAGAGATTTCAGGTGTGTTCTATGAGGAATGGGAAAAACTGGCCCAGGAAAATGGCCTCAAACTGATCATTACCGTCTTCAACGGAGGCTATATTGGATACATCACTCCCGACGAGCTTTACGATGAGCATTTTCATGAGGTGAGAGAAATGAACTGGTATGGGCCGGGAAATGGACACTACTTTGATCAGCTGATCCAAAATACCATAAAGAAAGTGCGATGAATACCGACTCCACCTCATTTCCTTCCCTTTGGAAAAGCCTCTTTGGAATGTATTGTCCAAAATGCCGTAAGGGTAAACTTTTTCAGCCCATTCAGTGGGGAAGGCCTTCCAGTTTCTTTGAAATGAGGAAAAATTGTGAAAACTGCAGTCAGTCTTTCGAACCCGAACCGGGGTTTTACTTTGGTGCTATGTTTATCAGCTACGCCTTGAATACCGTGCTGTTTATTGCGGTTTGGGTCGCCTATTCAACCTTGGTCGAGGAATTTTCAATTCTGGAACTTTTGCTTTTGATCGGCATGTCGGCTTTGCTTCTTTTGCCGGTATTTTTCAGGCTGAGCCGATCGATTTGGATTACGATTTTTGTTCCTTTTCAGGGGAAAAATCAATCGGCCAACTCGTAGACCTGCGCCTTAATCCAGCCCCCTTTCCAGGATTTTTCCTCCAAAAGTTGCCAGCCTGCCTTTTCAAAAAATCGGGAGTATTCCGGTATTTCCTTTCTCCGGTAATCTGAAAAAAGACGATGAAAACCAATCATCAACCCGTGAACTACCTTTTGTCTAAAACCAACAGGAGGAAAAAAATCGCTAAAAACCAGCCTCCCATTTTCCTTTAGGTTTACGGTAATTTTTTTTAGAAAAACCTCCAATTCCTCATCCTTGAAAGAGTCCAGGACAAAGGGAAGGCAAATCAGATCGTATTTTCCATTCCCTGAAAAATGCCCCAAATGAAAGTCCAAGCTGGTTTCTTTTAAATTTCGACTGGCCAAAGCCAACATAGATTGGGATCTTTCCCAATAATCTCCTGATAGTTTTTTGCTCAAAAACTGATAGTCAGACCCATCCCCTCCCCCGATCATCAAGACCTTGTCAAACGGAAGTATTTCTAAAAAATATCGATTTGCTTCTTTTCTATTTTCTCCAAAAACCCATCCGGAAATTTGGGAGTAAAATGGAGCCAGTAATCGATAGGCGTCTTTCATAAAGCCCAAAGCAAAAGCGGAAGCATAAATGCAGCTTCCATTCGCCCTCTTTTAGCTTCCGTGGAAATCCCTGCATGGAAAAAACTGAGGTAATGAATCAGCGTCATCAGCAGAAGCAGGCATGCAAAAGGACGGTAGAAAGAGGGTAGAAGAATAAATCCTGCCAAACTCAGGAAAATGAGGGCAAAGGCCAGCTTTCTTATCCAGCCCAACAATTTGCCGGGTTCGATGGTCAAAGCCGC
Source organism: Algoriphagus taiwanensis (assembly GCF_036245645.1). NCBI lineage: Bacteria > Pseudomonadati > Bacteroidota > Cytophagia > Cytophagales > Cyclobacteriaceae > Algoriphagus > Algoriphagus taiwanensis. The sequence goes on along the minus strand of NZ_BTPE01000001.1, from coordinate 138,298 downwards.
GGAGGCAAACCCCTGCGTGGCATCATCCTTTCGGTCCAAGAATGAAAGCATCAACAGATTCAAAAATGCCAAGGCGATGTAGGCAGGAATAAAAATCAGATTTTGCCAGGTCCAATCAATCCCTTCCAGTCGAAGCAGAGGAAGCCAGGCAATGCCCAAAACGTAAAAAACAGCCGTGCTGAATTCCTTGATCAGTCCCGCTGCTTGGCCGGCTTTTCTCAGGAGAAGCATGGTCAAAAGAATCGCCAGTCCCAAACCCAAACTGAAATACAACTCCTTTCCCAAACCCAAAACCCGAAACGCCAGGAAAAGCCCAAATAGTACTGTGGGAACTACAAAAAACCATAAAATCCCACCATATTTTTGGTAAAACGCATGTCGGGAAGAAACTGGAGATTTTAGCTTTCGGGCGTCCAAGATGTGGTCTAGCGTGTAAATGCACCACACTGCCATGCCCAAAAGCTGATAGACCAAAGGGTCCAACTCCGTGTGAAAAAGTCTGGAAAAAAACAGAAGTCCAGCTACTGCTCCGGCTACTACATCCAAAGAAAGCCGGGAAATTAAGCGGTAGGTGGATTGAAGAAAAGCCATGGCCGAAAATAAGGCGGAATTCTGAAATCTTAACTTCCCTTGGTCACTTTGGGGAGTTTAACTCAAATCTCCCACTTCACTCGTGGAATTTGTGAGTTTTTCATTGGCAGAAAAAGTATATTCAAGGCTGCAACTCAACCCAAAAACCGATGAAAAAACTATTCTTACCCCTATTTGCCTTCCTTTTGAGTCTATCCACTTTTGCCCAAAGCCCCATCAAAGTGGCTTTTGTGGGAAACAGCATCACCCAAGGTCCCGGTCGGGACAATCCGGATTCCTACCCACTTCAAGTTGGTGCACTCCTCGGAGATGCCTATGAAGTCAAAAATTTTGGAGTGAGTGGAAGAACCTTGCTGAGAAAAGGGGATTACCCATTTTGGAACGAACCACAATTTCAGGAAGCCAAGGATTTTCATCCTGATGTGCTTTTGATCAAACTGGGCACCAATGACTCCAAACCCCAAAACTGGGCGCATAAAGAAGATTTTGTCAAGGACTATCTGGATATGATCGCGGAGTTCCGCGAGAATATGCCCAAAGACGGAAAAGTCTATGTGATTTTCCCAGTCCCAGTCACTCGGGAAAACTTCGGCATTACCCCGGAGGTAATGAATAATGAGCAAAGACTCATGCTCTTTGAAGTGGTTCAAAAATCCGGAGCGGAGATGATCGACCTTTACACACCCCTGATGGACAAGCCCGAATTGCTGCCGGACGGAGTTCATCCCAACAAAGAAGGCCTGACCATCATGGCAGAGGTGATTGCGAGAAGGATTAGGCTTTAAAACCCATTAAATTATTGGCAGGCGAAGTGGATTTTCGTCTGCCTTTATTTTTCCATAAACCACACCTGCTTCCATTCCCCATCATAAGGATCGTTGGCTTGTGGGATACCGGGGGTACTTCTCCCTTCACGGATATATTTCGAAAGCAAAGCTGTCAATTCCTGCACTTTTTCTCGTTGCTCGGCTTGAAGATTACTCGTTTCTCCCGGGTCTGTCGCCAAATCATACAACTGTACCTCAGGAAGGTCTGCGGCAGCAGGGTCTCCGGGACGTGGAAAACTCCACCCTCCCGAACCAGGGGCCAAAATCAGCTTCCAGTCCCCTTTTCGGATAGCAAAAGTTCCGTTGACCGAATGGAATACCGTGCCCTCCCGGAATTCTCCTTGTCTGCTTTCCTGACGAAATAGCGGAAGTAAGGAATAGCTGTCCTCTCCTTCATTTTCCCCCACTTCATAGCCTGATAATTCCGCAGCAGTGGCAAAAAAATCGACCAAAGAGACAGTTTCCTCAGCACTGCTACCTGCTTGGATTTGCTTGGGCCATTTGGCGATAAAGGGCACCCGATGCCCACCTTCATAAATATCCGCCTTATGCCCCCGGAATTGAGCGCTTGGCAAATGTCCCATTTCTACCAGTTTGTTGAAACCAGCCGCTGGGGCACAGCCATTGTCACTGCTGAAAATGACAAGCGTATTTTCCTCAAGACCTGCTTCCTTCAAGGCTTGATTGACTTGTCCGATGTAGTCATCGATCATCATGACAAAGTCGGCATAGGGCAGCAAGCCGCTTTTTCCCTGCCATTCTTCTTTTGGAAGAATGGGCGTATGAGGAGAAGGCAAAGCGAGGTAAAGAAAGAAAGGCTTTTCCTGACCGGATTGATTTTGGATGTATTGGATAGTCCGGGTGAAAAAGTTGGGGGTCACCTCTTCATGGATAAAATCCGGAGAAGTGGGTCCTTTTCTCCACCAAGAGTATTCCCCTTCGTCTATGGTCTCCCTATTGGGTACTTGAGTGACTTGTTCGTTCTCTACATACACATAGGGCGCCATATCCAAAGACGCCGGTAGGGCATAGCTGTAGTCAAAGCCCAAGACATTCGGCCCGTTTTGAACCGGCTTAGAAAAGTCCACCAAACTGAAATCCGCCGAATACCCTTCCCCGACTTGCTCGATGGAATCCACTTTCAGCCCCCAATCCATACCCAAATGCCACTTTCCGATAAAGGCCGTCTGATATCCTTTGGATTTCAAAAGGGAGGCCACGGTTGTTCTTTCCTTGGGTATCAAGGCTTGCGACTCTCCGGTCAAAACCCCTTGCTTTAGCCTGCTTCGCCAATTGTACCGCCCGGTTAGGAGAGCATACCTTGAAGGAGTACAAACCGCTGAAGTGGTGTGGGCATCAGTAAACCTCATCCCCTCAGCCGCCAATTGGTCCAAATGAGGGGTGGAAATTTTACTTTCCGGATGAAAGGCTTTCAAATCCCCGTAGCCCAAATCATCAGCCAAAATGAAGATAATATTGGGCGGAGTCTCCTCTTTGGGCGGGGAAGTGCAGGAAGAGATCGCCCAAATGATCACCGAAAATAGAGCCGGTAAAAGTAGGTTTTTCATGGGTTTTAGAGGGATAGGCTTTTAAGCTAGCCAATTATCTTCGATTTTCTAGCCTGCTAAATGCTATTCAAGTAGGCTTTATTAAAAACCAATCAATTAACTTTTTGTAAATTACCTTTGGTAAATTACCTTTGGTGAATCATTCATTGAAGGTATGCCCATCCGATACAAAAAGCCCCTAAATCCTTTTCCTACCTCAGGATACTATGGCCCTAGCTACTTCTGTGACCGAGAAGCAGAAACCAAACAGATTACCCAACTGCTTCAAAATGGGCAATCCTGTCTACTGATTGGAAAAAGAAGATTGGGAAAAACCGCCTTGATTCATCATATCCGGCATTTTCTTCCCAAAACTTGGGGCTTTGTGTATTTGGATATTTTGGCCACCGAAAACGAACAGCAGCTCCTCAATGCCTTGGGAACTGCCCTGCTTCAGCAATTTCCGGAAAAAGATCCTTTGGGAAAGCGGATATGGGATTTCGTCAAAACGCTCCGCCCCATTATTTCCTTCGATCAGCTTAACGGAATCCCTCAGGTGAGTTTCCAAATCAGCCAAGCACAAAGGCCTGTAGTGGATATTTTGGATTTCCTTTCCAAACAGGAAAATCCCGTGGTAATCGCAATCGATGAGTTTCAGCAGATTCACTCCTATCCCGAAAAAAATACAGACGCTTGGCTAAGGTCGGCTATCCAACAGCTTCAAAACGTGTTTTTCCTGTTTTCAGGAAGTCAGCAGACCTTGCTGAACCAACTCTTTTCAGACCCTACGCGGCCCTTCTACCGTAGCGCCAATCCCTTTGTCCTGAAAACGATAGATCCGCTCGTCTATAGGAAATATATCCTCTCCCAATTCAAAGCCCATGGAAAGAGCTTAAGCCCGGAGATTGCCGAACAAATCCTCGATTGGACCAAAGGCCATACCTACTATGTGCAAGCTCTCTGCAACCGGGTTTTTCAGTTGGACAAAGCAGCCTACGAAGAGGAAGACTGGAAAAGCTGTGCACAAAAAATACTGGATGAAGGCGAGACCTTTTTTCTCTACTACCGTACCCTACTGAGTCCACAGCAGTGGAAGCTTGCCGTAGCCATCTCCAAAGCAGGAAGGGTCTTCTCTCCCACCTCCAAAAACTTCATCCAAGACCATCAACTCGGAAGTGGGGCCACGGTACTCAAATCGCTACAAGCCCTGATCGATAAAGAAATCGTCTCTCAGGACAGCGACCCGGAAGGAAAGTCCTACTACGAGGTAAATGATGTGTTTTTCGAGCGATGGGTTCAGGCGACTTACGGCAAAGCCTAGGCTTGAAGCCATTGGCTTTCTTTTCTCCGAAAAAAGTGAACAGAAGCCCAGAAACCCCCGAAAAATTCAGCCGCCTTGGCTTACCTTTGCCCCCGAAAAACTCGATAGACTGACTGTGGGCGTGCTGCTTTTGGACCATCAGGATTCCTTCACCTACAATTTGGCTGAACTGATCGCTGAGGTCTCTTCCCTTCCTCTTACGATTGTACCCTCTTCGGAATGGTATCCTGAACTTTTGGAAGGAAAAAAGGGAGTCATTCTCTCCCCCGGCCCCATGCGGCCCAAGGACCATCCCGGCCTTTTCCCCTGCATTGCTGCCTGTACCAACCGGAATGTCCCCCTACTTGGTGTTTGCTTGGGTCATCAGGGCATAGGTGAGTATTTTGGGGCTAAGCTTACCCGATTGCCTCAGGTCATTCACGGACGAAAGAAAACCATTCAAATCCAACCTTCCTCCCCACTCTTTGCCGGAATTCCCCAAGCCATGGAAGTGGGTCTATATCACTCTTGGATGCTGGAAAAAGAATCGGTGCCTGAAGAATTGGACATCATTGGCCTGTCGGCTGAAAATGAGATTATGGCCGTACAGCATCGAGAAAAGCCCATTTTCGGCATCCAATTCCACCCGGAGTCCTTCCTTTCTCCTACCGGGGCCCAATTGATGCGCAACTTTATCCGCTTATGTTCATGACTAGGGAAGAATTCTGCAGGCAGACCGAGGAATGGGGAAAAAGCCGGACTCCATTTTTCTTCCTTCTGGACTTTGAGGGGAAAAATCCTCAGGCCTACACTTGGGAGGAGGCTGAAAAGCTTGGAATCTATTTTCGAATCGGTCAGCGAAGCAATTTCGTACCTCAAGCTGTTCCCTCGAGGGTAAAATGGGCATATTCCCCCATTTCCTATGAAGAATATCAGTGGAGGTTTAAGCAAGTTCACGAACATATTTTGCAGGGAGACAGCTATCTACTTAACCTGACTTTCCCATCAAAAGTCAAGACCGACCGGAGTTTGGCAGAGCTTTTTCACCTGGGCAAGGCTCCCTATCAGCTGCTTTTCCAAGACCGCTTTGCTGTATTTTCTCCGGAAGGCTTTGTAAAAATGGAAGGGGAGGAAATCGCCACCTTCCCAATGAAAGGAACCCTCGATGGAAGCGTGGAACGTGCTGAGGAGGTCCTTTTGGCCAATACCAAGGAAGAATGGGAGCATAATACGGTGGTGGATTTGCTGCGCAATGACCTGGCTATGGTCGCCAAAAAAATCCGGGTAGCCCGCTACCGCTATACCGAACGGATTCCTGCCGGAGGCAAGGAAATCGTGCAAACCAGCTCAGAAATCCGGGGAACCTTACCAGAAAACTGGCATGAAAAGATCGGAGAAATCCTCCTGCGTCTCCTGCCTGCAGGTTCGGTGACCGGTGCCCCAAAGGTCAAGACCGTAGAAATCATCCAAGCAGCCGAATTGGACGAGCGAGGGTACTATTGCGGGGTATTTGGGCTATTTGACGGGGAGAAAGTAGAGAGTGCGGTGGCCATCCGCTTTTTGGAAAACCGGGATGGAGAGTTTTACTTTCGAAGTGGAGGAGGAATCACCGCCCTCAGCCAAGCCGAAGAGGAATATCAGGAACTGCTAACCAAAATCTATGTACCCTTTGTTTGAAACGCTTTGTCTCCTCGAGGGGCAGATTCGGCATGCAGAGTGGCATGAGCGGAGGTTTGCGCATTCCTATTTCCGGGAATTCGGTCGGCTTCCTTCCTTTTCCCTTTTGGAAGGCGTCTGTATCCCTGAGGAGTTTCAAAAAGGCAAAAACAGGCTTCGGATCCTCTATAATTCCGAAGGGACCAAGGCGGAAATTGAACCCTATCAAACAGCCCCTTTAAACCGACTTCGACTGATCGAAGCTCCGGAGATTGATTATTCCCTGAAATGGAGGGACCGAAGTGCCCTCGACCAACTCAAGCAGCAGCGGGGAGATGCGGATGATGTATTGATTCTGCAGCATGGGGCTATTCGGGACACCTCGTACTGCAATGTGGTCTTTTTTGACGGAAAGGATTGGCTGACTCCCGCCACGCCCCTGCTCGAAGGGACCGCCCGCGCCCGACTCATTGCAGAAGGGAAAATAGTCCCTCAGGAACTTACCCTTTCCGACCTTCCCAAGATGCAGGGATTCCGGCTGATTAATGCTTTGAGGGAGTTTGAAGAGGAAGAGACAAGAGGGATGGAAAACTTGGTTTTCTAATCTTCTTTCTGGAAAAACATCCCAACCCCATTTCCAAACCAAAGGCCCCGACAGTTTCCCACCGAGGCCTTTGTAAAAAGCTCAAAATCCCCCTTAAAATCAATCTCTTTGAGGGTTAATCAACAAAGGAGCCTTGCCATCTGTGATGATGATTTTGGCATTGGGGGAGTTGGCCAACTCCCGGAAGGCTTCGATGCTGCGTAGTTCGATGATTTCCTTGACCAATCCCTCGGCTAGTATTTTCTGGGCTTCCCGGGTACCTTGGGCTTCGATTTTTCGGCGTTCGGCTTCTTTTCGCTCCCGGTCCAGGATGTATTCCATTTGCTGCGCTTCCTGTTCGGCGGCAAGCTTGCGCTCTATAGCCCGGCTAAGTTCATCGGGTAGCTTGATACTTTTCATCAATACGCGCTCGACTACCACTCCTCTTGACCTCAGAGATTCATGCATTTTTTCCTGGATTTGTTGCTCAATTTGACTTCGCATACCGGAGTGCATGTCCTTGGCCATGTATTGGGCACTGACATCGGCAGCTGCGGAGCGAAACACATTCATAATCAGCACAGAAGAGAAATTCTGTCCCACATCTTCAAGGATATAAGGGACTTTGGCTTTCTCTACGCTGTAGAGGATAGAGATTTCCGACTCTACCGTCAGGCCTTCTTTACTAGGCAGGTTCATTCTGACCTCCTGATTGGTGGTCCGAATGGGAACTTTCAGGACTCGAGTGGAAAATGGATTGTAAGAAACCAAGCCTGCATCAAACACATTGGGATTCAGCTTACCATATTTTCTTTTTACTCCTACTTCTCCTTGTCGGATCACCGTACACGAAGACAACACCGCGGCCAAAGCCAGTACAAACATGGATTTTTTCATAGGGATATCGGTTAAATTTGGGTCTATCCGAATGGCAATCTGCCATTTTCCCCATGTAAAAAGACCGGGGTAAAAAGCCATTATCTACCAGTCGAACTTGCTTTTTTTAACGAAGATTATCTGTGGTGAGGTTACCTTAATTGGTGTAAAAATTTAGGGGAGAGGAAAGATAAAACTCTAGAAAATTGGAACTTGAGAACTAAGTTCAGTTCAATACAGTTTTCTCAAAGGTATTACACCCCTTACACCACCTCTAGGGTCATCCACATCACCTGAATATCTTGGAATCAAATGGATATGTACATGGAAAATAGTCTGTCCGGCTTTCTCTCCAATATTGATTCCCACATTAAACCCATCGGGGTTAAATCGCTTTTTAAGCATCTTTTTGGCCTCATTAAGCATAAATAAGCAAGAGGATTGCTCTTTGAAGCTTAACTCAAAATAATCTTCCACATGCCTCTTTGGAATGATCAATGCATGACCGGGATTGACAGGGAATTTATCCAGAATGGAAAAAGCCTGAGCGGACTCTAAGATTAATTCGAATTCCGAACTTGGATTACAAAACGGACAGGCTGAAGAAGGCTTTTCTACTCGATTGAAATGCTGATATGAGTAAATTTCACAATTCTCATTTTTGAAAATCGATGCAAAAGGTAAAATGACGTTGGTTTGAAAAGTTTGTTTTTGATGGATTTTGTGCATTCGAAATCCTTCATAAACCAAATCCCTTCTCACAGCAAAGTAGGCCTTTCCTGATGGCTTAAGTAAGGAAGATACCTCCATCAACACTAATGCTTGCTCTTCCGGAAGAAGAACATTCAATACATAAAAACAAAGAATCGTATCAAATCTCTTTTCTGGAAATCTGGGAAAGTAATGCTTGTCATATCCCTCAATTCGAAAGCCTTGACTTTTCAGAATTTCCACATCTTTCCCAAATCCACATCCAAAATCCAATATCTCCCCTGCCAATAGTCCTTTTTCCTTTACCATTCTGGCTGGAAAGGAAAGACTTTCTCGTTCTTTAGCAGTGAGGTGAGAGAATTGATTAGCGTTTTGGCTCATAAAATTGAAAGCCGTTATTGTGGGCAATAGTGATTAATGGTTCAATCGTTTCCCGAAATCTAACTTTCGAGTTGTCGTCACCAGTAAATTCCTCGAGAGAGGGAAAAACGGTCAAATAATCTTCAATTATTTTGGAATTACCAGCCCTTTGAAAGACAATTTCAAAGCTTCTTTTCTGGATTTCAAAAAAGGCATCAAAAAAGTCGGAAAGCCTTGGAAGTTTATCACTTTTTGAGGAGTTCACAGAAGAGTGAGCCGGAATCAAATTCCAGTTTAAATCATGAGAAACAAAATTATAGGGCACAAAATGATCCAAAGCATAATTTCCTATTGTCAATTTTTCTCCAGAATAAATACACTTCTGTTCCCCAACTTCTTCAAAGTAATAATTCCAAAAATTCCTTTTTTGTCTTCTCAGTCCTGTTCTGCTGATTGGCTTGATAAGTTTATTGGGGATATCAGGAACATTTGGATTGTGCTTTTGCAAAAACAAACTCAAATTCCAGAAACAAAAATCTTTTAGAATTGAGGCATTTTTCATAAGGTATTCTTTCCATTCAGGATTAATCTCCAAATAATCAGAATTCAAAAAATACAGACATTTCTTTTCTGGATCAGAAGAGTTAAGGTAAATATGTCGTCTATTCAATTCACCAAACCATGGAGATAGAAACCAATGCGGTACTTGCTTATCGAAATGTGAAATCTTCGACAGAGATTTTGAATCTTTGAAAGAAAGAATTTTTTCCCAAACCCTGTCAAGGCCCAAGTCAACAGGAATTTTCTTTTCCTCTAAAAAGTAGACGATGGAATCTTGAATTTTATCCTGCTTTCCGAAGGAAACCTTGAAAAAGTTAACTGTATACCAAGCATTCGCTAACATCCTAGCGAAAATTTTATTTTTCTCAATTTTTGCCCCCTCTTCCTCCAATAATTGAATGATTGAAAGAAACCAATAGTATTTATAGGTGGCAGAAGTATTGTTAAATGTCGAGGATAAGAATTGAACAGGAAGGGTCTCGTTTTCAGGTAAGTTGAATTTCATATCTTAAAAACTTTAGTTCAATTTATAGAAAAGCAACAAAAAAACCACAACCCTTGCGAGCTGTGGTTCCGATTTGGGATCTATTGTTGTTTATTTTCCGCCGAGGGCATTCGCTCCAGCTACAATTTCCAAAATTTCGTTGGTGATCGCTGCCTGACGTGTTCTGTTGTACATCAGCTTCAATTCCTTCAGCAATTCACCGGCGTTTTCGGTAGCCTTATCCATTGCAGTCATTCGTGCACCATGCTCGGAAGCGTTGCTTTCCAAGAGAGCTTTGTAAAACTGCACACGAAGGGCCTTTGGTACCAACTCCTGAATGATAAACTCACGAGAAGGCTCAAGGATATAATCCGTCTCCGTTGTAGCCGCTTCGGTAGACTCCATCGGGGCCATAGGAAGAAACTGCTCAGTACGGATAATTTGGGTCGCCACGTTTTTGAATTCGTTGAACACCAAAAATACCTGATCGAACTCCCCGGCTACAAAGGCATCCATTACCTCATTGGCTGCATTCCATACGGCATCCACACTCAAGTCCTGAAACAGCTGTGCATGGTTGCCTTTGATGCCATAACGGGTCTTTTTGAAGAAGTCCATGGACTTTCTGCCGATTGGCATGATGGTCACTTCGGCTTGAGAGAAATTCTCCCGGATAGCAGCCTGAGTAGCTTTGATGATATTGGAGTTGAAAGCTCCGCAAAGTCCCTTGTCAGAGGTCACTGCCACGAAAAGCACTTTTTTGACCTCTCTTTTTTGGGCATATACCAAATCCGCGGTCCCTTCTGCTGATGCAGAAACATTGTTGAGGACTGCAGTCAGCTTTTGGGAGAAAGGACGCATCTGCACGATCTTGTCCTGCGCTCTTCTCAGCTTGGCAGCGGACACCATTTTCATGGCTTTGGTAATCTGCTGCGTGGACGTGACCGAGGTGATCCTTTGCTTTACTTCCTTAAGGTTAGCCATCTGTGCTTACTTTGTATCGATCTAAATCCAGGTGGGGATTAGCCCACCCGGAAGGAATGGTTGATTTATGCGTACTTAGGTGCCAATTCTTTGGCTGCTTGAGCCAGGATTTGACCTGCACCGTCGATATCTCCTTTAAGGATTTTTTCCAAAGCCTCAGGATAAGAAGTATCCAACAGGGTGTAGAATTCCTTCTCGAATGCTCTTGCTTTTTCTACAGGCACGGAATCCATCAAGCCTCGGGTAGAAGCATAAATGATGGCTACCTGATGCGCCACAGATACCGGAGAGTATTGAGGCTGCTTCAGAATTTCCTGGTTTCTACGGCCTCTTTCGATGGTACGCTTGGTAGAAGCATCGAGGTCGGAACCGAACTTGGAGAAAGCCTCCAATTCACGGAACTGTGCCTGATCGAGCTTCAAGGTACCGGCTACTTTCTTCATCGCTTTGATCTGCGCGTTACCCCCTACTCGGGATACGGAGATACCCACGTTGATGGCAGGACGGATACCGGAGTTGAAAAGGTTGGTTTCCAAGAAGATCTGACCGTCGGTAATGGAGATTACGTTGGTAGGGATATAGGCGGAAACGTCACCTGCCTGAGTTTCGATCACCGGAAGGGCAGTCAAAGAACCACCACCTTTCACCAAATGCTTGATGGAATCGGGAAGGTCGTTCATTTCCTGAGCGATCTTGTCAGACTTATTGATTTTTGCAGCTCTTTCCAGCAATCTGGAGTGCAAATAGAATACGTCACCAGGATACGCTTCACGTCCCGGAGGTCTTCTCAATAGAAGGGAAACTTCACGGTAAGCCACTGCCTGCTTGGAAAGGTCATCGTATACCACTAGGGCAGGACGTCCGGTGTCACGGAAGAATTCTCCGATAGCCGCGCCCGCAAATGGAGCAAAGAACTGCATCGGTGCAGGGTCTGAAGCCGCTGCAGAAACGATTACGGTGTAAGGAAGTGCTCCGCCTTTTTCCAAAGCAGCCAAGATACCTGCTACGGTAGACGCTTTCTGTCCGATAGCTACGTAGATACAGAATACAGGCTCGCCTTTTTCGTAGAAGCTCTTTTGATTGAGGATGGTATCGATCAAAACGGCAGTCTTTCCAGTCTGACGGTCACCGATTACCAATTCCCGCTGACCTCTTCCGATTGGAATCATGGCATCGATAGATTTGATACCGGTCTGAAGCGGTTCGGTTACCGGTTCACGGTAGATTACACCTGGAGCTTTTCTTTCCAAAGGCATCTCGTACAATTCACCGGTGATAGGTCCTTTACCGTCGATAGGGTTACCCAAAGTATCCACTACGCGACCCAACATGCCTTCACCTACTTGGATAGAGGCGATTTTCTTGGTACGCTTTACGGTATCTCCTTCTTTGATTTCTTTGGAATCCCCAAAAAGTACAGCACCCACATTGTCCTCTTCGAGGTTGAGCACCATGGCTTTGGTTCCATTGTCAAACTCCAGCAATTCCCCTGCTTGAGCTTTGGAAAGTCCATAGATACGGGCTACCCCGTCACCCACTTGGAGTACGGTACCCACTTCTTCGAGTTCAGCTTCAGTTCTGACACCGGAGAGTTGTTCTCTCAAGATCGCCGAAACTTCATCAGGTCTTACTTCTGCCATGATAGTAGTATATAGATCGTTTTAAAACTGTTTGACGTATTGATTGTGTGTAATCTGACTCTTCAACTTTTTGAGTTTACCACTTAGGGACTCATCAAGCTGCTTGTCATTCACTGTAAGGATATAGCCACCGATAAGTTCAGGGTTGACTTTTTCGACAAGCTGAACCTCCTTAGCATTGGATATTTTCGCGATGACGGCTTTGAATTCCTTTCTCAGCTTTTCGTCAATCGGGAAAGTAGTAGTTAACTCAGCTACCTGAATCGATTTTTCTACCTGATAGAGCTTGACAAAATACTTTGCCATTTCAGTCAGGATATTCTCCCGGCCTTTTCTGCAGATGATTTCGTAAAATTTCATCGTAGCTTCGGTAGCTCCCCTTTTTTTATAAAGAGCCTTGAGAATATTCAATTTCTTCTCCGAGCTGATGATGGGATTGCGCATGACCAACTTCAGGTCTCTATTGGAATCAGACATCGCTTTCAGATGAAGAAAGTCCTGATAGACTTCCTCTACCTGTCCACGTTCTTTAGCCAGTTCCATCAGAGATTTGGCATAGGCGTACGCTACTCTTTCGTTGGACATGGATGATTAGTTGAGCTTAAGGTCTTTTACAAATTCCTCCACAAGCTCTTTTTGAGCTTTTTCGTCGGCTAGGTTCTTTCTGAGGAGCTTCTCAGTCACTTCCAAAGTCAAAAGAGCCACCTGATTTTTCACTTCAGTCAAGGCTGCTTTTTTCTCTGTCTCGATGACAACTTTTGCATTTTCAATTTGCTCAGCAGCCACCTTGGAAGCTTCATTTTTCGCATCTTCAATCATCTTGACGGAAGCATCCTGCGCTTTTTTCAGGATAGAATCCCGCTCAAGTCTGGCTTCCTGAAGGAGCTTTTCATTTTCTGCCTTAAGGTTGGCCATCTCGTTTCTGGCTTGTTCGGCAGCCTTGAGAGAATTCTCAATGCTCGTCTCCCGCTCTTCCAATGCAGCAAGCATAGGCTTCCAGGCAAACTTGATCAGGATAAACAATAACCCTAGGAAGCCAAACAGCTGCCAGAAAATAAGTGCGGAACTGGGAGTAATCAAATCCATGATATATGATTTATTTCAGATTGTTCAATAGAGGAAAGAAAGAAAGGGGAAAGGCCTAGCGCCAGTCCCCTTCCATTTTGGTTTAGCTGATGCCCGCGATATTCAACGCGATCAACAGACAGATTACCGCTGCGAACAGGGAAACCACCTCGATCAAAGCTGCGATGATCAACATTGCACCTTGGATCTTACCAGCAGCTTCTGGCTGACGAGCAATAGATTCCATTGCCTGACCACCGATACGACCGATACCAAGTCCTGCGCCAATCGCAACAATACCAGCACCGATACCAGCACCCATAAGTGCATAACCAGCAGTCAACAAGATAGACATTAACATAAGAGTTAGATTTATAAATTGAACAAAGAAATTTCTACTTAATGATGATCGTCATGCGCGTGTTCGGCCACCGCTGAACCGATGTACATCGCTGTAAACAGCGTAAATACATAAGCCTGAATCGTGGCTACGAGCAATTCGATGATATTGATAAAGGTCACCATCAGCGTACTCACTACCCCAATAGCGTAGGATTCGAAGATGAAAACCAAAGCAATAAAGCCCAAGATCACAATGTGACCTGCAGTGATCGCCACGAAAAGTCGGACCATCAAAGCGAAAGGCTTGGTAAACAAACCGATGATCTCCACAGGCACGATAATCAGCAACATAGGAATCGGCACTCCCGGAGTAGCAAACACGTGCTTCCAGTAATCCTTGTTTCCATTGACGTTGGTCAGGATAAAGGTCAGAATAGCAAGAGTAAAGGTCACCCCGATGTTTCCGGTCATATTGGCTGCACCTGGCAAAAGACCCAGAAGGTTACCAAACCAGATAAACAAGAATAAGGTCAATAGATAAGGAACGAACTTCTTATACTTAGGACCGATGGAATTTTTGGCGATCTCATCTCTCACGAAGATCACAATCGGCTCCAATAGAGCTGCAGGTCCTTTGGGAGCAACTGCCCCGTTTTTCTTGTAATAATTCCCTGCGGAAATAGCCAAAACAGCCAAAATAATCATAACCAAAAACATCATGACCACGTTTTTGGTGATGGAAAGCTCGATAAAGCTCGCCCCGTCTACTCTTCCCAAGTGGTCATGCTCATCAATAAAATATCCTTCGTGAGCATATTCCTTACCGAAAGCGTGCGTGTCATGATTCTGAAAATCGCTGGATTTGAAAAACTCCAAACCCCGATCGGAAGAATAAACAATAACCGGTAATGGAAGGGTAACGTGAGTGTGCCCAAAGGTCGCAAAATGCCACTCATGAGAGTCCTTCACGTGGTGCATGATAAAGCTTGTCTTATCTTCTTCTGAACCTGCCGCAAAAGTGGGGGTAGAATTAATCAGCAAAAATGCTGAAAATAAAAGACTTAAGGCCAATAATTTACGCGTCATCAACTCTTGTTTTTGAGGGCTACTTCGAAATCGGCCGCAAGTTAGATAGAAAGGCGTAGATATCAAAAACTAAGTAGAACAAAAAAATCACAAAGAAATCGGCGATAAACAAAATAATATTTTCCATGCCTGGCCATACTTCCACCCCTATAAAAACCAGGGAACCAATCAGCCTCAGAACCATCGCCAGGACAGAAATCTGAAAAAAACTATCCGGGAGCATTTTCAGCAAGAAAGAATTGAGTAGCTGTATAAAAAAGAAAAACAAGACGAGGAAAATCAGGATTTCCCAGATTTTGGGATGGATGATTGCAGGAAACACCTGCTGAAGTACCCAAATTATAAGCCCCAGTCCCAGAGAAAAGAGCCAAAAACGTACATGTATATTAGTAAGGAGTGCCACTTTGGTCGACTTTCGCACAAAGCTACTTCATTCTGCTGAAATGCTACCCATCTCTTTTCATGGAAAGCCAAAGCTGATAAAAAGCAACAAAAACGGACAGAAAACTGAATAGAAGCAACCAAAGAGGAAACTTCATGGTGCTTTTTTGCTGAATCCACCATCCCAGCCAAGTGCCTCCCCCGATGATTCCAAATAACTGAAAGGATAATCCGATGTATTTCACATAAACCGGAGGACCGGAAGAGTTGGGCTTGTTTTTGGGCTTGGAATCAGGCATAAGTGAAGTTAGGGAAAGTGGGGAAAATATAACAATGACCAATTCGTTCGCTAAGTAAGGCAAAAAGCCTATTTTGGTATTCCATTTGGGTAAAATGTAGAAATGAGAAAAATTTTCGGCCTTTTCGGGGTCCTTATGTTTTTTGCTGTGGCCTGTTCTTCCGAGCGGGACACTTTTACCAATAGGGCCTTTCATAACCTTACGGCTCATTTCAACGCCTATTACCTCGCAGATCAAAAAATAAAGGACGTAGAAACTCAGGTCCGGACCAATTACAAAGAAGATTACACTCAAGTATTACCGGTATTCGTACCCATTGATTCGGCTACGATTCAGCAAAACAAGGCCAAACTGGACTCTGCACGGGATATGGCTTCCAAGGCCATCGAATGGCACAAAATATCCAAATGGAAGGATGACAGCTATTACCTATTGGGGAAAATAGATTACCTCCAAGCCCAGCAGGATGATGCCCTGAATGCTTTCAAATATGTGAATAGCACGAGCAAAGACAATGATTTGCGGCATCAGACCTTAATCAGTCTTCTGAGACTCTATATTGACAAAGGAGAAATCGAAAATGCCAATTTCACCATCGACTACCTCTCCAAAGAGTCGGGAATCAGTGACGAAAACCGCTACGAGCTCTATCGAACTCTCGCCTATTATTATGAAGTCCGGGATGACGCCAATGGCATCATCGGGGCTTTGGACCGGGCATTGGAATATGGGGAGGATAAAAAGGAAAAGTCCAGAATCAATTTCATCCTTGCACAGCTGTATCAGCGGGAAGGCTTGGATGCTTTGGCCTACGATTATTACAAAAGAGCTTTAGATGGAAATCCTCCTTACGAACGGAGTTTTTTCGCCACCCTCTATGCACAGCAAGTGGCTGAACTCAACGCCTCCAAAGACCTGAGAAAGGTCCGCAATTACTACGAAGACTTATACAAGGATCCTAAAAACAAGGACCTGAAAGATGTGGTGGTTTACGAACAGGCACTCTTTGAAGAAAAACAGGGAGACATTCCTCTCACCTTGGACCTGCTGCATCAAGCGGCCAAGGAGCCCGGAACCAATCCCAGAATCAAGGGATATATTTATCAAAAACTGGCAGAAATTCACATTGAAGAATTCAAAGACTACCGGGCCACCAAATACTACTTGGATAGTGCATTGACTTTCATCAAAGCGGATGACCCGGCTGCATCGGTCATTCAGGAGAGAAAAATCACTCTTGACAATTATGTATTTCATCAAGAACGAATTCAGCTTAATGATAGCTTGATTATCCTTGCCGAAAAAACACCCGAAGAACAGGAAGCCATTGCCTTAGCCTACATCAAATCTGAAGAAGAGCGTCTAGTCAGAGAGGCAAGGGAAAAAGAACAGCCCAAGAACAGTAATATTTTCAATAACCTTTTGGCATTTAGCGGAAGAGATGCGGGTTCAAGCTTCTATTTCGACAATGGAGTCGCTATGCAACAAGGAGCGATTGAATTCAACCGGAACTGGGGTAGTCGACCCCTTCAGGACAATTGGAGAAGACGCTCTGCGATCTTTCAAACCTCCGCACAGCCTGAGGAAATTAAGGCAAGTGAGGATTCCTTGGCCAATCAGGAAAACCCGATTTTAGCAGGATTGCCTACCAAAGAAAGCTTATTAGCTCAAATTCCAACTACTCCCGAGATTAAGGAACAGATCAATTTGGAATTGGAGGAGTCTTATTTTGAACTGGGCAAATTGCTCTATTTCGAATTCAATGAACCTCTGCTGAGTATTGAAAATCTTGAGACACTCATCCGAAATTATCCCAATTCGAATAAAAAACCGGAAGCTTACTACTTGCTCTTTTTGGGACAAAGAGATACCGGAGGCAACTCCCAGCAGTATGTTTCCCGACTCAATCGGGAGTTTCCGGATTCTCAGTACACCTTTTCTGTAAACAACCCAAATGCTGCCTCCGGGAATGTAGCTTATCTCGCTGCTTCCAAAGACTATGAGGAAGCCTACAATGCCTACTATTCGGGACAATATTCACGGGCTTCCCAAATCATCCGCTCTACTTTGGAGCAATATCCTTTGACCAGAACTACAGAAAAGCTGCTTCTTTTGGACATCATGGTCATCGGAAAAACCCAATCCAAGGACCGGTTCAAGGAGCGATTGGAAGGCTATATCGAAAACACCAAAGACGAAAGCCTTGTCGCTTTGGCCAAGCAAATGCTCCGCCCACTTTTGTCTGCAGAAGAATTGGCAGCATTGGCCCCCAAAGAAGAGGAAGAGGCCGACTCCACTGCCACTCCAGCCGAAAACCTGACACCGGAAAATCTTAAAATTCCTGAAAATTCGCCTTATAAAATAAACGACGCACAAACCCATATTTTTGTGATTTCGATGAGTCCTGAGGAATCCGAAAAAGCCAAAAATCTCTTGGGAGACCTGGAAAACTTCCACGGGCAAAACTTCAAAAACTCTCGATTGAGAACCGGAAACATGAATATGAGCACAGAGGAGGCCATTTTCATCATTAGCCCATTCTCCAATTCGGAAGCCGCTTATGAATACTACAAGAAATTTTCAAGTGACTTTAAATCGGAGGGATTACCGGATGAAGTCAAAGCAAAGGCCTTTTTCATTTCTATAGAAAATTTCCAAATCCTGAATAAAACCAAAAATGTGGAAGAGTATTTGTTATTCTTCCGAAGTCTGTATCAGTAAACTATGTCTAAAACTACCAAACCCACCCTTGCTGCTTGGGCCGGTAAAACCATAAAATATCTCTGGATCGCCTTTATTGCCGGCGTTCTGTTTTTCATCCTATTTGTGTGGATGGTTAGTATCAATTTCCTGGGGCTTTTTGGTTCTCTTCCTGACTTCAAAGCCTTGGAAAATCCAGAAAGTGAAATTGCCTCCGAGCTATATTCTTCAGATGGAGTGCTTTTAGGCACTTACTTTCGGGAAAACAGAAGTCCTGTAGACTACGAGGACCTTTCTCCAAACTTGGTCAACGCCCTCATCGCCACGGAAGATGTGCGCTTCGACAGCCACTCCGGAATAGACATGACTGCCATGATCCGGGTGATTGTGAAGTCCTTGATCTTGGGCCAAGATGCAGGAGGAGGCTCCACTCTTTCCCAGCAAACAGCCAAAAACCTCTTTAAAACCAGAACAGATGCAAGTCAGGGAGTGCTTAGCAATGTTCCGGGCCTGAGAATGCTTATTATCAAGACCAAGGAATGGATCGTGGCTACCCAGCTGGAAAAAGCCTATACCAAAGATGAGATCCTGACCCTCTATTTGAATACTTCTGAGTTTGGGTCCAATGCCTATGGGATCAAAACTGCAGCTTCGACCTTCTTCAACAAGACTCCGGCTGAGCTAAATGTACAGGAATCAGCAGTTTTGGTAGGACTTTTCAAGGCTCCAACCTATTACAGCCCTGTTTTCAATCCGGATAATTCTCTTCGAAGAAGAAACACCGTCTTGTACCAAATGGTAAAGAATGAAGCCTTAACTGAAGCGGAATATGACTCCATTTCCAAGCTTCCTATCGAGCTGGATTACAAAGTTCAAAACCATAACATTGGTTTGGCGACCTATTTCCGCGAAATAGTAAAAGCGGATATGATCAAGTGGACCAAAGAGAATCTCAAATCAGATGGGACTGCCTATGATCTTTTTGGTGATGGGCTGAAAATCCACGTGACTATTGACAGTCGAATGCAGCGATACGCTGAAGAAGCCGTGGCAGAACACATGTCTGAATTGCAAAAGGCCTTTTACAAAGAAATGGGAAGCCGGGATCCTTGGATTGATGAAAATTGGCAGGTGATTCCCAACTTCATTGAAGACGCCGTCAAAAGAACTGAAGCCTATCGTCTTCTAAGGAACCGCTACGGAAATGATACCGATTCTATCGACATCAAACTCAACGAGAAAAAGAGAATGCGGGTATTCTCATGGGAAAGAGGGGAAATAGACACCCTCATGAGCACCATGGATTCGCTTCGGTATTACAAAAAGTTCCTTCAAACCGGATTTGTCAGCATGGATGCTCATACCGGACACATCAAAGCTTGGGTGGGAGGTATTGATCACAAATACTTCAAGTTTGACCACGTCAAGCAGAGTAAGCGGCAACCAGGATCTACATTCAAACCATTCGTCTATGCAGCAGCGATAGAAAATGGATACAGCCCATGTTATTCAGTAGTCGATCAACCAGTAGAAGTCTACATTCCCGGACAACCTGCTTGGAGTCCTTCCAATGCAGACGGAAAGTTTTCTTATCAGAAAATGACCATCCGTAGAGCAATGGCACAGTCGATCAACTCTGTGACCGCTTACATGATGAAAAAGCTAAGTCCCAAAATCGTGGTAGAGACCGCCAAGAGAATTGGGGTGACGAGTGATTTGGAAGAAGTGCCTTCCCTAGCCCTTGGAGTAAATGATGTATCCGTTTTTGAAATGGTCGGAGCTTTTGGAACCTTCGTGAATAAGGGTGAGCATACCACACCTTTCTATATCGATCGGATCGAAGACAAAAACGGAAATGTCATTCAACAATTCACTCCCAAAAAACGCCCTGCGATGACCGAGGAACACGCCTACTTGATGCTCTACATGCTTCGGGGAGGATTTGAGGAGGAATCAGGTACTTCCCAAGGAGTGCCTTGGACACTTCGAGAAGGCAATGAATTGGGAGGAAAGACGGGTACCACGCAAAATGCTTCCGATGGATGGTACATGGGTGTCAGCAAAGACTTAGTATCAGGCACATGGGTTGGCGGAGATGACCGCGCTATCCACTTCCGAAGCTGGACAGCAGGTCAGGGTGGAAGAACAGCTCGTCCCATTTGGGTCAAATATATGTCCAAAGTCTATGCAGATCCTTCACTCGGCTACACCAAAGGGCCGTTCCCAAGACCAGAGAGGCCACTTAGCATTGAAATAGACTGTGACAAATACGAGCAGGAAAGTCAGCGCTTTGCCGACTTTGACTACGATGCCAAGAAAAACGATTTCTAATTCAGACAATTTTCATCCAATAGAAAACAGATCGATTCCCGGTCTGTTTTTTTATTTTTGACCCATGGAATCTTCGTCCTTTTTGCCTTCTGATCATCTTCAGCTTCCCGACCATCCGGGGGTGTATAAGTATTTCAATCATGAAAATGAACTGATCTACGTGGGCAAGGCCAAAAGCCTTAAAAAAAGGGTCAGTAGCTATTTCAACAAACTTTCCGGCAGCAACCTGAAAACCCGAAGAATGGTCAAAGAGATTGCTAGGATAGAAATCACCTTGGTCAATTCGGAACTGGATGCGCTCCTTTTGGAAAACAACCTGATCAAAAAGATCCAGCCCAAATACAATATCCTGCTGAGGGATGACAAGACCTACCCTTATTTGCTCATTACCAGGGAAAACTTCCCAAGGATATTCCCAACCCGGAAACTAATCCCCAAAAGGGGAACCTACTTCGGGCCTTTTGCAAGTGTCAAGGCCATGAACAATGTGCTGGATCTAATCCGTGAGCTTTTTACTATCCGAACTTGCAGCTTGGACCTTTCTCCTTACAAAATTGATGAAGGAAAGTACAAAGTCTGCTTGGAATACCACATTGGCAACTGTCAAGGTCCCTGTGTAGGCCATCAGCGAGAAGCTGCCTACCTGAAAGATTTAGAACAAGCCAAGCATATCCTGAAAGGTAATCTTGGCGTGGCTAAGTCCTATTTCAAACAAGAGATGCAGGAGCATGCTGAAAAATTGGAGTTTGAAAAAGCTCATCGGATGAAGGAAAAATTGGATTTGCTTGAAAAATATCAGGCGAAGTCACTCATTACTAATCCTGGCATTTCAAATCTTGATGTTTGTACCTTGGTAGCTGATGAAAAAACGGCCTACGTCAACTACATGCGAGTCAAAAACGGGGCGATGATTACTTCCAAGAATGTGGAATTGAAGAAGAGACTGGATGAATCAGAAGAAGAATTGCTCATCACGGCATTGATACGCCTGCAGGACCAGTTTCAAAGTGATGCAACGGAAACTCTAACCAATATCAATCTTGAAAATCCAATCGAAGGACTCGATCTCAGCGTTCCGAAAATTGGTGATAAGAAAAAGCTGATTGAGCTTTCTCTGAAAAACGCCTTGTATTACAAAAAGGAAAAGGCCCTACTGCAGGGACTCAATCAGGATAAAAAGGACCGGGTCATCAAGCAGCTTCAGCAAGATTTGAGTCTTCCGGAAATCCCTGACCACATCGAATGCTTTGACAATTCCAACATCATGGGTACTAGCCCGGTGGCAAGCATGGTTTGCTTCCTTAATGGAAAGGCTGCTGTCAAAGAATACCGTCACTTTCATATCAAAACTGTCGAAGGACCCAACGATTTTGCAAGTATGAAAGAAATTGTCGGCAGGAGATATAAACGACTAATGGAAGAGGAAAAGCCCCTACCCAAACTGGTGGTAATCGATGGAGGAAAGGGACAACTTTCATCTGCGGTGGAGGCCTTGCAAGAATTGGGCATCTACGGCAAAATGCCGATTATCGGCATTGCCAAAAGACTGGAAGAAATCTATTTTCCAGGAGACTCCTATCCTATTCATATTGACAAGAAGTCCGAGAGTCTCAAATTACTCCAACGAATTCGTGACGAAGCACACCGATTTGCCATCACCTTCCACCGTAAAGTAAGGAGCAAAAATGCTTTTGGAACCCAGCTTACGGCCATTCCTGGAATAGGTGAGAATACAGCGGAGAAACTATTGAAGCACTTCAAATCAGTCAAAAAAATAAAGGCTGCAAACCTCGAAGAATTGAGTGAAGTGATAGGAATGAGCCGAGCACAGAGTCTGATGGAATGGAAAGAAAAAAATAAAGGGGCCTAAGCCCCTTTTATTTTTTACCACTCCCAGAGTGAATTTTCAAATTCTAATAGTTTGTATTCAAAAGCCAGAGAGTTGAGATAGGCTTGCATCTCAGGATTAGGATGCTCACCATCTATCAAATCGGCAATCAAAGCCTCATCTGGATTGGTAAACCTTCTAACTACTGACCTGAAAAGACGGGACTCAAAAGCTTCGTCATAGGTCAAACTTTTAGAGATGTTTTGATAATTTAACCATCTAGCTTCAGGATGATTTTTGAAATAATTGACAAAGTCCTTGTACCTAATGTAAGCGATGGTCTTTTGTCCAGCGTTGGCATTGGTCGCAGATGGCATCACCAATTCCAAATATTTGATATCGAAGATGGTCTTTGAATGATGCTTTTCAAACACAAAGTCCTCTTTGAAATCCAAGTAATACAGCTGCTTGACAAAAATGGAATCCCCGTTGGCGGAAATCCAGAAATTCTCCTGAAACTCTGCGATGGATAAAGGCTGGGTGAAATTTTCATCCCCAAATACTTCAAGGGCATTTTCATCTACAACTGCCTTGTAAATTTGATTTACGATTCCATTGGCTTTGTTATCACCAGAACCATAGAGTGAAAGATTATATTTCTCTCTCAGGTCAATTCTTCTCCATACAGAGATTTGATACATTTTATCATCTTCCCTGATTCTTTTCACAGAATAGACAGTATCCATATCAAACTGCCGATCCCCAAAACCAGATGGGTTGACACTTGTGGCTACTTGCGCCTCTACACCCTGAAGACTAAAGCCAAGCAGGATAAAGGCAAGGAGGAAGAATTTTTGCACCAATCGTTTCATACTATAGGTAGTTTGCAGAACTGCTTACTTAACGGCAATTCTCTTGATTTCTCTTAGTTCAGAGTTGATTTTGTTTCCTCTGAAGTTTGTTCGTGTTACTTGTGTCACTCTCACCACAATATCATCACCCGGTCTTGCACTTTCGAGCAAAGAACGCATGCTGCCACCGATTGGGATAGTCTGTCTAGGAACCTCACTTCTAAGAAGGATAAGTTCACCACCAGTCACTTCGAAGTTGGCATCTTTTGCCATTGTTCTGGCGAAAGTCGGCTCTGGAACAGCTACCACTTTAATTCCGGAAAGAACATTGATAGCTTGAGCCTGACTCAAATCAACTTCACTCCCATTGGACCCAACCACGCGGATGGTAGGTGCTGGTACCGGCTTAATGTCAAACGCCACATCGCCGATTTTATTTCCACCGGAACTTACGCCGATGGTTACTTTACCAGAAGCGCCCGGAATGATGGTCACCTGACCTGGATTATTTCCTTTAATAGACTGACCATTTGAAATAGCAAATTCTGGAGAATAAGAATTTCCTAAGGCAGGGACTTCAATCAAAAGCTCATTGGCACAGTCTGCATACAATTGCTGAACTACCTCTGAAGACACTTTGATCACCGGTCTAGCTACAAAGTACTCGTATTCCACAGGGATAACCTGATCTTCACCACCAACGTTGGTCACAATTTCCCCTTTCAAAACTTGTCTGGAAAGACCACGATCATCGTAGCTGCCTGCAGGAGGTACTACGAATTCCACCTTTCCAAATCCATTTTCAACCGGAACTGATCGACCGTTGAGAGTCATGGTAGGAGCAGCTGATGAGGAAGCGGAAGCAATAAACATATCTCCTTCAAACTTGGTCCCTGCAGCCACTACATTTGAAACCGCAGCAATCTTACCTTCGAGGATATCAGCTTTGAAATAAAATGAACCGATCGATTGGGTAATTTGAGCCAATGCTTCTCCTTCAATGTTCAAAACCTCATTTTGAAACTGAGAAAGCAAAGCCATTACAGCACCAACCGGAGATTTCACAAAATTCAGGTTGGTAAAGCTTTTACCCTTTACCTCTCTATCATTCGCAAAAATCTCTATTTCAGAAGCGTCAAGTGCGATAGGCTTGAAGCTTACTCCGGTAATTCCAATTCCATTAAGGATTTCAGATACCTTGGTAGGGTAAGCATTCAATCTTTCTTTTAGCTCGTCGCCTTTACCATTATTGGCAAACATATTACCAGGAACCTCAGTATTTTTCAACGCCGCATTGACGAAGTTACCTTCTTCATTTTTGGCATTAGCCTGAGTAATCAATTCCTGCTTTAGGTCTTCAAGGTACACGGTAATTTCTTTCGTGGCCTCTCTTACCTGCTGCGCTGCAGCTACTTTGGGAACATCCTTTGGATTGTTACCTTGCTCCTCTACTGTCGCTTTGATGGAATTGACAGTAAATTCATTTTTTGAAATGTAGTTCCGTGAAGTTCTTTCCATCCCATCATTGATGAGAACAAACTTCTGGAGGATCTGATTACTAACCTGAAGTGCCAAAAGGGCCGTCAGGACCAAGTACATCATCCCGATCATCCGTTGTCTAGGTGTCTCTTTAGCTCCTGCCATCTTTTTTTGAATTCTTTATTTAGATGAATGGACGAGATTAACCTTTCATGGCAGAAAGCATTCCGCCATAGATTTTATTGAGTGAACTTACATTTTGATTCAACTTTGCCAACTCATTTTTGAAGGCTTCAGTCTCTTTTCCAGCTTCGGTCAGACCTTGCATGGCAGAAGTCATGTTGCTATAGAACTTATTCAATGTCTTCACGTGGCTGTTTGCATCCTGAAGTTCCATTTCATATACTGCATTGAGGGCAGAAAGATTCTTGGTCACAGCTTGTACCTGTGAATGATACGCTTTGGCATCTTGAGAAGCAGAAGACATCTCTGTAAGTGCAGCGGCAGTCTTGCTGTAAGAGGTATTCATGTCAACCAAGGTTTTGGCTGCTGTCTTTACGTTGGTTGCATACTCGTTAGTAGCTACAGCAGCATCGGCTAAGTTGCCCATCTTTTCTGCAGAGGTTGCCAAGTTGCTCATTCCCTTACCTAGGCTTTCGATAAGCTCAGGACCGATTTTAGCTTTGGAAAGCATGTCATCAAGCTTAGCTGACACATCATCTCCTTTACCTTTCTTAGATCCCCCGTCGGCTAGTTCAGGGTAAATTTTACTCCAATCTACATCTTCTTGCCTAGGCTCAAAGGCAGAAAGGAAGAAGATGACTGCCTCGGTGCTCAAGCCTACACCGATCATCAAGTTGGCACCTTGCCAATCGAGGATCTTAAACATCGCACCTAGAATTACTACTGCAGCTCCGATACCATAAATTTTAGGCATCACGCTTGAATAAAAGAAATTGCCTTTACTAGCCATTTTTGAATTTTAAATTAAGGTTAAGGTTTTTGTAGGGGTTTTATGTGGTTTATCTTCTTGCTCTTTTAGTTGCTTTGACGTCCATAGAACCTGATCGACCCATGAATGTCATTGCAGTTCGGAATCCGATATGCGCTTGAGCTACATCTTGATATTCGTACGTTCTAGTAGAAGTCTCCAAATAATGGGCGATATCCTTCCAGCTTCCACCTCTTACGATCTTTCTAGGTTCGTTTGGATCATCATATACTGGATCCAAATCCCAAGTGTCCACTCTTGAAGTTGTTTTGTAGGCATCCATCACCCATTCAGCGACGTTACCTGACATGTTATATAAGCCAAATCCATTAGGTGCAAATACATCAACAGGAGCAGTGTATGCAAATCCATCATCGATGTAGTTACCTCTACCTGGCTTGAAATTGGCCATTAAGCAACCTCTTTTATTCTTAAGGTATGGGCCACCCCAAGGATATTTGGCCACATCTTTTCCACCTTTAGCTGCATATTCCCATTCTGCTTCAGAAGGAAGGCGGAATGCAGGTACGTCAAAATCAGCTTCATCATTTGCTCGGAGATGATAGGTTCTCCACTCACAGTATTGTTTAGCCTGATCCCATGAGATTCCCACTACAGGATAATTGTCAAAGGCAGGGTGATCAAAATAAAACTCCATCAAAGGATCTCCATAATGATAAGAAAAGCTGGTAGACCAAACAGTAGTGTCAGGTCTCAGTTCATCATAGTTGAATGTGGGAGGGTCTTTCAAGGTAGTAGGGGTACCTGTGGCTAATTCTCCATTTTTCACCGCCTCCAAAAACTGGCGATATTTATTATTGGATACTTCATACTTATCCATGAAAAATTCAGAAATCGTGATCTGTTTATTCATTGAGGACTGGGTGTAGGCAATATCCTCATCAGATTGTCCCATCCAAAAAGTCCCGGCTTTGACAGGAACCATGTCGATCGGGAGGTTTTGAGACCAGCTGGCCCGCTTGGGAACACCAGTCACTTCCCCTCTCCTATTGGCCTTTTCACTGGCTGAACCTTTTTTATTAAAAAGGCCACAGCCGGGTAAAAGTGTCGCTATAGCCAAGCCCATTGTTATTGGCAATAAGCGGAGTTTCATTTTTTTATACATAAATGACGTTTTTGAATTCATCAAATTTTTTCAATCGCAAAACCTGCTTGAATGGCGAAAATTAGAAGAATAAATCCTAATAATGCAAATTACCTGCCAATTTTACACGAATAATTTCCGTAGCCAAAGCTCCCTGATTTTGATGCATTTAGTATCTAAATCGAGGGGTCCTTTGAATCACACGCTGTACTTCTCTGGTTACATCCGTCAAGACATACCGAAGCATAAATTCATGACTTGTAGGTGATTTGGCTTCTACCCCACTTATCACCAAGTCAAAAGCATACCCTAGTTTAAGAGAGTTGTCCTTGAGAATGCTGTATCCCAGAATGACAGACAGAGACTCTTCCCCTCTGAAGGCCAAACCGGCATTAATTCTGTTTTGATGTGTTGCCATAACGCTCACATCGTAGGAAAAATTATTAAAGGAAACTGTTTTTAGAAGAAAACTTGGCTCAATTCTCAATTGACCAATAGGACGGATTCGGTAACCGAATAATAGATAGGAATGATTTTTAAGCTGATTGGCATAGCTGTCGTCTCCAAAATCGAAAGTCGGTTGATTGAGGTGCTTTCCACTAAGACCGATGTAATAATCTCCCCGATCATAGAGCACACCTACACTAAAGTCTAGAGCTATTTGATTCTCCCTACCCGAACTCGGCAAGTTTGGCTCCGGGTTGACAATAATCAATTCCCCATAATCCAATGAGCTGGAAAACATTCCAACCGAACCACCCAGACTTAGTACACCTCTTCTCAGCTTTTTATGATAACTGCCCTGAAGATTCACCTCCAAGTTATTGGAGGGACCGATCTGATCGTTTACTAGGGTGAGACCATACCCAATATTTTTAGTATCCAATCTTCCCTGAGCAGTGATCAGTTGGGTAATTGGAGCCCCCCCTTGTCCACTGCTTGTAGTATACCCAGCCCATTGGGATCGATGCAAAGCCGAAAAGCGATAGCCCCCATCTTTACCGGCGAAGGCAGGGTTGTAAAACATGCCATTGAACATGTATTGCGTAAACTGGGCATCTTGCTGCGCATGCGTAAGTATCGGGCTGAAAAAGATCAAAATCAGCAAATACTTCATGCATTTCAAAAAATTGTCCAAACGGCTATTTGTTGACATTGCGTGTGAATTATTCAATTTTTAACGAGTGTAAACATTTAAACTGAAAATCCACAGAAAATGATTCTAAGATTTACAAATTATTGGCCTTCTTGATGTAAAGTTCCAATGCACCGGTCATACTTGGCGCATTGGGCATCGGTGCTTCGATGTCCAAAATCAACCCCAAATCCCGTACAGCCTGAGAAGTAGTGGGCCCGAAGGCAGCAATTCTTGTCTTTCCCTGGACAAAATCAGGAAAATTCTGCTTCAATGACTTTAATCCAGATGGACTGAAAAATGCCAAAATATCATACTTGACATCAGCTAAATCCGATAGATCGGCTGGCAAAGTATGGTAAATGATGGCTTCAGTGAATGCGATCCCGTTTTTCTCCATGTATTCCGGAATATCATCCTTTCGAATATCCGAACAAGGGAAAAGGTATTTTTCGTTTTTGTGCTTCTTGAAGTAATCAAACAAATCCTGTGCTGTCCGCTGTCCCACAAAAAGCTTGCGCTTGCGGATGACGATATACTTCTGAAGGTAATGAGCCGTTTGGTCAGAAATACAAAAATATTTCATCTCTGCAGGCATCTCTATTTTAAAGTCCTTACATATCGCAAAGAAATGATCTATCGCATTTCTGCTTGTAAAAATGATCGCTGTATGCTTCAGAATATCAATCTTTTGCTTCCTGAATTCCTTAGGAGGAACTGGCTCTACTTTGATAAACTGGCGGAAATCAATTTTAAGGTTGTATTTCTCTGCCAATTGCAAATAGGGAGAATTGACGTCATTGGGCTTGGGCTGAGAAACTAAAATACTTTTGACAGGCTTAAATCGATCTTTTGGAGTATTACTCATACCAGATTTATCAATATTTATTTAAAAACATTCGTTAAAACAACCAGGCCGAAACCCACTTGGATAGGATGAGAAAAGGCACCAGTTCGGCGATGCAAAGGTAAGTAAATAAATGATATTTCTTAAAACTAAGCCGATTCATCATAATGAGAAACAAAGCTAAAATCGCAGCCAGATACACCCAAAAAATCCCTTTTATGAAATAGGGTAACATCTGTCCCATCCTCCCAAAGTCATTCACAACAAAGAATGCCATCCCTGCAGCGATTAGGGCTACACCCAAAACAATCAACCTTAGCAGGTAAAAAAAGTGAGCAAAATCCACCTTAGTCAAATCAAAGAAGTACGAAATCAGCCGAATCCCCACAAACTTGATCACGATGGATAGAAAAACAAGGAAACTCAATCCGATCCAAATCAAAATCAAAGAGGAATACTCCATTCCAACCTGCGCCATGAGCTGCTGAGGACGAAAAACCACTCCAATCATCAATAAAAGCTGAGCTACCATCAAACTGACTATAAAAAGGTAGGAGAGAATATCAAACGAAAAAAACTTCTGCAAACTTCCTGAGTCTGAAAAATCCTCAGCACTCAGCACAGAAACGGGCTGTAGAAGTGCCGAGAGCAAATACGGGTAGGCCAATCTGTACAGAGCTACCAAAAATAAAATGATCAGTAAGCTGACAAAAAAGAAATCTCTGATCTCAGCTCCATAGGAAGCACGAGGAATAGGAGCTGAAGAAATTTCATCCCCGTCGACTTCTTCGGTGTGCTGAGGTAGATTCAGGACTTTTTGGACTGAAACCCAATCTCCTTTAGCCTTTGGAGTGAAAATGATTAATTTGAAATCTTCGCTTCCGGCAATTTTCTCTATTTGTTTCAAAGAAATCAAAACCAAGGTATCTCTCTCCGTTGTCATCCAAAGTCTTCCGTCAAGAAATAAGGTGCTCTCAGCCGCCGCTTCTATGGCGAAGTTGGAATAGGGGAAACTGGAAGAAGAAAGTGCAAATTCGTAGGCAACTTTTGGGTTGAGCAGACTTCCTCCTTCTGAATTATTCTGGGTGACTTCATAGGTTTCCAGCACCTGTGCATGAGTTCCCAGAGTACTCCACAAAAACCCGAAAATCGCAAATAATAGGCGTCTCATCAGACCTGATTAAAATCTTGCTAAATATCCAAAGTGCACACGAGCGTATTCAAAGGACAAGGGTTGGATATTTGACTTGCCCAATGCAAATACAAAACTGAACAATCCTCCCTCGGTGTCCAAATTAATTCCTGATCCAAAAGAAAAAGGTGTGTCCTTTTGAGGAGAAAAGTACGGGTTATTGAGCACACCGAAGTCTCCAAAGACCATCAAGTAAGAATTCTGTCCAAAAAACAGCCGCTGTTCCAAATTGACAAATCCATAGTGACGGGCAAAGAAAAATTTCTCATTGAAGCCTCGAATGCTATTGAGTCCTCCTATCCGAAATAGTTCATTGAGAAATAGATTTGGATTTTCGAGGATACCCCCAGAACCCCGAATCCACATCCCCCAGACTGGCTTGAAAAAAACATGTTTTTCTGCTTCTATCCTGCCCTGAATCTGAGTTGAATTTTCTGTCAGCCCTTCGTATAGCTCCTCAGGAATACCTGTGTTTTCCAAGACCCGCTTATTTCCTGCAGAAAATTCTCCGGATAGCCTCCACCCCCTTCTGGGAAATCTCAAATCATCCAGAAGATTCCATTCTCCGCCTATTCCGTACTGATTCCAGCGGTAATCTATGGCTGCTGGTAACTGCTGAGGATCAAACCCGGGCTGGTCCAGCAAGTCTCCTGCTTGTCTCCGAGTAAAAAAGTTTAAATACCCGCTGTCTGAAACCCGGTAGCCAAAGTCCAAAACAAAGGAACGATTGACAAAAGAGCTATCCTGCCTCAGTAGACTAAATTCTACTGAAGCATCTAGTGGCGACCTGAAAATAAATGACTCTTTGTATTTCAGATCCAAAGCTTGAGACTGCACATTGAGTCGCTGCCATTGAAGGGAAATATCCCTTCCTTTTCCTCCCAAATGATACAACTGCAAATCTACCTGCCCAGTGACCAGAAGCTTTCCCGGCTCATTTTCATTGGGTAAAAAACCAATCACTCCATCAAATACATTCAACCTTCTCTCCTGCAAGGAAAAAACAGGGATAGCTTTTTGTTGCTGAAAACTCATCTGAGGAGGCCCTAACAGTGAAAAATAAGGGGATTTCTGAAGCAACTTGGTCGACTCTTCCAATCTGCTTTGGGAAAAAGGCCGACCAACCTCCAATCTGGATAGGAGCTGGAGATAAGTTAGTTGGGTCTTTGCATTTCCAGCCAGAGAAAGGCTATCCCAAGTAATCAGCGGGCCAGGATTGAAATCAATTCTTCCGGTGAGTTGAGTTCCTTGGATTTGAACACTGTCAATTTTTACCTCCGCAAATGGCAATCCTTTATCCTCTGCGAAATCCAGTAAATCTTCTATCCAAATATATGGGGCAGTATATTCCTCTCCGGGCTGGCCTTTAGCCTCCAAAAAATCCTCCGGTACTGAGGCGAGTTCAAGCCCACTCCAGGAGTATAGGGGGCCCGATTCCACCTGATAGACTAGAGTATCGTGTCCGTTTTTCTCCAAGATTTTAGCTTGGAGAAATCCCCTTGACCGCATTTGTTGCAAACTGGAATCTGCTTGGCTTGCGGCTCGCTCTTTGGATGGAAAGTAGGAAATCTCCTGCTTTGGCACCTTTTCTATTTGGAGAAACACCCCAAATACCTCCTGCCCCCGAAGACTTAGAGGAGAGAAAAGAAGCAGCAGAAAAAGGAATTCAAACCTAAACTTCAAGGACAGGGGGATTGGTTATATTTGCAAAATAACCGAAATCCTATTGGCAGGCATCTATATTCATATTCCATTTTGCAGGCAAGCTTGCCATTACTGTGATTTTCATTTCTCTACCAACCTCTCCAGGATGTCCGAGCTCGTGGATTGCCTCAACCTTGAGCTTGAGATCAGAAAGCATGAGTTGGCCGGAGAAAAAATAAGGACCGTTTACTTTGGAGGTGGGACACCTTCTTTATTGAGCCGAATACAGCTCGAAGCCATCCTGTCCTCCGTGAAGACTAATTTTCATTGTGAGTTGGAGGAAGTCACTCTGGAAGCCAATCCAGATGATTTGATGCCCACGCGCTTGGAAGAATGGAAAGCCCTTGGGATAGACCGTCTGAGTTTGGGAATTCAAAGCTTCCAGCCGGAGATTCTCCATTTTTACAACCGAAGTCACTCTGCAGACCAAGCACTCAAAGCGCTTGAAATCTCCCGAAAAGCCGGTTTTGAAAAGTTCAGCATAGATCTGATTTATGGATTTCCTCATTCGGATCACAGCCTTTGGAGAAGAGACCTTCAGCTAGCTCTGGAGCAAGACCCTGGACATATTTCTGCCTACAGCCTCACTGTGGAGCCCAAAACGGCCTTGGGCAATTGGACGAAAAAAGGAAAATTCATTCCTGCCGAGGAGGACTTTGTGGCGGAACAATTGGAATGGCTTCAGGAAGAAACCCAAAGAGCAGGCTATGTCCAATACGAAATATCCAACTTTGGTAAACCCGGAAAATGGGCCCTGCACAATACTAACTATTGGAGAGGAGTTCCCTACTTAGGGATTGGGCCAAGTGCACATTCTTTTGATGGGAAATCCCGGGGTGCAAACTTGGCGTCCAATGCCAAATACCTCGCTGCTCTAGGCTCTGGAAACCTGGTCTACGAAATTGAGGAGGACACTCCCGGAGACAGAGCCAACGAGTTGATTTTAACCTCGCTAAGGACAGTTTGGGGGTTGGATTTAGAGGTTTTCGCAGAAAAATTTGGAATTTGGCTGAAGGAGGAAAAAAAGAGAGAGATCCGCAAATTTGAACAGGCAGGATGGCTGATTCAGGAAGGGAATACCCTATCTTTGACCCCATCAGGAATGCTCTTGGCAGACAGTATCGCTGCCGAACTTTTCGTCTGAACCTATGGCCTACGACAACAACCCCGGTAGAAAAAAAGAAGCTGCTCCACTAGAGTCAGCGTTCAAAGAGCTGCTCAAAGCCTACAGGCTAGAAGGCAAATACCAGGAGAACCTGTTGATCAATTCTTGGCCGGAAATCGTAGGAAAAACCATCTCCAGCCGGACCAATGGACTGTTTGTCAAAGAAAAGAAACTCTATGTCCGCATCAGTTCCGGCCCCTTGAAAAAAGAGCTTCTCCTCAACCGCTCCAAAATCCTTGCACTCATCGACGACCATGTAGGACAGGGAGTCGTAGATGACTTGGTGGTCCTTTAAATCCGGTTTACAATTTTTAACATCAGCCCGGCACTCGGTTGGACTTTCACTGATTCAGTTTAGCTCAGATTGAGTATTATTGTGATCATTTATCCATGATCAAGCTACCCAAATTCCATATCGGCAGACTGACACTCCTATTATCCCTATTGGTGTGGCTGGCACTGCTTTTTGTGGATTTGGTCCGGATATTCGGAATGATCAATTCCCTGGAGTCCGGAATCTCAAGCGAAATCACCTGGATTCTTGAAATCCTCTTTTTTATCTGTGTGTACTTTTTTTACACCAATTCTCTGGAAAAAAACAAGCAGAAAAACTTTCTGGAAATGGTCTGGAGAGGAGCCTCCACAGGTATTTTTGCCAGTGGAATTGCCCTGGTGATCGAGCTCTTCTATTTTTCTTTAGGGGAAAGCAAACTCGGCGCTGACCCTTTTCTCAAAAACTTTTTTTACCATATCAATTTTGCGCTGACTACGATTTTCCTCATTTCCACCGCTTTACTCTGGAAAACGCTCATTCTCTATCAGAAAACAAAGCAGGTAGTCAAGCAATGGCAAGCCTTTGAATTTGCGTTGTTAGTAGCCATGTTTTTTGTTTTTTTCAATAAAAACAATCTGGATTATTCCTTCATCTTCGGATTGGTAATCCTTTTGATTATTTCGGCTGTTTTAGCGGGAAATCTCAAATGGATACCTTACCTGAATTTCAAAGAAAAATGGAAATCCCTGCTTTTCCTTTTTCTCATATTGGTCAGTACCGCCTTTCTCTTCACTCGGTTTTTGGCCTACAGCAATGCGGAAATCTATCAAGTCAACCTGACGGACAATCTCTTCCTGATTGCCTTGTTTGGCTTCATCTTCTTGTATGGCTTATTCAGCTTTTTGGTGACCTTGTTCAACCTGCCCACTTCCTCTGTTTTTGAGCAGAAGCTGACCGAAACCATCAATTTTCAGCGACTCAGCCAGTCTATCAAGCCGGAGGAAAACGAAGAGCAGGTTTTGGATATTCTGATGGATTCCTGCATGAGTGCATCCTACGCGGATGGGGCATGGCTGGATATTCATGAAGGCGAAAAAAACTCTCCTATCCAACTTAGATTTCTGGACAAAAAGGACCGGGAGAGCCTAGCTCAGATCATGGAGGGTCCTATCCAAGAATGGGAAAAATCAACCCCTCTGAATCTGCTTCAGCCCCTTAGCCTAAGATTGGATCATCTGAAGTACCAATCTGCACTCGTGGTACCCTTGGTAGTCAATAACCAAAAAACAGGTCAGATCCTCTTGGTAAAAGAAGTCCGAGATGGCTTTAATAAGGAAATGATAGGAATCATCAGCACTTTCTCAAGGCAGGCAAGTATCGCGGTGGAAAATCACCGATTGCTCAATCAAGCCATCCGAAACGAGCGCTATCAGGAGGAACTCAAAATCGCTCAGCGCGTGCAGAAATCCCTTTTGCCTACTCGACTGGACCACCCGGATACTTTCGAGATCTGCGCCTATTCCAATGCTGCCGATGAAGTAGGAGGAGATTATTACGACACATTTGAGATCAGTGAAGAAAAGTATGTTCTGATAATGGGAGACGTATCCGGAAAAGGTACTTCAGCAGCCTTCCATATGGCGCAGATGAAGGGAATATTCCAGAGTCTCATTCAGCTAGATCTTTCTCCAGCCCAGTTTATGATTCAAGCCAATTCGGCACTGAGTCGCTGCCTGAGCAAAAACCATTTCATCACCGCTTCCATATTCCTGATCAATACCCAGTCCAAGCAAATCTGCCATTCCCGGGCAGGTCATGTTCCTACTTTGTTTTATAGATCAGGGGAGAAAAAATCCGAGTTTTTGATGCAGGATGGTCTGGGATTAGGAATATTAAGAAACCGACAGTACGAAAATCACGTTCAGGAGAAAACCATGGAATACGGCGAGGGAGACATCTTGGTGATGTTTACCGACGGAATCGTGGAAGCCAAAAATCAAAAAGGACAACAATTTGGATTTGAAAGAATCAGGAGCTTGGTAGAGATGCATCCTGATAAGGACCCAAAAGAAATACAGAATATTTTGATCGATACACTTCATGACTTCGTGGGAGGCAACGGAATGATCGATGACGATTACTCCCTCATGGTAGTCAAGTTTAACCCTCTCTCCTCAGCTCAGTAAGAATAACCCCTAATCCGATATGCTCCGACTGGAAAAAACCAAAGAAGACCTGACCGATATCCTTAGCCTAGATGGAGAGGTAGATGCCAGTAACTCAGTCATCTTGGATGAAGCCATTCAGGAATTGGTCCAAAATGGATCTCGTGCGATCTTGATCGACGGGAGTAACCTGGAATATATCTCATCCGCCGGATTGGGCGTGTTTATGTCTTATCTGGAAGAGTTTCAAGAAAAAGAAATCAGCCTGAAGATCGCAGGACTAAGTCCGAAAGTGGTCGAGGTATTCCGCATTCTCGGCTTGGATAAGCTGATTCCGATTTACCCAGACAAAACAGGAGCATTGGCCAAGTAAATGAAGTACCAGGTAGACATATCCTGCCAAACATCCGCTTTGGCAAATCTTCGGGCTTTCATCCAGAGCTCTTTGGAAAACTATGCCTTATCCGAAATCGACAGGCACCAGGTTACTTTGGCTGTAGAGGAAGTCTGCGCCAATCTCATCATTCACTCCCATGGATGTAACCCCAAGGACCAAATCCATTTGGAAATCAAGGATTCTGAAGAAAAACTGATCGTAGAAATCTCAGATCAGGGAGAAGCCTTCAATCTGCTCGAGTACGAAATGCCAGACATTCAAAAAGTCATGGTAGAAAAAAGAAAAGGGGGCTTAGGGATCATTCTCGTGCGCAAAATCATGGACGAAATTGAGTTTGAATCCAAAGATGGAGTAAACACCTGCAGGCTTATCAAGTGGTTTCGTTCCTAATTTTGGTTAAATCCTTCCAAGCAAAAGCAATCTCCCTGAATTCCTGATAAATTTGTAACATTGCATCGTCAAATAGGAATTCCATTTCATGAAGCACCGGATCATTTCGGCATTTGTTTTTTCCCTTTTCATCTCCCTCTCTGGAAAGTTTATTTCTCCTTCCTTTGGGCAAGACCCGGCGGAATCTCCGGTACTCTTAACCGTAGGTGGCAAAACGATCCAAAGAGATGAACTCGTGTACTTGATTTCCAAATCAGGCCCGGTAGATTCTTCCCCTGGCATCAGCAGAGAAGAATTTGAAGAAAATCTGGACTTATTCATCAATTATCAGCTCAAAGTCCGGGAGGCGGAGGCACAAGGTCTGGATCAAACCGAAGAATTCAGACGGGAATTTGAATCTTTCAAGGAAACTTTGATCGCTCCATTCCTCATCAGAAACTCACTGGAGGAGGGGGAATTGAGAAAAGCCTACTCCCGAATGCAGGAAATGGTCAGAGCGAGTCATATTTTGTTTCAATTTCCCTCCAATGCCAGTACTGAGGATAGTCTCATCGTATTGAAAATGGCCCTTAAAGTAAAAGGAGACATTGAAAACGGAGCCAATATCAACGAATTGGCGGTGCAGTATTCCGATGACCCTTCTGCTCAAACCAACCGTGGAGACTTAGGCTATTTTACCAGCTTGCAGATGGTGCAGCCTTTCGAAGATGCTGCCTTCAACCTCCAAGTCGGACAAGTATCTGACCCGGTATTGACCAACTTTGGGTACCACATCATTCAGGTTCAGGACCGCAAACCTAACCCCGGACAAGTGCAGGTTTCCCATATTCTTGTTCGTTTTGAGCCCAATGATTCACTTCAGGAAGCCAATGCCCGAAGAAAAATCGCAGATATCTACACTGAGATTCAAAAAGAATCCACCGTTTGGGAAGATATAGTTCTTAACTACTCGGAGGATTTGGCAAGTAATCAGCGAGGTGGGATTCTGCCTTGGTTTGGTGTTGGTGCCATGATTCCTGATTTTGAAATGGCGGCCTTCTCTCTTTCAGAGATTGGAGAAGTTTCCCCTCCTATCCGTACCCAATATGGCTATCATATCCTCAGGCTGGAAGATAAAAAACCTATGGCTTCCTTCGAGGAATTGGAAGAGAGCATCCGGTCAAAGATCCTAAGAGACAGTCGCTCTCGAATGATTCAATCCCAAGTAGTTGCGGTACAAAAGGCCCGCTATGGCTTCAAAGAAGAGGAAACCTCGGTTTCCAAACTTGGACAAGAACTTAACTCAGTCCCCAAATCCGAATTCAACGCTCAGCTGGAAAGCAAAGGGCTTAACCAATCCCCCCTATTTTCTCTGAAAGGAAAAACCTATTTGGCTAATGATTTGGCGGAATACATGAAGGATCTCGAGGTAAGAAACACACCCAAAGAGGGTACCTTTGACTTTTGGTACGACAGATATGTGGCTCACATCCTTTCCGAAACAGAAGTCCAGGATATCTCTTCGAGCAATAAAGAATATCAAATGCTCACCAAGGAGTATCGGGATGGGATATTGCTCTTTTCCTTGATGAATAAGGAGGTTTGGCAAAAAGGGCTGATGGATTCCTTAGGCCAGGAGGAGTATTACAGAAAAAATATTTCCAATTATCAATGGAAAGATCGTGCGGAGGCCTTTATCGTCAAAGTACTCGATTCTGGCCAACTTACATCTGCTCGAAATCAACTGAGCAACGGAGGGTACAATTCCTCCCTAATCAAGGCCTTTGAGGACAATTACCGAAGCAATGCTCCTTTGGCATTTCAAACTCAGTCCGGAGTATTTGAATACACAGATCATCCGGTGCTCTCCAAGGCGGATATGAGCAAAAATTATCAGGAAATTCAAGTGGATGGCCAAACCTACCTGATTGTAATTGGCCAGAAGTTTGCCGCAGGCCCAAGAAAATTTGAAGAATCCAGAGGATTGGTAATTCGAGATTATCAGGATTATCTGGAAAACACACTCACCCAATCGCTTAAAACCAAGTATCCTGTCAATGTAAACAATGCGGTCAAAGAGGAGGCTTATCTAGCTCTCAATCGATAACCGTAAGCAACGGAAGCTTGACAGGAAAGAACATTTCTATGAAAACTATAAACCATCTGTTTACAATTCTAGCCTTTGTCGGATTAGCCGGAAAGACCCTAGCTCAGGAGCCCGCCCAAACCGGACAAGTACTGGACAAGATTGTAGCCAAAGTAGACAACAATATCCTTTTGGAGTCAGATATTCAGAAGTCTTATCTGGAGGCACTTTCCCAAGCCCAACAGGGAGTAGAAGCTCCGTCAAGATGTGACGTGTTCGAATCCTTGCTCATCAATAAACTTATGGTGGCCAAGGCAGAGATTGACTCCATATTTGTCACTGATGCAGAGGTGATGCTTCAAGTAGATAGCCGTTTCAGTGCCGTGATGCAACAGTTTGGAGGAGACGAAGACGTCTTGGTACAAGTATATGGCAAAACTGCCGATCAGCTCAAAGCAGAAATCGAGGATGTGATCCGCGAGCAGCTCATCGTGACTCGTATGAGGGGAAAAATCACCGAAGGTGTGACCGTCTCTCCTGCAGAGGTCAGATCCTTTTTCAACAGCATTCCTCAAGATTCTCTTCCACTGTTTACCTCTGAGGCTACAGTGGGCCAAATTGTGAGAAAACCGACCATCAACCCCGAACTTCGAGATCAGATGGTCAATCAATTGCTCCAATTCAAAAAGGACATTCTGGATGGCAAAGCGGATTTTGCCGATTTGGCAAGGAAATATTCCCAAGACCCCGGTTCAGCAGCTCAAGGAGGAGATTTGGGTTTCTTTCGTAGGGGAGAACTAGCCCCACAGTATGAATCCACCGCACTTAGCCTCAGACAGGGAGAAATCAGTGATCCTGTTGAAACCCAATTCGGGTTTCATATGATTCAGCTGCTGGAAAACAGAGGGACTTCATACAACACACGACACATCCTTCTTATCCCTGCCCCCACCGAACAGGATATTCTCAAGGCAGAACGGTACTTGGATAGCTTGAAAACTGAGATAGAAAACGGCAAAATCGATTTTGCAAAGGCCGCCAAAGAATACTCTGACGATAGAACTACCTCAGACAATGGAGGATTCTTTGTAGACCCGACAACTAATTCCAACCGACTTTCACTGAGAACTCTCGAGGATCCTGTGCTCTATTTCACCATCGATACGATGCAGGTTGGAGACATGACCAAGCCCATGAGATTTGAGGACCCGAGAGAAGGGACAAAAGTTAGGATTCTATTTTACAAAGCCAGATATCCGGCTCACCGGGCGAATTTGGAGGATGACTACGAAAAACTGAAAGCAGCTACTTTGAGAAGAAAAGAGGATGAGCTTTTGGAAAAGTGGTTTTTGACAGCCAAGGAAGATGTCTTTATTGATATTGACCCAAGCTATGACCGATGCAATGCCCTTCAGGGCAAGTAAATATCTGCCAGAAAAAACACCCTCATGAATCTAGGTTCATGAGGGTGTTTTTTTTGATACTTCAGGGAATTCTTATGACCTCAGGATTTACTTTTTCCGAAGAGGGACTTGAATGCCAACCCCAACTGTCTTAAGCCTTCAAGAACAAAGCCTTTAGACTCTTTCAACCTGGGCTCAATTTCTTCTTTCTTTTCCTCGTATTCCTTTTTGAGAAGATCCTTGGCTTTTTTCAATTCTTCCTCCAAAGAGGTTTTATTTTCCTTTAGATCTTGGATCTTTTTCTCTATATCCTCCTTGACATCCGAGCCTGCCTCTTTCCCTTTTTCAATCAGTTCTTCTATTTTTTGGCCAATTTCCTGAAGGACTTCTTCGATTTCTTCTGTTGCGGTTTTCTTCTTTTCCATGATTCAAAAATTTTAGTGCTGAATCATGAAGTTACAGAAAAAGCTGAACTTCAGCAGCTATTCTCAGGAATCCACCGGCTCACCGGCCTGAGTCTGCTTTTCATAAAGCTCAGCATAAACTCCTTTTTGGTCCATCAGAGATTCGTGATCTCCACGCTCGATAATCTGACCGTCATTGAGTACGATGATATGGTCTGCAAGCTTCGCTGAAGAGACCCGATGGGAAATG
This sequence comes from Algoriphagus taiwanensis, assembly GCF_036245645.1. NCBI lineage: Bacteria > Pseudomonadati > Bacteroidota > Cytophagia > Cytophagales > Cyclobacteriaceae > Algoriphagus > Algoriphagus taiwanensis. Next base: position 98,329 of record NZ_BTPE01000001.1, on the reverse strand, counting down.
ATTACCGAAGTCCGGTCTTTCATTATGGACTTGAGTGCAGAAAGGATGGCATTTTCCGTTTTGGTATCCACAGCAGACAGACAATCATCCAAAATGAGAATTTTTGGTTCTTTGGCTATTGCCCGCGCAATGGAAACCCGTTGTTTTTGACCTCCGGAGAGGGTGATTCCTCTTTCTCCGAGGAGGGTCTCAAATCCTTTCGGAAAATCAATGATATTCTGATAGACATCAGCATCCTTCGCGGCCTGCTCAATCAGTTCGCTGTCCGCATGGTCCAATCCAAAGGCAATATTATTGGCAATGGTGTCAGAAAAAAGAAACACATCCTGTGGCACAAAACCAATTTGTCTTCTGATTCCGGCGACTTCATAGCGAGGCAGTTCTCGTCCGTCTATCTTTATTACACCTGAGGTAGGGTCATACATTCGCATCAATAGGTTGGCAATGGTAGACTTGCCAGAACCTGTAGTTCCGATGATTCCCAAAGTCTGCCCAGCCTTGATTTTAAAAGAAATCGAGTCCAGAGCTTTGATTCCTGAGTCAGGATAAATGAATGTCAAATCTTTCACTTCAATGTTACCCTCAATATCTGCCTTGATCTTCTCTGTGCTGATCATGTCATTTTTGGCGTCCAAAAACTCATTGATCCTTGTTTGGGAAGCTGCAGCACGCTGAACAATACTGGTCACCCATCCTAAGGAAGTCACCGGCCAAGTCAGAATATTGACATACAAAATAAACTCAGCAATAACCCCATAGCCAATCTGTCCTTCAATCACCTGTAGTCCTCCTACATACACCGTAATGATGGTAGAAATCCCCACCAAGGCCATTATCAGGGGAAAAAACAGCGCATTCACTTTGGTCAGGGCTATGGATTTCTCCTTGTATTCTTCACTTGCTTCTGCAAAAGCCTGAGAGGAATCCTCTTCTCTGACAAAAGCTTTTAGCACCCGGATTCCCGAAAAAGCTTCCTGTACATAAGTACTCAGCCCAGATAAGCTTCGCTGGATTCGCTCCGACCGTTCATTGATCAGGTTATTCACAAAGTAAATGCTCAATGAAAGCACGGGGAGTGGCAAAAGGGAATACAAAGTCAACTCTGCGTTGACAGAGACCATGTAGAAGATAACCAATGGAAATAGCACCAAGAGATTAATCCCATACATAATTGCCGGTCCAAGGTACATTCTGACCCGGCTTACATCTTCGGATATTCGGGCCATCAGATCTCCTGTGCTGTTTTTTCTGTAAAAGCTGAGAGGAAGATTTTGGTAGTGGTCAAAAAGCTCATTTTTCATGTCATACTCGATCCTTCGGGACATGATGATGATAGTCTGCCGAATCAAAAACAAGAAAAAGCCTCTCAATAAGGCCATTGCCAAAATCAGGAGACCAAAAACAAATACGTACTCCAGAAAATTATCCCTTGCCGCTTCTCCCAATCCACCGTTCATCAAAGGACGATAAAGGGCAAAGCTCTCCACCACATAATCTATGGCAATTCTCACCAACTGGGCAGGGATTATTACAAAGACATTGGAAATGACAGTAAATACTATTCCCAAAAGCAATAACCCCTTGTATTTGTACAAATACTTATTTAATCTCCAAAGCGGCTTCACCAAATAAAAACTTTTAAAACGGAAATAAACTTAATTAAACTGCGGATGAGTTTGCTTTGAAGGCTGATAAAAGTATTTAATTTTGTATCGGCCTGATAGCAAAGGACACAACCCAAATATAACACATTCTAAAAAGCTAAGTTCGCATGTTAGAGATTAAAACAACCGAAACGGTGAAGGAAGGATCCATATTCGGACAGATCACCACAATGGACCATGAGCAGTTGGTAGTATGCCATGATCAGGCTACAGGGCTGAAAGCACTCATCGGAATTCACAATACTATTTTGGGGCCGGCACTTGGCGGGACTAGAATGTGGCCTTATGCTACTGAAGAGGAAGCAATCACAGATGTATTGAGACTTTCCAGAGGCATGACTTTCAAAAACTCCCTGGCAGGTTTGAATCTCGGGGGCGGCAAGGCGGTCATTATCGGTGATCCCAAACTTAAAAATGAAGCTTTCCTGAGAAGGTTTGGAAGATTTGTTGAAAGCCTCGGAGGAAGATATGTAACTGCTGAGGACGTAAACATGAAGACCTCAGACATGGAGTACATTGCCATGGAGACCAATCATGTCACCGGACTTCCCCAGATCAAAGGTGGTGCGGGAGATCCTTCTCCGGTTACTGCCTATGGTGTGTACGTAGGAATGAAAGCTGCAGCAAAGAAAGCTTTTGGAAATGACTCCCTATCCGGTAAAAAAATCGCAGTTCAGGGCGTTGGACAGGTTGGAAAGTACTTGATTGACCATTTGGTAAAAGAAGGAGCCGAAATTTTCATTACTGACATTTTCGAAGACAAACTTCAGGAAGTGGCCAAAAGCAGCGGAGCTACCGTAGTAGACCCAGGTGTAATCTACGATTTGGAAATGGACATCTATGCCCCATGTGCTTTGGGTGCTACCATCAACGACCAGACGATTGACCGACTGAAATGCGCTGTCATAGCCGGTGGAGCAAACAATCAGCTGGCTGAAGAAGACAAGCACGGAAAAATCCTTATGCAGAAAGGAATTATCTATGCTCCTGATTTTCTGATCAATGCAGGTGGAGTGATCAATGTAGGTGCTGAATACTACGGCGATTACCATGAAGAACTCGTCTACAAGCAGACTGAGAAAATCTACGATACCTGTCTTTCTATTTTGAATAAATCCGAGAAAGAAAATATCCCTGCTCAAGAAGCAGCAATTAAGGCAGCCAAAGAAAGAATTGAAGCAATCGGAAGAGTAAAATTATCCTTCTGATTCTCGGCTTACTCCTTTGAAAACCCACCGATTGCAAAGAGTCGGTGGGTTTTTTGTCCTAATTACAATGGGTTTGGCACTCCCAAATTCCCTATATTTACAGCTCTTTAACACAACTATGCTCAACAGAAGAATCCTAAGGGTCAAGGCTTTTCAAAATCTCTACGCCTACGAACAATGCAAAGGATCCAACCTTAACCTAGCCAAGGACTTCATCAAAGAGTCCTTTCTTCCGGATCTCAACAGCATGGAGGTGCAGGACAAAGCCCAATTGAACAAGGAAGCAGAGCAAGCCCTCCGCCTTTTTGATCAAAACCTGGAAAACCCACAACTTTTGGGAGCAACAGATGCCAGTCCGAAGATCAAGAAAGTGGTCTTGGAAGCACTCAAGCAATTCCAAAAAGCCAATGAAAAGGATCAGCAGTTTCTCCTGAAAAACATGGTGGCTTCTGCTGAGCGAATCCCCCAACTTTACCTCCTAGCAATTGAGCTTTTACAGGCATTTGCACAGCATGTGGAGAAGGACTTTGCTAAAAAGAAAAAACTGGCAGGAGACAGCCCGGTTGGCTTTGGAAATGAACTGAACCTGGCAAAAAATCAAGTCTTGGCAAAAATCCGGGAGTCACAGGACTACCAAAATGCCCTCATCAGACACCAAGTCAATCTCGACGACATCGAACTGGAGATAAAAGAGTGGTTTAGGGATTACATCAAGCCAAGCGAGATTTATCAGGCTTATTTACAAATTGCCGAGCCTACTGTGGAGCAAGATTACGAGCTGGCAGATGATCTGCTCAAAAAGATCATTTTCAAAAATGAAGTAATGCTCAACTTCTTTTCAGAAAAGGATCTGAATTGGACTGAAAACAAATCTGTGGTGAGAAGTTTGGCTTCCAAGGTTTTGAAAAATGCGTCCAATATCTCTGATTCTGAGGACAACCAACTTCCCGAAATCGCCATGAACTGGGACGAAGACAGGGAATTTTTTCAAAATATCTTTAACTTCACCATCGAAAACGATGCGAAAAGCAAAGCGCTGATCGCACAAAAAACCAAAAACTGGGATATCGAACGATTGGCCTTTACCGACAAAGTGATCATCTCCATGGCACTTGCCGAGATGAAAAACTTCCCAAGTATCCCGGTAAAGGTCAGTATCAATGAATACATTGACATCTCGAAAACATATAGTACACCAAAAAGTAAGCAGTTTGTCAATGGATTACTGGATGTTTTATCGAAAGAATTAACCGAAAGCGGCCAAATACGTAAGAGTGGTCGAGGACTTTTAGACAATAAATAAGAAAACTATGAGCAAGAGCAGCAATACATTACTCGCTTTTCTAGTCGGTGCCGGAGTAGGAACCGCTTTGGGAATCCTATTTGCACCGGATACCGGAGCTAATACCAGAGATAAGCTTACCTTCAAACTCTCCAAATACCAAAAAGAGCTGGAAGAGCTGATCAAAGAGCTGGTTGAAGGAAAAGAACTTCACCTGAATGAGGCAAAGACTGAAGGCAAGAGAGTAATCAGTGAAGCCAAAAACAAAGCTGAGAACCTTCTCAGCGATGTCAATAAGCTAATTGAACAAATCAACCAAGGAAAAAACTGATTGGCAGGTAAGGTTCTGGAAACCAATCTGTAATTGACTGGGTTTTGCTGGAAGACTTTCAATTGAAAATCAGATAAAATCAAACAATTATAACCCTATGAAAATTAAATTTCTTAGCGCAATAGCTGTAGTAGCATTACTCGGCGCTTGCAACCAGAAGGACGATCAAGCTGACAAAATCAAAGCATTAGAAGAAAAAATCGCCCAACTTGAAAATTCCAACACTGCAGTAACTCCCGTAAACGTGCAGACTGCCACCACTGCTGATCCAAGCTCTTTGGGGGCATTCGAATTTAAAGAAATGGAATACGACTTTGGAACGATCAATGAAGGACAAGTAGTAGAGCATATCTTCAACTTCACCAACAACGGTCAGGCTCCATTGGTCATTTCCAACATCACTGCTTCCTGTGGATGTACTAGCCCTGACTGGACCAAGACTCCGGTAAATCCTGGAGAGACAGGTTTTGTGAAAGTAGTATTCAACTCTACTGCAAAATCCGGATCGCAGGCTCCTACCGTGACTATCCAAGCCAATACCAACCCAACAGTGACCCGATTGAGAATGAAGGGCTCTGTTACTCCAAAATTGGCTGGTGCTTCCGCTCCGGCTGGCCCTTTGAAGAGATAATCACATGCTGAATTACATCTTAGCTCAGGCTCCTGCAGGAGGAGCAGGCATTCTTGGACAGGTTTTTCTCTTTGGCTCGATTATTCTGATTATGTATTTCTTTATGATCAGACCACAGCAGAAAAAACAAAAAGAAACCAAGAAGTTTATCGAAGAAATTAAAAAAGGAGATGAAGTCGTCACCATCGGTGGAATACACGGCAAAGTAAGCAGTGTAGAAGGCGATGTAGTCTACATCGAACTGGACCGTGGACTCAAGGTGAAAGTGGAGAAATCCGCGATTTCCCTCGACTTCTCCAAAAAAACAGCTTCAACCAAATAATCGAGCTTTGCCGGATACCAAAAAATCCTCCCGTAGGATTTCTTCCCGAAAACTCTCAAATCTAAAAGTGGTAGTCCTCTGCATCCTTGCAGCTACCACTTTTTGGATTTTAAATGCCCTGAATAAGGACAATTACACGACTATTGTCGATTATCCCATTGCCTGGGAGTACGACACCGAGCGGTTTTACCCAGTAAAACCTCTTCCAAAAAGCATTCAGATTCAGATTACCGGAAATGGTTGGGATCTGTTGAGGAAATATTTTAACCTGAACGAGCCTCCCTATCCTATCCCTTTAGCCAATCCTGCTGAGAAAAAATTCCTTTTGACTTCAGACTTGAAACGATCCCTTGGAGAGTTTCTTACTCCCACCCAGTTGATCGGCCTTTTGGAGGATTCCATCCCCTATCAGATTGATCGAATTGAAACTATTTCTCTCATTCCCAAGCTGGACTCAGCCTCCTACACCTTGGCAAAAAATGCCATTATTGAAGGAGATATAGCTTTTGAGCCCAAGTCCATCACGGTCAAAGGGCCAAGCTCAGTTATCGAGCTATTCGAAGGATATTTTCCTGTTCAGTTGGACCAAAAAAACCTCGATGAGGATTTTTCTGATATCGTGGATCTTTCTTTGGAAAAATCCCTGGCGGAATTTGTGGAGCTTGAAATCCCAGAAATCAAAGTTTCTTTCTCAGTAGTCAATTTCTTGGAAGGCAACAAAAGGCTTAAGGTCAAAAAAATCAACTTCCCGAGGACAGTTTCCCTCGAGGATGAAGAAATCACTCCCGTGATGACCTATCTGGTAGATGAACGCTTTGTGGACGAGCTGAAAGAGCTGGAATTTGAAGCCGTTTTGGACTATTCCAAAAGAAACCGATCCGACAGTACCCTGAGCATTCAGGTTTCCCCTTCACCCAAGTACATCAAAGGAATCAAAGTAGAACCGGAGAAAATCCGCCTGAAATATGGACAGTAAGCAAGCTTTGAAAGTAGGAATTACAGGAGGGATCGGTTCGGGCAAATCCACGGTTTGCCGTATTTTTCACCTGTTGGGAATCCCTGTTTATTCTGCGGATGATCGGGCAAAGTGGCTCATGGAACATGACTACGTTCTCCAATCCAAAATTAGGGAGGAGTTTGGTCAGCAGGCTTACACCCAAGAAGGGGGCTTGAATAGAAAATATCTAGCAGAGCAAGTCTTTTCAGACCCTGAGAAGGTTAAAAAAATCAATTCTTTGGTCCACCCGGCAGTGGGTCTGGACTTTGAAAATTGGGCCAAGGAACAACAGACCCCTTATGTGCTCAAAGAAGCAGCTCTTCTATTCGAAACAGGCTCAGCAAGCCAGTTGGATAAACTAATCAATGTGAGCTCTCCCCTCAAAGTCCGGGTAGCCCGGGTATTGATGAGAGACCCACATCGCTCTGAAGCACAGATCAACAGCATCATCGATCAGCAGATGCCGGATGAGAAGAAAAATGAATTGGCTGACTTTGTGATCAAAAATGCAGAAAACAAACTGCTGATTCCTCAGGTATTGGAGATTCATCAAAAACTCCTCAACCTGGCCTGACTTACTTTTCCAGCGGCTTTTCCCACCAGCTTTTGTGGACTATTTTCCACTTTCCCTCCACCTTTAGTAGCGTGAGGTAGTCATAATAATAGATTCCCGGCCAGAAGAGCTCTGTCTCTGCCAAGGCCATTCCTCCGACAATCTTGATATTTTTCAACTCATTGCTGTACTCTTCAGGATTTCTTGGGCTTCCCTTGGAAGTACCTGCTTTCCACTCCGCAAAAGGCGTGACAAAAAGCTGATCTCCTCTGTAGCCGATCAGTCGTGCATCCGGTAGAAAAGCTTCTTCCAGTTTGGAGGCATCTCGTTCCATCATCCCATCAAAATATAATTGAATGGTATTGGCTATGGCTTTTTCCTCCTCAGCCTGGGATTGAGCAAAGGAAAAAAGAGGTAGAAATACCAAAATAAGTAGCAATCGCTTTTTCATGATTTTTGGAATAGAAAAGAAGAGCCTGTCTCAAAAGTGAAGTTTGTCACATTGAGCACTTGAGAGACGAGAGTCTCGAAATGGAAATGTCGTCCGGAAAGCTGGAAATGGCCTTCGACTCCGCTCAGGCTGACATCGAAACGATTTATGAGACAGCCTCTATATGATTTAGATTTTATCAAATCCCAAGTAAGGGATCAAAACCTTCGGCATCAGAATGCCTTCCGGTGTTTGGTTGTTTTCCAGAATGGATGCCACAATTCTTGGCAAGGCCAGGGCAGATCCATTGAGAGAATGAGCCAATTGGGTCTTTTTGTCTTCGCCTTTGAATCGCAATTTCAGACGATTAGTCTGATAGGTCTCAAAGTTGGAAACCGAACTTACTTCCAGCCATCTTTCCTGTGCGGCAGAGAAGACTTCCATGTCGTAAGTCAAAGCTGAGGTAAAGCCCATGTCTCCGCCACAAAGCCGAAGTACCCGATAAGGAAGCTCCAATTTTTGCAAGAGTCCCTGAACATAAGCACTCATTTCCTCCAAGGCTTGGTAAGAGTGATCAGGATGAGTAATCTGAACGATTTCCACCTTGTCAAACTGATGAAGTCTGTTTAGCCCTCTCACATGAGCTCCCCAACTGCCCGCTTCTCTTCTGAAACAAGGCGTGTAACCCACATTCCGAATGGGCAATTCTTCCTCAGAAAGAATCACATCCCGATACAAATTGGTAATTGGAACCTCGGCGGTAGGAATCAGATACAAGTTGTCTACAGTGGCATGATACATCTGCCCCTCCTTGTCCGGAAGCTGACCTGTACCATATCCCGAATCTTCATTGACCAGAATGGGAGGCTGCACCTCCACAAAACCTGCTTTTAAGGCTTCATCCAGGAAAAAATTGATCAATGCCCGCTGCAAACGGGCCCCTTTTCCTTTGTAGACAGGAAAACCTGCCCCGGTAATTTTCACTCCCAGATCAAAGTCAATGATGTCATACTTTTTGATCAGTTCCCAATGCGGCAACTTGCCCTCAAACAGAGAAGGAATGCTTCCATGCTCCAATACAATTTCGTTGTCCTCCGCACTTTTTCCCGCAGGCACACTGGAATGAGGCACATTGGGAATGGTATAAAGCAAGGCTTTGAGACTTTCTTCCGCTAGGGAGTTTTCGTCTTCCAGCCCTTTGATTTGGGATTTGATTTCGCCAGTTTTTGCTTTGGCGGCTTCTGCTTCCTCTTTTTTCCCCTCTTTCATCAACTGTCCTATCGATTTGGAGAGCGCATTGGCTTCAGCCTGAAGCTGATCTCTTTCGGTTTGGCTGGACTTTCTCCGATCATCCAAAGCAATGGCCTGATCCAAAAGCTCTTGGGCATTGGAAATGTTTCTTTTCTGCAAACCGGTAAGAACAGTAGCATAGTTCTCCCGGATTTGATTCACTAAAAGCATGAAAATGGAGGTTTAAATCTGCCGGCAAAGATAAGGACTTATCGAACAAAGACCGACTTGGTCACGAAAGAGAAAGGCCCTTCGAGTTCTTTTCCTTCCTTTCTGAGAAGTTTGACCCTGACCTGATAGTCTCCGATGGGAAGGTTTTCGACCAAAATCGGAGCCATGTGATCAATTTCGTAATGCCAATCATTGATTTCGACATTGACGATCAGTCCATCAAGTTTCATATCTCCTCCCAATACAAGGAAATCAATGATCAAATCATCACCTGCAGCTACAATTTGAGCATTCCGGGGGAAGTTCAAGGCCAAATAGGGTTCGGCTGAATAGGGAAAAGGTCGCGATTCCCCGACCAAAAAATCCCTGTCCACGTAATTTCCAAAGCTTTTTAAGGCTAAACCTTGCTCATCCACCAAGTATCCCACTACCCGGTAAGTCCCTTCGGCGAGTTCCTTTTGGAAAATAGGAGACAAATGCCCTACCGGATCTCCTCCATTGATGATATTGAAAAGTCTCGGGGATCGGATTTCGGCCTCGTAAATGGGGAAGTTCTTTACATTAAACTCAAAAGGAACTTTGCCCGGCCTAAAAACCTGATTTCCTAAAGGGGTGTAAAGCTCCAAAATAGCGTCAGGAAAAGCCGAGGAGTCCTCCAGCTGAAAGAAGGTCACCGGAGAGGTCGCCTCGACCTGCTGAACTGAATCCTGCGCTGCTACGATTACTTTTTCATTGATTCTTCTTTTCTCAGGATTGCAGGAAAACCAACCCAAGACCAAAAGCAGGAGGAATACAGGGAATTTGTTCATACAAAGAGTAAGTATTGAGTCTAAAGATATTTATTTTTGGACAATTCTAGTTGAACCCCAATTAAACCCAATTCCACAATGGAAATCCTTTTCGACGAGATCCCAAGCTTAGACCTTGCTCATTTTACCTCAGGTACTCCCGAGCAAAAAATGAATTTTGTAAAAAAGCTGGGAGAAGCTTACCAAAATATTGGCTTTGTAGCCATCAAAAATCATGGCCTATCCCAAGATCTTCAAGATCGGCTTTATCAATCCATCAAAGATTTCTTTGCCCTACCGGATGAGGTAAAGACCCAATACCAAAAGCCGGAAATAGGCTATCAAAGAGGCTATACCGGAAAAGGAAAGGAACATGCCAAAGGAAGAAATACCGGTGACTTGAAAGAATTCTACCATGTGGGACAAGAATTGGAAGCCATTCCAGATGCAGATCCTGTGAAAGGAGAGTATCCGGCCAACCTTTGGCCCAAGGAAATCCCTCAGTTCAAGCAGGATGCACTGGAAGCCTTCAGAACCTTGGAAAATGCAGGTAAGGAAATGTTGAAGGCGATTGCGCTAAATTTGGAGCTTCCTGAAGACTATTTTGAGGATAAAGTAGCTTATGGCAATTCCATCCTGAGGCAAATCCACTATTTCCCTATCGAGAATCCCGACGAAGTGCCTGCAGACGCTGTCAGAGCAGCTGAGCATGGGGACATCAACCTGATTACCCTTCTGATGGGCGCGAGCGCGGATGGATTGCAGGTATTGAGAAAAGACGGAAAATGGATTCCCATCACCGCCCTACCCGATCAGCTGGTGGTCAACGTAGGCGATATGCTGGAGCGATTGACCAATAAAAAACTGAAATCCACCATCCACCGGGTAGTCAATCCACCACGGGACAAGATGAATACCAGCCGGTACTCCATTCCGTTTTTCATGCATCCCCGATCTGAAATGGACCTGACCTGTCTGGAAAGCTGTATCGATGAAGCCAATCCCAAGCAGTTTGCTGATGCTACGGCCGGTGAGTTTTTGGAAGAAAGACTAAGAGAGCTGGGTCTCAGAAAATAAGATGTCGGTACGAAGGGTCCGATATCTTGTATTCCTCAAGGACATTCTGATCCTGTCCCTGACTTCCTTTGGAGGGCCTCAGGCTTTTTTGGCCATGCTACTTGAGCGTATGGTCAAATCCCGAGGCTATATCTCCGAGGAGGAACTTTGGGAACTCAATGCCTTGTGCAACATGCTCCCGGGCCCTTCTTCCACTCAACTGGTTTCTGCGATTGGTTTCCGCGTAGGCGGACCTAATTTGGCCTATTTGGCCTTGCTAGTCTGGATACTTCCGGCCACTTTGATCATGACTTCAGCTGCTCTCCTGATCAATTTTCTTCAGGAGAATACGCCCGGAGCCTTGAATTTTGCCAGATTTATTCAGCCCATGGCTATTGGCTTTATCATTTTTGCTGCGCAAAAAACGATCAGCAAAATGGTCAAAAGTACGGAGGCGATGATTCTGATGCTGATTTCAGCATTTGTCGCCTTCTTTTACAGTTCTCCATACATTTTTCCCATCATGCTGGTGCTTGGGGGATTAAGCACTTCGATTAAATACAAAAGCCAGCCCAAATCCGAGGAGGATAAATCCTTCTCCGTCAAGTGGGCCAACTTTTATCTTTGGGGAGGGGTCTTGATTTTGGCTGCGGTAGCCGGTGCCATCACCAAATGGCAACCTTTGCTGCTTTTCGAAAATTTCTACCGAAACGGCAGCCTGATTTTCGGAGGAGGGCAGGTTTTGGTTCCCTATCTATACACCGAATTTGTGGATTTCAAGCAGTTTTTGAGCTCGGAGGAATTTCTGACCGGCTATGCTATCTCCCAAGGGGTACCCGGGCCGACTTTTGCCATTTCTTCCTATATCGGTGCCCTTTCCATGCGGGAGTTTGGAACTTTTGGCTTTCTAATGGGAGGCTTGGTGGCTGCTGCAGGGATTTTTCTGCCTGGGATTTTTCTCATCTTCTTTGTGATCCGTTTTTGGGATCAATTGAAATTATATCGTCCGGTAAGGGCCGCTCTGGAAGGAGTCAATGCCGTCTCCTGCGGGATGCTCATTGCAGCAGCTTATCTCCTTTTCGAGCCTTTGGAAGCCAATGGGATAAATATCTTTTTCATTTTGGCAACTTATGGCCTTTTGCAGTTTTCGAAGATCTCTTCTCCTGTCATTATCCTTGGCGGGGTGATTTTGGGTATTCTGGCCAACTATTTTCTTGCCTAAGCCCCAATTAGTCCGGAGAATTGAACAGAAATCTCTCCTCGGACGTTTTTACTTCTGAATTCAATTCTTAACTTTCTCTCATGCAAGCCTACGAATTTATCAACAGTCTCATTCCACCGCTGAAACTTTCAGATCGGGCCGGCATGGCTTTGAACTGGATGGAGGAAATTCGTACTGACGCGCTTCCGGTAGTGGATGAGGGTAAATTTTTGGGTTTTGTAAGCGATGAAATCATTTTTGAAGTCAATGATCCTGATATCCTGATCAGCAAAATTGAGGTGGTCTCAGGCGCTTGTTGGGTGTATTCAGACAAGCATATTTACGATGTTTTGCGAGTATCTGCAGACGAGCATTCCAATTTGGTGGCAGTTCTAGACCGGGAAAACACCTATCTCGGAGTAATCACCATGGAGGATGCAATCGCTGCCTTCGCAGATAGCCTTTCCATCAAGTCCCAAGGCGGAGTTCTGATCCTCTCCATGGATATGTCTGACTATCATCTTTCAGAAATATCAAGACTAATCGAATCCGAAAATACCAAAGTGCTGAGCTCCTTCATCACCTCTGACCCACTGGATGAAAACAAGATCAAGCTGACCCTGAAAATGGATAAACCGGACCTCAAGCACGTAAAAGCAACCCTGGAAAGGTTCGGTTATCGGGTAATTGATCATTTTCAGGAAGAAACCGGAATCAGTGCCGATGAAGACCGAATCGGCAACTTGCTGAGATTTTTAGATATTTGATCTGTGAAATCGAGCTATTGGCCGTAATCCCAATCTTTATCGGTCAATCAAGATTCCATGTGACCTGCTAAAGAACTCCAATAATCACATGAAAATCGCCCTGCATGGCCTCGCATTGAAGGCCGAGTATTTCTCCGACGTCGAATTGCTCTTTGATCAACTGATCAAACATGAGTTTGAGATTTTCGTGACGGAGACCTTTGATCGGCTGATGAAGATGAATGGCAATCAACGGCTGAGTTATTGGGTTTTGGAAACTCAGGAGGAAATCGCCTCCATGGATTTCTTTATTTCGATTGGAGGAGACGGAACACTTTTGGACACCGTCTGCGTGGTGGGAAAGCATGAAATCCCCATCCTGGGTCTGAATACGGGGAGGCTGGGTTTCCTGGCCACAGTATCCACAGATCAGATTCGGGAAGCAGTAGGCTATTTGGCTGAAAATAATTTCCAATTGGAATCCAGGGTTTTGCTTAGCCTTCAGAGCAACAGAAAATTCTTCAATGGGATCCATTTTGCACTGAATGAATTCACCATTCACAAGCGGGATACCTCCTCCATGATCACTGTACACACCTACATTGACGGCAAATATCTCAATTCCTATTGGGCAGATGGCCTGATTGTGTCCACGCCTACCGGCTCGACAGGATATTCTTTGAGCTGTGGTGGCCCATTGATTACCCCTGGGGCAAAAAGCTTTGTGATCACTCCTGTGAGTCCTCACAACCTGAATGTCCGTCCTATCATCGTCTCGGATGATTCGGAAATCAGCTTTGAAATCGAAGGGAGAACCGATAAATTCATGATCTCTTTGGATTCAAGATCTACATCTATTTCATCAGACATCAAGCTGAGCGTGAAAAAAGAGAACTTTTCTGCAAATTTGGTAAAACTTCCTCATTACCATTTCTTTGATACACTGCGGCAGAAGTTGAATTGGGGATTTGATATGAGAAACTGAAACTTTGAGGCCATTGAGCTTAACATTAATTAACCCGTTAAATACTTATCTGCGTTTTTTAAACGTTAAGTCCTTTCTAACTTGCATCGTCTTGAAAAAGGTCAATTTTAAGATTTTCAGATATTTAGTCATTCTATTCATCGGCTTAGCAGGGAATATTTCCGAGTCAAAGGCTCAGAAATACGAAATAGGAGGAGGAATAGGTGGCGCTACCTACTCAGGGGATATCATTCGAAAAGTTGATCTGGGCCAAAGTGGCTTTCAAGGTACGTTGTTTGGCAAGAGAAATTTTGACAATGTGTGGACATTGAGGGTATCCTTGAGTACGGCTATTCTCCATGCAGACGATGAAATCGCCCCTTTGGATTTGGTAGCAAAAAGCAGAGATGCCCGATTCAGAGGAGGAGTGATTGAGGCTTCTGCGGTGATGGAGTTCAATTTCCTGGATTTCCTGCGCAATGACTCGGAGTTCCGCTGGTCGCCTTATGCCTTTTTTGGGATTGGGTTTTCCTATTTTACCATGAAGGGTCGGTATAGTGCGGAGCGATTTACTCCAGCTGATTATTATCAACTCACCTCCCCTGTGATTCCATTTGGCGGAGGAGTGAAATATAGGCTAAATGACCGATGGACATTGGCGGGAGAGCTCGGATTTAGGCCGACTTTCACGGACTATTTGGATAAAATTGATTCTAAAGCCGGGGTTTTCCTAAACTCGGAAGTAGATCCCAATATAGGAACTACCCCAACTCAGATCATCAATTTTGGAAATCCCAATACCAAGGATTGGTACTATTTCTTGGGACTCACTGTATCCTACACCTTTGCCAATGTCAAGTGCTATGCGTATTAATTAATGGACCAAAGGGCTGATAATTAAAAAAGAAATAGCATTTTTGTACCTCCAAAAAAGTAGGTACCCAAGGCATTGGAATGAAGGAACAGTTAGACCTCACTAATATCCCCCGACATATTGCGATCATCATGGACGGAAATGGCCGATGGGCCAAGAAGAAAGGCGCCATGAGAATTTTCGGACACCGGCACGCCATTCAGGCCGTGAAAGATGCAATCGAAGGTGCGGACAATCTAGGAGTAAAATACCTTACCCTGTTTTCCTTCTCCACCGAAAACTGGTCAAGACCCCAAGATGAAGTAAGAGCTCTGATGGAGCTTTTGGTTAAAACCATTATCGACGAGATCTCCCTGATGATGAAAAACAACATCAGACTGGAGGCAATCGGAGATATCCATAGTCTACCCAAGTCTGCTTACGATAAGCTCATGGAGGCTAAAGAACTGACTTCCGGTAATACCGGACTGACAGTCATCTTAGCCCTAAGCTACAGCGGACAGTGGGAACTCACCCAAGCCGTCAGGCGCATTGCTCAAAAAATCTCAACTGGTGAGCTGAAACCTGAGGAAATCACTCAGGAGATTGTGGCGGGAAATCTCGACACAGCTGGCATTCCCGACCCGGAACTGATGATCAGAACGAGCGGCGAATACAGAATCAGCAACTTCCTCCTTTGGCAACTAGCCTATACAGAGTTGTATTTCACTCCTGTTTTATGGCCGGATTTCAGGATGGAACACCTTTATGCCGCAGTGAAAGATTATCAGAAACGTGAACGTAGGTTTGGCAAAACCGGTGAGCAAGTAAAACCATAAGTTGTTGATGAAAAGAGGTTTAATTATTCTTTGTTGTTTGATCTGGTCTGTCTCGGCCATGGCACAAATCCGCTTGGGGCAAAGCCGGTACACCTCTCCACGGGCTGTCAACATCCTGGAACTGAACTATGCCAAGCCCCAAAAATTTCGCATAGCAGAAATCAAAGCAGTAGGTCTGACTACACTGGATGAGGTCGCTATCATTTCTCTTTCCGGATTGAAAGTCGATGACAGAATAGACGTTCCGGGTGATGCTATTTCCAATGCCCTCAAGAAACTCTGGGGACAAGGAATCATCGGAGACGTAAAAATCCTCGTAACCAAAATTGAAGGAGAGGACATTTACCTTTTATTGGACCTGACAGAAAGGCCTCGTTTTTCCAGAGTAGAATTTGAAGGAATCAACAAAACCCAAGAGAGTGAACTTCGGGACAAAGTCAATATCCGAGGTCGGGTAGTACGGGATGATGTTTTGAACACCGCCAAAAGAAACATTGAAAAATACTACCTGGACAAAGGGTACCTCAATACCGATGTGAAAATCTATCAGGACCGGGATACCACTTTACCTAACAGTGTCAAACTCCGATTTGATATCAATATCAACTCCAAGGTCAAAATCAACGAAATCCAATTCTACGGAAATGATGAAATCGCTGATCGAGCCCTGAAGGGTAAAATGAAAAAAACCAAGGAATATGCGAGGGTATCTATCTTCAAAGATGCTTATTCCAGACTCACTGATGCCAATTTGGAAAGTGCGAAAAACTCGCTCCTCTATACCGAACCAGCTACAAAAGAGGATTTCACCTCCTACATTCACAAGAATTTTAAACTCAACTTCCTCAACGGGTCCAAATACATTCCCAAGGAATACCGAAACGATAAAGACAACGTCATCAATTTCTACAACAGCCGAGGCTTTCGTGATGCCAAAATCATCGCAGACTCAGTCTACAATTTTTCTGATGACAAAATCAATATCGATCTGAATGTAGAAGAAGGAAGAAAGTACTTCTACCGAAACATCACCTTTACCGGTAACTACATCCACCCTAGCACCGTCCTCCTGGCAAAACTGGGAATCCAAAAAGGGGATGTCTACGACAAGGAAAAACTCCAAAAACGACTCAACTACGACCCTCAGAAGGGAGATGACGTCAGTTCCCTCTATCAAGACGACGGATATCTCTTCTTCAATATCGAGCCTGTAGAAGTCAATGTAACCGGAGATTCCATTGATCTGGAAATGCGGATCTTTGAAGGCCCTCAAGTGACAGTAAATAGCGTCAATATCAAAGGAAATGAAAGAACTTCTGACCATGTGGTGATGCGGGAAATCCGTATCCTTCCCGGGCAGAAGTTTAACCGAAGCCTTTTGGTAAGGACGATTCGGGAACTTTCCACTTTGGGCTATTTCGATCCGGAAAAAATCAATCCGGATCTCCGGCCAAACTTTGAGAATGCTACCGTGGATATCACCTTCGAGCTGGAAGAGCGACCCAATGACCAAATCGAACTTTCCGGTGGTTGGGGTGGATTCTATGGCTTCGTAGGTACAGTCGGGCTTTCTTTCAACAACTTCTCTATCCGAAACATCGGCAACTTCGATAAGTGGGATCCACTTCCGGTAGGAGATGGACAAAAGCTTTCCCTGAGAGTCCAAGCCAACGGGCGTACTTTCCAGAACTACTCCATTTCCTTGACCGAACCTTGGTTTGGAGGGAAAAAGGCGAATGCCTTAAGCTTCTCCTTTAATCACTCTGTCCAGAGACAGGTCGATTTCTTCAGTCAAAACCCAGGGGTCAATGATGATCTTGGATTCTTCAAAATCACAGGGGTAACGGTGGGCTTGGCAAAACGAGTCACTTGGCCTGATGATTACTTCAGTATCAGTAATTCGCTTCAGTTCCAAAACTATGAATTCAACCAGTTTGGAACCTCCTTTGGTCTAAGTTATCCTACAGGTACTTCCAAGAGTGTGACATTCAATACCACCATAGCGAGAAACAATGTCGATAACAATATCTATCCAAGACTGGGATCAAATATCATTTTGGGAATCAACATTACCCCTCCTTATGCTACCCTGAATGACAACATCACCTCTGAATCTCCTGACCAGGAAAAATATGCATGGCTGGAGTATCATAAGTGGATGTTTGATGCCTCTTTCTACACACCGATTTTCGGATCGAGCAAGTGGGTGGCAAGTGCAAGAGCTCACATGGGCTTCTTGGGTTCCTATGGGGATAAAATCGGCATCATTCCGTTGGAGAGATTCGTGATGGGTGGAGATGGCATGACCTTCAATAACTTTGCCCTAGGTCAGGAAATCATCGGATTGAGAGGCTATGAAAACCAAAGTATCACTCCGGGTAGAGATACCAGAGGTACTGCAAATCCTGACCCTTACGGTGGGGTGGTCTACAATAAGTACGTAATGGAAATCCGTTTCTTGGTTTCTCCTAATCCTTCGGCCACGATCTTCCTTTTGGGATTTGCTGAGGCAGGGAATAACTGGGGAGATTACAAGGACTTTAATCCATATGACCTGAAAAAGTCTGCAGGCGTAGGTGCACGAATCTTTATGCCGGCATTCGGTCTGTTGGGAGTGGATTGGGGATATGGATTTGACCCCATACCTGGACAGAGAACAGCAAGTGGACCACAATTCCACTTTACCATCGGACAGCAGTTCAGATAATCTTCCTAAGTATCGGAGCGTTAGTTAAAATATGCTAAAATAAAATTGCGATTTTCACAGAATCTAAGGCTCGGATTTTACTCCAGAAGAAATGAATAACTCACCGAAAATTGTACTTTTGCTGCTCTTTGTGCTCTTTGGCAGCCAGTTAAAGGCACAAAAGTTTGGATACATCGATTCCGAATTTATCCTAAACAAGCATCCGGACTACAAAGTCATCCAGGATGAACTCACCAAGCTGAGTAACGACTGGAAAAAGGAGGCACAAAGTTTGGATCAAGAGATCAAGGAAATGTACACTCAGCTAAAAGCTGAGGAGGTACTGCTCACTGAAGAGATGTATCAGCAGCGAATGTCAGACATCAAGGCGAAGGAAAAGACCTCGCAGGAATACAACAGCAGAATCTTCGGAATCAACGGAGTCTATTATCAGAAACAGGCAGAATTGCTTCAGCCCCTTCAGTCTAAAATCTACGATGCGATCGAAAGGGTCTCAAGAAAAAACAATCTGGCTGTGCTCTTCGATAAGGCTGCCGGACCTTCCGCGATCATTTACTCTGACCCAAGACATGATTATTCAGAATTTGTCCTGGAAGAGTTGGGAATTGATGAAAATTAATGAGTAAAAAAGGGTTAGGGCCTTTCAAAAAATTGCCTACTTCCCATTTGAATAAAAGACAAGTACAAAAACAAATCAGAACAATATGAAA
Organism: Algoriphagus taiwanensis; assembly: GCF_036245645.1. Taxonomy (NCBI): domain Bacteria; kingdom Pseudomonadati; phylum Bacteroidota; class Cytophagia; order Cytophagales; family Cyclobacteriaceae; genus Algoriphagus; species Algoriphagus taiwanensis. The sequence continues at coordinate 79,586 of NZ_BTPE01000001.1, read as the reverse complement.
GTAAAAGTCATCCTATCTGCAGTAGCCTTGCTATTCATGGGATTTGCGGCCCAGGCCCAAGAGGTAAAGATTGGTTACACCAGCGTGGAATTCATCATGGATTTGATGCCGGAAATGGAGCAAATTGGAGCTGACATCCAAGATTACCAAACTCAGCTTCAGACCAATATCCAAACTAAAGCCAATGACTTCCAGCGTCAGGTACAAGCTTACCAGCAAGCTGCTCCAACCATGACCGAAGATGCCCGTGGCGCTAAAGAAGCTGAACTGACCAAGTTACAGCAGGATCTTCAGAAATATGAGCAAGATGCTCAGGTATCCTATCAGAGAAAGCTTCAGGAGCTTTTGGAGCCGGTACAGACCAAAGTCATCAATGCCATCAATGCTGTAGCTGCAGAAAACAACTATACGCATATCTTTGCTGAGACTGCCGGACAATCTCCAATCCTTCTCTACACCAAAGAAGAAGACAAATTCACTGAGTTGGTATTGGCCAAATTGGGCCTTCAGATGCCTCAAAGACCTGCAGGTGCCGCTCCTAGCGGAAACTAATTCCAGAAAAAGGATTTAAATCAAAAGGCAGCTTTTCTCGAAAAGCTGCCTTTTTTATTTCATCCATAACTTTTAAGTGTATTGTCTTGTATCTTAAGTCTTGATTTTACTGTCTAAAGTATGCCCAAGAAAAATCCAAAAGATATCATCTCTCAAAGTCAGGACGCGGTTTTGGTGGATTTTTATGCGGATTGGTGCGGCCCCTGTCAGACGATGAATCCGGCATTGGAAGAAGCCTTGGCCGAGTTGGGAGGGAAAATCAAACTTTTCAAAATCAATGTGGACAAGCATCCCCAACTCAGTCAGCAGTTTGCCATCCGCTCTATTCCCCATTATATATTGTTTAAGCGGGGGAAAATCCTCTGGAGAAAAGCTGGAATCCTGACCAAAAGAGAATTGGTTCAGCAGCTCAAAGGATTTTGCTAGGGTATAAAAAAAGCCCCTCTCGGAGCTTTTTACTTTATAGATAGTACTTCAGTCGAATGACTTCCTTCTCGGTAAGAAATCGGTAATTTCCGCGCTTCAAGTCTTTTTTATCCAACCCTGCAAACATAACCCTATCCAAAGCAGTCACCTCATAGCCCAAATGGGCAAACAGCCTGCGTACAATACGGTTTCGGCCAATATGAATCTCCAAACCGAGAATCGTCCGATCTTTGGACAGGACTTGCATATCATCCACTTTCACGTCTCCATCCTCCAAGGTCAAGCCTTCCAAAATCTGCTCCTCATCCTTGTGAGTAAGAGGCTTGTCCAAGGTAACTTGATAAATCTTCTTGATCTGATTGGAAGGATGGGAAAGCTTGGCTGCTAATTCTCCATCGTTGGTAAATAAAAGAAGACCGGTAGTATTACGATCCAAGCGACCGACAGGGAAGATCCGCTCCTCACAGGCATTGGCTACCAGGTTCATGACCGTTTTTCTTTCCATAGGGTCATTGGTCGTGGTAATGAAATCCTTGGGCTTATTCAGCAACACATAAACCGGCTTTTCGGGATTGATCCGCTTTCCCTGGAAAATCACCCGGTCCGTCTTCTTCACCTTTCGACCCAGTTCGGTCACCACTTCTCCATTCACCGTCACCATGCCTTTGGTAATCAGTTCATCCGCTTCTCTACGGCTACAAATACCCGAATTGGAGATGTATTTATTCAATCGGATTTGCCCATCTTCACCCCCATCCTGAGCTTTTTTGCCCGGGATATCGCTGAAGTTATAGTCTGGTCTTTCCGGATTCAATTCCTGCTTTCGCACTCGGTTTTTGCCAAAGCCTCTTTTTACTTCGCTCCTTTCAGAGAAGCTTTCCCTTTTTTGAATCTCAAATCTTGGCTTTTCATCTTTTCCTCTTCCTTTGTAGACTTTTCTTTCAGTACCTTCTTGGGAGAAGTTCTTACGAAAGGGCTTATCAGACTCTTCATTTCGCTTTTCAATCTTTTTGCCTGAAAAGTCCTCTCGCTTTGGACGGTCTGACTTTGGGGAAAAGGGCTTTTTGAAAGACTGCTTTTTCTCTTCGAAGTCAAAGTCTTTGGAAAACTTCCCCCCTCTGCTTGGCTTCTTTTCATCTCTGCTAAAGCCACTGGTCTTTTCTTCTCCTTTGAAAAATCGACCTTTTGGTTTGTCTCCAAAATCCGACTTGGAATCAAACTTCCTTTCCGGTTTGTCAAATGATTTCTTCTGGAATTCCCCTTTTCCTGCCTTTTTGGAAGGAAAATCAGACTTTTTCTTGAATTGGGAAGAATCAGAATCCTGATTGTCTGAGTTAAAAAATGGTTTTCTAGGATTGTTTTTTTTCATCGTTTTGCAGCATCCCTGCTGTAGTTAGGTTTTTGAAATAAATTACTGAAATCCAGTGATTTAATGAGGGTGCAAAGATACGGCTAATTCGGATATTTTGCAGACCCTGATTCAATCTTTCCGTATATCTTACTTTTTATAGAAAAAGGCAGTGGCATTTCTCACCGAACCATGCGTAAGCAAAAGGTCTTGAGCTACTTCATAGGACACGCCCGTTGCCTCCATGATCATTTTGGTACCTCTATCGACCAGTTTTGCATTGGACAGCTGCATATCCACCATCTTGTTACCTTTCACTCTTCCCAGCTTGATCATGACGGAAGTAGAAATCATATTGAGTACCAACTTTTGGGCAGTTCCTGATTTCATCCGGGTACTTCCGGTGACAAATTCAGGCCCTACCACTACCTCAATAGGGTACTCCACTGCCTGAGAGAGCGGAGAATCCGGATTGCAGGTAATGCAGCCGGTAAGCAAGCCCTTTTCTCTTGCCTGTTTTACTCCTCCAATCACATAAGGAGTGGTGCCCGAAGCAGCAATTCCTATCACAGTATCCAGTTCAGAAAACCCATAATCTAGAATATCTTTCCAGGCCTGCTCTGGATCATCTTCTGCATTCTCTACAGCCTTTCGAATGGCGGCATCTCCTCCTGCGATGAGCCCAATCACCCAATCGTGAGGCACTCCATAGGTAGGAGGACACTCGGAAGCATCCAAAATACCCAGTCTACCGCTTGTTCCCGCTCCTATGTAAAATAGCCGCCCGCCTTCCTGCATCCTTGGCACAATCTGCTCAACCAAGGCTGCAATGGCAGGAATCTTCTCCTTGACTGCAGGGGCCACTTTATGGTCCTCTTCATTGATAGACAGGAGAAGTTGTGCGACCTCCATTTTTTCCAGGTTGTCGTATAGAGAATTGCTTTCAGTGACTTTCATAGGAGTTCTTGATGGTACAGGGTTAAGCCTGCGATTGGATTTTCGATAATTATGGAGGCTTGGATGCCGCGATCTAGTGCGGCTTTTCTTAGGATATCCCCATTGTAGTAGGCGATAGACCCTACAAAGTTGACCGGTTTATTTTGGTAATCCTTGTATTTGCAGACATGCTTGTCAAAGAATGCCATAAAGGAAGAATAAAATAGGCCATAGCAATAAGGGTCCGACTTATGCTCTGAAATGAATTTGCAGAAACTGGCCATATACCGACTGGGAAAAGGCTGACGATATACATGATCCTGAATGATGTTTTGAGAAAAGTGAAACCGCTCTATCGCCGCTTCTCTAATATTTTGGGGCATTTCTTCATGGATAAAATCGATGAGGAACCTTTTTCCGATGAAAGCACCTCCACCTTCGTCTCCCAAAATATAACCTGCCGCAGGCCGGGTATCAATGATCTCTTTCCCGTCATAATCACAGCTGTTGGAGCCCGTGCCCAGAATACAGGCAATCCCTGGTTTGTGTCCGCAAGTTGCTCTCGCCGCCGCAGACAAATCATGATCTATTGCTATTTCAGCACTGGGAAAAAGGGATAATAAGGCTTGCTTTACTTCTTCCTTTCTATCCGGAGCAGAACAGCCCGCTCCATAAAAAAACACTTGCCCGATCTCATCCACAGCATTGACGAGAAAATCCTCTCTCAACTGAAGGGCCATTTCCTCAGAGGTCATGTAGTAGGGATTAAAACCCACTCCACGATGTTGACTTATCTTACCATCCTTATGGATGATTCTCCAGTCCGTTTTACTGGAACCGCTATCTGCTATCAGTATCATATGAGAAGACCTATGGCCTGAAATTTTTCAAAAACTTTTTCAGTATGTGGGGCATCCCTTAGCTCCTCAGTCAAATCCTGCCCTGCCCAATGTTCGTAATGTTTTCCTCTAGCCCAAAGCCTGGAAGAGCTCACATCGTAAATCACTCCTCGGAAGGCCACCCAAATCTCGGGTTTATCCTGCCCATTTCTCAGAGCAAGCTGTTGTTTGGTGAAATTTTTCATCAGAAAAACTTCACTTGGGCATTGATCCAGCGCTCCGGCACCTCCCCTTTTTGGGCGATTTGGTAGTCGGAATAGCTGCAAGGGACCGTACTTACCCGGTCAAATCGCTGGATTTCATTTTGGGGAATTTCCATCCACCATTTCCCGCTTTTTTTACTTTTATAGAAAACGAGGGTATTGGGCTTGGTGTCCAAAGAGACGGTGTACTTGATGTAATCCGTGCTTTTGAAAGAAAGACTGTCCTTGCGATTGTAAAACCCTTCCACAAAATACCAGATCATCACAGCTGCTACCTTAGCTGTCTTATTCGCAGCATCGTCAAAGTAAGGATCGTAGCCAAAAAGCCCAAAAGAGCTCAGTTTCTCATTAGTCCCGGCAAACCAACAAATCTGACAGGCTTCTTCTCCTGAGAGACCAAAAGGCTGGGCATCAACTGCCCCGGGAGCATCTGCCGACTGGATGGCACTGAGATCAAAGCTTAACAAATCCGCATCCCGAACCAAGGGTTCCACTTCTTTGAACCCATCTCTCAACTGCCCCAAGCGTACATGGTCAAAATACAACTTCTCCATGACATTGATCAGCGTAGGGTCAACCAAGAAGCTTTGATACGCCAAGTGAGAGTAAGAAAAAAGAAAATTAGGCTGATGTAGCACAATCTCCTGAGTATGGCGCGTATCTTCTGGTCCTTGCTCTTCCATATCCACTTTGGCGTCTACGGTGACTAGGTTGACCAGCTTTTTCAATTTTTGGTAAGCCAAATACTGCCCAAAATCCAAGTCATGAGTCCCGCCAAAGAAAACGGGAAGGATCTGCTGCTTCATCAGGTATTCTCCCACCTGCCGAACAGCCTGGTAGGTATCATTCAAGGTTTCCCCCGAAATAATATCCCCCAAATCCGCCATTCGGTAAGGGGCCATTCCTTTTTTGAGTTCATACAATTTCTCCCGGATTTCTGTGCTTCCCCTTGAAACACTTTCGGCTTTTGCCGTTCCACGGCTTTCCTTTAATCCAACAAAGGCAATCTGAATCCCCTTCAAATCGGGAAATTTCTCACCATGGATGTGGATTTGATGGAAAAAGGAATTTTCAGAATAGCTTTTCTCCAGAAGGTACTCAGCGACGGGTTCAAAAAAAGAGTGAATATTCATGTATCGGTGATCTGAAATCAAAGTAAACAAAAATGGTACTAAACTAAAAAATCCCGCCTGAGCGGGATTTTATTTTTTGCTTATCCTCCGAAATCATCGAATCTGATATTCTCTTTAGGGATACCCAAGTCATCTAATAATTTGAGTACCGCAGCATTCATCAAAGGAGGACCACAGAGGTAATACTCTACCTCATCTGGCTCTGGATGATTCTTCAAGTAGTTGTCGTACAATACTTGGTGGATAAATCCGATATAACCATCACCTTCTCCATCCAAGGACTTTTTCACCTTCCAGTTATCTTCAGGAAGCGGTTCGGAAAGACCGATATGGAACTGGAAGTTAGGGAAGTCTTTCTCGATATCCCGGAAATGAGGTACATAGAAGAGTTCCTTCTTGGATCTACCTCCATACCAGTAGGACACTTTTCTTCCGGTCTTTTCAGTATGGAAAAGGTGGAAGATATGAGATCTTAACGGAGCCATACCTGCACCACCACCGATGTAGATCATCTCTCTTTCGGTTGGATTGATGTGGAATTCACCATAAGGTCCAGAGATAGTCACCTTGTCGCCGGGCTTTCTGGAGAATACATAAGAGGAACAAACTCCAGGATTCACATCCATCCATCTATTGTTTGCTCTATCCCAAGGTGGGGTAGCAATACGGATGGTCAGCATGATGATATTTCCTTCGGCAGGGTGATTGGCCATGGAATAGGCTCTGAAGAGAGGCTCATCATTTTTCATAACCAAGCTCCAAAGACCGAATTTATCCCAATCACTCTTGTAGACATCATTTGGGTGACCCAATTCAGGGTGAGGAGTGATGTCGATGTCTTTGAAATTAACCGTGATGGCGGGAACGTCAATCTGGATATATCCTCCTGATTCAAAATCAAGCGTTTCGCCTTCCGGCAATTTCACTTTAAATTCTTTGATGAAAGTAGAAACGTTGTAATTGGAAACTACTTCACATTCCCACTTCTTGATACCGAAGATTTCTTCCGGTACTCGGATCTTCATGTCTTGCTTTACTTTGACCTGACATGCCAATCGAACCTTTCCTTGCTGCTCGGCACGGCTCAGGTGACCCACTTCAGTAGGCAATACATCACCCCCACCTTCTTCTACCACGCACTTGCACATAGCGCAAGTACCGCCACCCCCACACGCAGATGGAAGGAAGATTTTTTGATTACCCAAGGTGGAAAGAAGGGTAGTACCTGCGGAAGTCACGACAGGATTTTTCTCATCACCATTGATGACGATTTTGACATCACCTGTATTGACCAGCTTGGACTGGGCAAAAAGCAGGATAAGTACCAGCAGCAGAATGATAACAGTAAATGCTACTATGGATGTAATAATTACAGAACCCATGAAATTTTTGTTTTACTTTTTCCTAGGAATAGCCCCTTTTTTGGGTGCACAAATATATTTATTAATCAGAAAAACAGGCCAAAAATGCAGGCAAATTTGACTTGTGTTTCAGATCCTTTTTACTCAAGTAACTGATTAATTGTTCAAGAGGTTTAGCAAAGTGGTGAGTCTTGATTTCAACTGCCTTCTATCGATGATGAAATCAAGAAATCCGTGTTCCAAAACAAACTCAGAACTTTGGAAACCTTTGGGAAGATCTTTCCCAATTGTCTCCCGGATAACCCTCGGGCCTGCAAATCCGATCAAAGCCTCAGGCTCGGCAATATTGAAATCTCCCAACATGGCATAGGAAGCCGTAACACCACCTGTAGTAGGGTCAGTCAAAAGGGAAATGTAAGGAATGGCTGCCTGATCCAAGAGCGCTAATTTGGCTGAAGTCTTGGCCATTTGCATGAGCGAAAAGCCTGCCTCCATCATTCTAGCGCCCCCTGACTTGGAGATCATCAAAAACGGAGCCTTGTGCTTCAATGAGTGATCAATGGCACGGGCAATCTTTTCTCCTACCACAGAACCCATAGAGCCTCCGATAAAAGAAAAGTCCATACAGGCTACCACGATATCCAATCCGTTCATTTTTCCATAGGCTGTACGGACCGCATCATTGAGCTCGGTCTTCTCTATCGTTGCTTTGATACGGGAGGAATAAGGCTTGGTATCGGAGAATTTAAGCGGGTCACCGGACCTCATGTCCTTGTCCAGCTCGGTGAATTTGTTTTGGTCGAAAATGATTTCAAAATATTCCTTGGAGCCGATTTTCACATGAAAATCATCGTCCGGACATACAAAGGAATTGTTTTTCAGCTCCCGGGTATGGATAATATTTCCGTTTGGAGTCTTAAACCAAAGTCCGTCGGGCGCATCTTTTTTCTCAGCAGTAGAGGTTTTAATGCCTTTATCAGTTCTTTTAAACCAAGCCATAAGGGTATATTAGGTTGTTTTTTGACGAGTCAAAGGCTACAAATTTAGACCTTATCTCCGTTAATTAAAATTAAAATCCAGAGAAGGCATCGGACCGGAAGAGAATCCCTTCTGTAAAATGACTTTTTCAAGACGTTAATTTTACATTATTTTGAAGGTATTCGGATCAACAGAATTTTGACCCTGTCTCCACTCCACTTATCCAAATAACCATGAGCTTATCCCTGCTCCTTCTAATTTCTGCTGTCATTTTGATCCTCGCCTACCGCTTTTACGGTCGGTTTGTTTACAACAAATTTGGTCTGAGCGACAGCCGAAAAGCCCCTTCGCATACACTGAGGGATGGAGTGGACTACGAACCGAGCAAACCCATCGTGGTTTTGGGCCATCATTTTGCTTCCATCGCAGGGGCAGGGCCAATTGTAGGACCAATTATCGCCGTTACTTTTGGCTGGATACCCGCTGTCATCTGGATTTTGGTCGGAGGTATTTTCTTCGGAGCAGTGCATGACTTGGGCAGTATGGCCGCATCTCTGAGGACGGAGGGAAAGTCCATTGGGGTCATTATCCGAAATCAAATCGGACCCAAAGGAAAGCAGCTGTTCGTCCTTTTTTCCTTCTCCACCTTAATTCTTGTAATCGGCGTATTCTCAGATATCATCGCTAAAACCTTTGTAGCCAATCCAGGGGTCGCTTCGGCATCGATTTTCTTTATTGGCTTGGCTGTTGCCTTTGGCATAGTCAACAGAAGAGTTGGGCAAAAGACGATTCCATTTCTTATCCTGACGGTTATTGGAGTGGTATTGATGTACTATTTTGTCTATCTCGGCACCCAGCTTCCTTTTGCATTAGACTATGAGGTCTGGATACTTTTGCTTTTGGGATACGCATTTTTGGCCTCAGTCACTCCTGTTTCTTTGCTTCTACAGCCTAGAGATTACCTAAACAGCTATTTGCTTTATGGGATGATGCTTGCTGCGGTTTTGGGTGTGTTTGTAGCCAATCCTCAAATCGAAATGACTCAGGAAATCCATACTTCAGACAAGAATCTGGGGTTCCTTTTCCCGGTTTTGTTTGTAACGATAGCCTGTGGAGCAATATCAGGTTTCCATTCCTTGGTGGCATCGGGGACCACATCCAAGCAGCTGGATAAGGAAAGCGATGCTAAGGTGGTTGGTTTTGGAGGAATGCTCATCGAATCCTTTTTGGCCATCATTTCTGTCGGGGCAGTAGTGGTCCTTTCCCGCACCGAATACGTTGACCGATTAGGCACCGAAGGTCCTGTTTCCTTATTTTCTACTGGACTGGGAGGTATGATTTCTACCTTGGGCATTCCCGAGCAATTTGCCGTAGGCTTTGTCGCTTTGACCGTTTCCGCCTTTGCTTTGACCACTTTGGACACCTGTACCCGACTGGCACGGTTTACCTTGCAGGAATATTTCGAAGATATGCCTCAGCCCGCTGCGAAGGTTTTGTCCAAAAACCGCTATGTCTCCACCCTGATTGTGGTGATTCTTTCTGTGCTTTTGCTTCTTTCCGGGGAGTTTTCTACTCTTTGGCCGATTTTCGGATCTGCCAATCAACTTTTGGCAGCACTTGCTTTATTGACCATTGCTGTGTGGCTGATTAAGAAAAACATCCCTGCGACCTTTGTGACGATCCCCATGTTTTTCATGTTTACCGTCACTTTGGCCTCCTTGGGATTATTTGCTTGGAAAAATTATCAGGAAAAGGGCTATGTCTTGGCAGTGATTGCTGCTTTGCTGTTTGTTCTGGCGATTTCCTTGATTTTCTTGGCCTTCAAGAGCTTGAAAGCAGAAGCCAAAGAACCGGCAAAGGTTCTTTGACTTCCAGAAATTACTGATCCGCTCCGTCTTGTTGAGCTCTCTGAATCGTGTATTGAGCCACATCCCGACCTTGATTGGTGCCGACTATGGCATCAAAAGTCCAGTGAATTCCTCCATAAACTCTGGAAATGGCTGCCTCCTCTGCCCATCCACGGAATAGATTGGCCTCATTAGGGAAAATGTAAGCCAACACCTCTGCAGCAGCCGATGAAAATACCGAATGCCCTGAGGTATACGCAGGGAAATTAGGAGTGCCTGCTATGGTCTCAAAACCGGGTATCAACTGAATGGGTCTGGGATAATGGTAGTAGTATTTGGCGTCCCAACAGCTGATTCCACCATCCATAATAGCCATATTCATATAGGCCAAAGTCCGGGCAGACCGAAGTGTGTTCATTTTGTATTGTACGATATAGCGGTTGGCAAAGTCATTCCAATGTCCCGGAGGAGTGTAGGTACTGAGGCCATCCTGCCAAAAATTGGCAATTCTCCTTCTCTCGCTGGTCCGGTTGGCCGCATAGTCTTTCAGTATTTTCACATCTTCTTCAAAAGCAGCCGAACCCAGGGTGGGAGGAATCCCCGGACGGGTATCTTCTACCCGGGACACATTCCACATTCTGACTTTTCCAAACAAAGGAGTCAATCCTACAGGTCGCTGTGGAGATTCCATATTTTCCCATTTCCATCCAAAACGCTCAAATGCTGCATTGGCAATAGAATCTGATACTGCTTTGGAAGTTTGTGCATTTTTCATCCCATCGTTTGCAGCACGAACCAAGGCCTTTTCGGCGATGTCATTCCCCAATTTTGACCCAGCTTCCAAATCGCTCTTGACGAATTCCCCGGAAAGCAGAAGACATTCCAAATGTTCTTTTTCCTTCTGTTCCAAATAGGCCGCTTCCAAAGGAAACATGGCGGTAAGGATTTTTCTCGAGGCGGTGGCTACGACCGCCCCGTCTGAAGGATAGGCGGGAATATCCTGATGCTTGTACGCATAAGGAATGGAAGGGTCAGCCACATAGGCTGCAGGTCTATTGAAAGTATATTTATAATGCCAAGCTGAAACCAAGCCATCGTATTGAGCCACCGACAGATAGGCCAATGCCCGGCTCGCATAAGGAGGATGAGCAAAGGGAAATGCGGGCGGACCTTCTGGATTGGAAGGATTGGGAAGGGTGTATGTCCCATCAGGATTTGGACCCGGAATTAGATTGTATTTGGCAATCAACTCGAGGGCTATTTCATTCCATCTTACCACGGGATTATTGGTCCAATAGGCCAAGTTTTTTCGCTGGGTAGAATTAATTTGCTGAATGGCAGATTTGGTCTCTGCCAACTCTGCCTGATAGGCTGCCGAGGTGACTTCTTCAGGTGCAGAAATAGTCAATTCTGCTCCAGATTCAATTAAAATCGGCTTCCAGTTTCCGCCATTTTCATCCCGGGATGCGAATTCATAGCTCTGAAAGGGAAGTTCGGTTTGGAGATCCTTTTCGCAGGAAAAAAGACCCAAAAGGACCAGGCAAAGGAAGCTAAGTATATATTTTTTCATTGTTTAATTGATTAGTTAAATAAGCCAAACTGATAAGTGAGTCCAGCGCCCACACTGGTCATTTTTGGTGCATTTCTTCCTCCAATCACTTGATTATAAGAGGCCAATACACCCAGACCCTTGATTTTGGGAAAGTAGTAGTGTGCAAAAAAACCAACTCGGTCCATATTGACCCGATTGGTAGGCTGAGGGGCATTGTAAGCCCGTATGTCATCTCCGAAGGTAGAGCGCTGCCCAACATAGCTTACTTCCAGCCTCAGGACATTTCCTTTAATCCATTTCCCAAAAACAGCTTCGTAGTTCCAGGAATTGGGCACATCCATCCAGGGAGTAAAGTAGCTCCCATCGTTGTAATAGTACTCGCGCTCAGCTTCCGTGTATCCCTTCCAAATGAAAGCACCTGATCCCCGGAAATAGAGTCCGTTCTCCAGTTTGTAGTGTAAAATTCCTCTCCAAGCCAACTGAGGAGCACCCAAACCCAAGGAATAGGGCTGATAATCCGAAAGGTAATTTGAAGCTCGATTGGAGAAATTCAGGGAGGCAAAAGCCGAGAATTCACCCTTTTCGTTTTTCTTTTGGTAAAGCTGATATTTCAACCCGATGGAATAATCCTGAATGCCTTGTGCTCCGGCAAACTTCCCCCCATTGGGGAGGGTAGAGTTGGTAGCCACGTAAGGAAGTCCGGCATAGATATTCAACTTGGGTGTCAAACCATATGCAGCCATCAGCAGGGCAGTCTTTCGCTGCACGGTGGCGATGGTACCATTGGTTCTGAGAAGTGCCCCTTCCCAGTATTCGTCAAACTGCCCGTATTCATAATATCCCAGGAAGCAGATTTCATGCTTGGGCATCATCAGCTCGTCCGTAGGGGATTGGGCAAAAGTATAGGTATAGGTGTATAGTCCCAGAAAGGTCAGAAATAGCCCTTTCAAGAACTTAGCATAGAAGTTCATGGAAATGATATTGATAGTAAACAGAGGGAAAAGAGGGAAAGCAGGAAGCCCCAGGCAAATGGGATTTCCTGCTTAAGTGAAATTAAGTACATCCCCAATCACTCCACCCTAAGGAGTAATCGGGAATTTCGCCTTTAGGAAATCTGCGGAGGGGGTGAGTCTAGATTGAAATAAGGACTCATGTAAGCTGAAAAAATAAACCCAATCTGTATTTCGTAGCCTGAACGCTCTGCGATAGGCAAAGAGTACAAGTCAGACTCAACATAGTCTTTGGCGAAAAGCTTGATCATGCTTTTGCCATTTTGATCTTGCGGTAGTTCATCATCCACGAGAGAGGAAATCCACTTTTTCACAGAGGTTTCCAAAACCCTACGGGAAGTATCCGGGACATAGACAATCTGAAGCGTATCATTTTGATAGCGTTGTTTGATGGCACGGAAGTATTTCCCGTCTTTTTCAAATCGCGTGTTGGTAGCCTGAAAATCATCCTGATTGGCCATGTAGGGAGCCGAAAGGGGAATTTCCATCATTCTCTCCTCAAGGGAGCCCAGTTGCTCGCTGTAAATCTTGTCTTTCCAACTCGACTCCAAAGAGTAGGTAGCAGAAAAATAAAATCCATAGTAGCCAAAATGATAGATGGCAAAGCAAATCAAAAGTGCTATGGAAATGATTTTTCTCAAGGCTGGATCAATGAAACTGAAAATTGAAGTTTTTTTTTCAGATAGAAAAATCAAGGCCTCTAAAATATTAGCAATAAATAGTTTGTTTGGTGAAGGTGAAAAATTTCAATCCATTATTCTGAATTCACTTAACCAAATAAAGTAAAATGAGAAGGGCCCCTAGAATGAGCATAAGAAATCCATAAAACTTAATGACCAAAAGCCGATTGAATCGGTCTAAAAACCAAAGCACTAACACCGGACGGATCAATCCCAAAATCAGGGAAAGACTTGAATATAGAAAAAGGCCGATCAGAATAATGCGAAAAGCTTCTACCATGCCCCAAAACTAAAAAAGGAACGGCGAAACCGTTCCTTTTTATCTGAAGAAAGAAATCTGATTACTTCTTCCTTTTTATTTCTCTCATTTCATAGCCTTCAATCGTATCATCTATTTGGATATTATTGAAATTCTTGATGGAGATACCGCATTCGTAACCGGCTTTTACTTCAGCTACATCATCCTTGAATCGCTTCAATTGATCGATTTCACCCTCGTGAATTACAATACCATCGCGAATGATTCGGATTTTGTTCTTTCTGGTGATGTATCCGTCTGTAACATAAGAACCTGCCACTGTACCCACTTTGGAGATTTTGAAGACTTCTCTCACCTGAATATTTCCTGTGATTACCTCTTCAAATTCCGGCTCAAGCATACCCTCGATTGCATCCTTGATCTGATTGATCGCATCGTAGATGATAGAGTAGTGTCTGATTTCGATTTCCTCCTGCTCGGCAAGTTTCTTAGCGTTGGTAGAAGGACGAACCTGGAAACCGATAATGATCGCATCTGAGGCAGATGCCAACAAAACATCGGATTCGGAGATTTGCCCCACACCTTTATGGATGATGGATACTTTTACTTCTTCTTTAGATAGCTTCAACAAGGAATCAGACAAGGCTTCCACGGAACCATCCACGTCACCCTTGATGATGATGTTAAGTTCTTTAAAGCTACCGATAGCCAATCGACGTCCGATCTCATCCAATGTGATGTGCTTCTTGGTTCTTAAGCTCTGCTCTCTTTGGATTTGCTCTCGTGAATTGGCGATTTCTCTTGCTTCACGCTCAGTATCGTACACCTTAATGGTATCACCTGCTTGTGGCGCACCGCTTAGACCCAATACCTGAACTGGCGTGGAAGGTCCGGCTTCTTTTACTTTCTTTCCTTTGTGGTCAAACATCGCCTTGACCCTACCGTAGTGCTGACCTGCTAGCATCACGTCTCCGATTCGGAGTGTACCAGCCTGCACCATGATTGTGGCCACATAGCCACGACCCTTGTCCAAAGAGGCTTCGATTACTGTACCCACGGCATTTTTATCCGGGTTGGCTTTCAGTTCGAGAATCTCAGATTCCAGCAATACTTTTTCCAAAAGCTCATCTACACCCTGACCTGTCTTGGCAGAGATGTCTTGAGACTGGTATTTTCCACCCCACTCTTCTACAAGAAGGTTCATTCCAGCTAGCTCTTCCTTGATTTTTTCAGGACGGGCGTTTGGCTTATCCACCTTATTGATGGCAAAGATCATCGGAACACCTGCAACCTGAGCGTGATTGATCGCTTCTTTGGTCTGAGGCATGATACTGTCGTCAGCGGCAATCACGATGATCGCCACGTCGGTTATCTTGGCACCTCTCGCTCTCATCGCGGTGAAAGCCTCGTGACCCGGTGTATCCAAGAAGGCAATTTTATGTCCTGTTTTGGTCATTACATCATAGGCCCCGATGTGCTGGGTGATTCCCCCGGCCTCTTCGGCTGTCACTTTGGACATACGGATGTAATCCAGCAAGGAAGTCTTTCCGTGGTCTACGTGACCCATGATGGTGACAATAGGAGCTCTCTCTTCCAAATCCTCCGGATCGTCTTCTACTTCCTCCACGATTTCATCTTCGATAGATTTGGTGAACTCTACATCGTATCCAAATTCATCTGCGATAATGGTAATCGCTTCGGCATCGAGTCGCTGATTGATTGATACGAACATGCCCAAGGACATGCAGGCCGAAATAATCTGATTGACGGTCACGTCCATCAAGGAAGCCAAATCGTTGGCCGAAATAAATTCGGTCACTTTGAGGATTTTTGTCTCCTCTCCTTCCATTTCCACTTCCCGATCACGGTCAGCTCTCTTATCTCTTCTGGATTTGGTCTTACCTCCTGGCTTATTGCCCTGAAGTCTTGCCAAAGTCTGCTTGATCTGATCCTGGATTTCTTTTTGAGTAGGCTCAGCTTTTTGAGTACGCTGCTGATTTTGATTGCCTTTGCCTTTTTGATTTCCCGGCTTTTGTCCACGATTGTCAGGCCTGTTGGTATTTGGTGCACCTCCCGGCTTGTCTATGCGTTTTCGAGGACGTTTTTTATCTCGGTTTCTCTCGTCGGAGGAGGCTACTGGACCGCCTTTTTTCTTAGACTTATCTACCGGTAATTCGATTTTACCCAAAACGGTAAGTCCCTTCAGGGAATCTGCCTTAGCAGAAATCAAATCTACCTCTTCTTGAGAGGCCGGTTCCTGAACAGGCGGAGGTGTAGGAGTGGCTGGCTTAACAGGAGCTGGTTTAGGCTGCTCCTGCTTAGGTTTTTCAGCAGGTTTTGGGGCTGGAGTTGGAGCTGGCTTTGGCGCTTGAGGCGCAGGTGCCGGCTTAGGCTCTGGCTTGGGTGGAGCTGGCTTTTTGTCCAGATCGATTTTTCCCAAGATTTTAATTCCTCCCAGTTTGGGAGCTTCTGTGCTGACCTTTTCTACCTCAGGCTCTGGAGCTGGAGCAGGTGGAGGGGTAGGAGTAGGTTTTGGCTGAGGCTCTGGGGCAGGTGGAATCACCGGCTCAGGAGCACGATCTACTTCAGGCTCGATAGAAATCGGCTCATGTCTCTTCCCAATAGAAAGATGGGAAGCCTCTTCTTTTTCCAGTGCAGAGGACTTGAATTCCTTTTCCAGCATGGCCACCTGCTCCATGTTAATTTTGGAATTGGGATTGTCCTGCACTTCAAAGCCCTTTTTGCCCAGAGACTCCACGATGGTTGCTGTTCCCACGTTGAGTTTCCTGGCTAAAGCGCCTAATCGCATCATTTTTTCTTCTGACATAAGCAAAAACCTCTTTCGAAATCTTAAGTAAAATTAGGGTATTCTTCGGGGTATATCCCCTTATTATTGTTCAAATTCTGTACGGAGGATCCTGAATATTTCATCAATGGTCTCCTCTTCCAGTTCTGTTCTTCTAATCAAATCTTCTTTGGTCAGTGCCAAAACACTCTTAGCTGTATCCAAACCGGTCTTTTTCAGCTCGTCGATGATCCATTCGTCGATCTCATCAGAGAACTCTTCCAAGACCACATCTTCCTCTTCGTATTCGCTCAATTCACGGAATACGTCGATCTCATAACCCACCAATCTACTGGCAAGCTTGATATTGTGCCCTCCTTTACCGATGGCAAGGGATACCTGATCCGGCTTTAAGAAAACAGAAATTCTTTTGGTATCTGCATTCACAGAAATTGAAGATACTTTGGCCGGGCTCAGGGCGCGGGACACATATAGCTCCAGATTTTCTGTGTAATTGATCACATCGATATTCTCATTTTGAAGCTCACGAACCACTGCGTGGATTCTTGAACCTTTCATTCCGACGCAAGCGCCCACAGGATCAATTCGATCATCGTAAGACTCTACGGCTACTTTAGCTCTCTCTCCCGGCTCACGCACGATTTTGATAATGGTGATCAAACCGTCGTACACCTCAGGCACTTCGTTTTCGAAAAGTCTCTCCAAGAATACCGGAGAAGTTCTTGAAAGGATCACCTTAGGATTGCCATTGATCATATCTACTCTATGTACGATCGCCTTGACTGTATCTCCTTTTCTGAATCTATCCTTTGGGATCTGCTCACCCTTAGGCAAAACCAATTCATTTCCTTCAGAATCGATCAACAAAATCTCTCTGCTCAGGATTTGATAGACCTCAGCTGAGATGATTTCACCAACCTGCTCTTCGTACTTATTGTAAAGAATATCTTTCTCCAAGTCTTTGATTCGCTGAATAAGGGTCTGACGAGCCATTTGAACCGCTCTTCTACCAAACTCTTCCAGCTCAATCTTTTCGTACACTTCCTCGCCGATTTCAAAATCAGGCTCGATTTTCTGTGCATCAGTGAGGCTGATTTTGTCAAAATCCCAAATATCCTCCGAGTTGTCATCTACAATCTCCCGAATACGGAAAATCTCCAAATCACCCTGATCGGCATTGATGGTCACATCAAAGTTCTCATCCGTTTCAAACTTTTTACGGATCATCGCGCGAAACACATCTTCCAGAATACGGATCATGGTAGGTCGATCCACATTTTTAGACCTTGCAAACTCTGCAAAGGATTCTATTAAGATTTTGGCATCCATTGGATTTATTTAAAAGATACTTGTACGATTGATTTCTTAATTTCTGAATAGGGAATACTCAACTCTTCTTCCCGGGCTTTTTTGCCCTTTTCTTTGACTTTGATCAAAAGCTTGATTCCCGAATCTTCTACTGCAATCAACTTGCCTTTTTGTTCTTCACCTGAAGACAGCCATACTCTGAGCTCACGCCCTACATTTTTCTGATACTGCCTTGGAGTCGCCAAGGGATAATCCAACCCAGGGGAAGAAACTTCCAGCACAAATGCATCTACAATAGATTCGTCGGCTTCCAATTCCTCTCCAATGGCTCGGCTGACTCGAGCACAGGTGTCAATGGTGACTCCTTGGTCGGCGTCGATCAGTACCATAATCTTTGACTTTCCGTTTTTGTCTTCCATTTTGACCTCCACCAGAAAGTGGGAGTCATCCGGAAGGTACTTTTTAGCCAAGTCTTCAATAGTATGCCGCTGTATGCCCATAGGTTAGGATAATGAAAGAGGGGACTTGCTGTCCCCTCCAGAAACTTTCGAATACGCCGCAAAAATAAGACAAAGATTTTCGAATTGCAAAAAGCTTCCTCTCATTCACTTATTAATAAATAGCTCAAGGATAAGAAAACCATACTTTACCAGGGAAAATAGCTTTGGCCCTTGCGAACAGCAATTCTGTAAAAATTTCTTCTTTCCCTGAGTTTTATCGATTTAAGATAATAATTTTGCCGACCCGCGTTTAAAATCAGTATCGAGGTACTATCTTAAACCTTCAACACCAACTCCAATCCAATCAAAAGTATAAAATGGGATTATTTGATTTTTTCTCAAGTGACATTGCCATCGACTTGGGTACAGCCAACACGCTGATCATCCACAAGGACAAAATTGTCGTGGATGAGCCCTCAATCATTGCCATTGACAAGACCAATAATCGGGTCTTGGCTGTGGGAAGAGAGGCCATGAATATGCATGAGAAAACCCACGAAAACATCAAAACCATCCGACCGCTAAAAGACGGGGTAATTGCCGACTTTTATGCTGCCGAGCAGATGATCAGAGGCCTAATCAAGATGATCCCGGGTCAGAAAAAAGGAATGTTTCCTCAATCTCACCGCATGGTCATCTGTATTCCTTCAGGGATTACAGAAGTAGAGAAAAGAGCCGTCAGAGACTCTGCTGAGCATGCCGGGGCCAAGGAAGTCTACATGATTTATGAGCCCATTGCGGCTGCAATCGGTATTGGAATTGATATTGAAAAGCCCATGGGTTCGATGATCGTGGATATCGGAGGTGGTACTACAGAAATCGCTCTGATCGCCCTTTCCGGTATCGTAGCTGATCAATCCATCCGTGTAGCAGGAGATACCTTTACCAAGGATATTCTGGACTACATGAGAAGGCAGCATAACCTTCTGATTGGTGAGCGCTCAGCAGAAAAGGTGAAAATAGCCATCGGTTCTGCCCTGACTGAACTGGACGAGGCTCCTGAAGACTATGAAATCAGAGGTAGAGATTTGATGACCGGGATTCCAAAAGTTATCAAAGTATCTTATTCTGAAATTGCCTTTGCTCTCGATAAGTCCGTTTCGAAAATCGAAGAGGCTGTGCTTAAGGCATTGGAAATTGCTCCACCGGAACTTTCGGCGGATATCTATGACAACGGGATTCATCTCACCGGAGGCGGTGCTCTCCTGAAAGGTCTCGATAAGCGTCTACACCAAAAGACCAAACTACCCATCCACATAGCCGAGGATCCACTTCGCGCTGTAGTGAGAGGCACGGGAACGGCTTTGAAAAACATCCAAAACTTCCGAACTGTACTGATGACCTAATCGCTGAATGCTACGCATCCTTCAATTTCTTTATCGATTAAGAGCATTCCTATTATTCATCCTCTTGGAAGTGATTGCCATCTGGATGGTCGTCACCAACAACTCCCCTCAAGGAGCCGCATTTTTCAACAGTTCCAACGCAGTAATTGGCTCTGTACTGAAAAAACAGGCTGACTTGGTGCAGTTCTTTTCCCTGGCTGAGGCCAATGAGTCACTGACTGAGGAAAATGCACTCATCCGATCTCAACTTACCTTCCTGACCTATCCGTCAGACAGCATGCACCTTCCTTTAGACTCTGCCCTTGAGGCGACTTATGAGTTTAGAGGAGCAAGAGTGATAGCCAATTCACTTCGCTTTGCACAGAATTACCTGACGCTCAACAAAGGAAAAAAGCACGGTGTAAAGCCGGGTATGGGTGTATTCAATCCTGACGGAGTCGTAGGTAGGGTGAAATCCGTATCGGAAAATTACTCGGTAGCCTTTTCCCTACTCAATACCGGACTTTTGCTTTCTGCAAAAATCAAATCGACCAATGACTTGGTGTCTGTACAATGGGATGGAAAAAACTCACTGGAAGCTAATCTGCTCTATGTACCCCGGCACGTGATTACCAATCCAGGAGATACTGTAATCACCTCGGGTTTCAATGCCGTTTTTCCGGAAGGGATTCCAATAGGGATCATTAGCGAGGTCAACCCTGACAATGAAGACCCGAATTATCTGAAAATCAGGATCAAGTTAAGTACAGATTTCAGCAAGGTCAGCTATGTCTATTTGGTGGAAAACACTCAGTTTGAAGAATTGGATTCCCTCTATCAACAGTCGGAGATAAGCAATGAATATTAGAAGCCTGATATCCTATGTACTGAGCCTTTTGGCTTTATTGCTTATCCAGATTTTCTTTTTGAAAAATCTGGCACTCTTCGGTCAGGCCTTTGCATTCCTGTATTTGTTGGGAATTTTGCTTTTGCCGATCAGTATTCGACCAATTCCTCTGCTCTTGATCGCTTTTGGTATGGGATTCGTGGTAGATGTATTCTACGAAACAATCGGTATCCACATGGCAGCAGCAACACTCTTGGCATTCTTCAGGCCTCTTTGGCTTAAAGTAATCAGCCCCACAGGAGGCTATGATGACTTGCAGGCACCGACTTTGGGAGAAATGGGCTTGGGGTGGTTTTTAAGTTATGCTTTTCCCCTCGTTTTCGTCTTCTCCATGGCCTTTTTTGGCATTGATCAGTGGGGATTTGGAAGCTTTTTTTCTATCCTGACAAAAAGTCTTTTTTCCTCGATTTTCACTTGCCTTTTGGCTATACTTGTACAACTGCTATTCTTCAAACGTAGGAGGGGAATCTGATGAATGATCAAAGACCGGTAATCATTCTCATCTTTATTTTCCTGGTGAGTTTGGTTCTGCTTGTCAGACTATTTTCTATTCAAGTACTTGATGACAGCTTTTTGAAAAAAGCTGAACGGAACGCTATCCAACGAATCGTAGACCACCCTTACCGAGGCTTGGTTTATGACCGCAACGGAGAACTTTTGGTCTACAATAACCCCATCTTTGATCTGATGGTGGTACCCAAAGAGCTGAAAATTCAGGACACCCTACAGTTTTGCAAGCTGTTTGAAATCTCCAAAGAGGACCTCAATGTAGCCTTGACAGCAGCCAGAAAGTATTCTTCTGTCAAGCCCTCTCCTCTGATCAAGCAAATCTCAACCACGGATTTTGCCCGTATTCAGAATTTCCTGGTGGACTACCCAGGACTATTTATCCTTACTCGATCCGTAAGGTCTTATCCCAACTCCACTGCAGCCCATGCTTTAGGCTATATTGGAGAGATCAGCGCTGGTCAACTCGAAGGGGATACCACCAAATACTATACTCAGGGAGACTACGTGGGCTTGAGTGGGCTTGAAAGGTATTATGAAAATGACCTGCGGGGCAAGAAGGGAGTCAAATACAAAATGGTCAATGTCCGTGGCGTGGACAAGGGACCATTCAAAGACGGGGAATACGACACAGCTTCTGTAGCCGGTAAAAACATCACCTCCACGCTGGACATGGAGCTTCAGCGCTATGGGGAAATGCTCATGCAGGGCAAAAAGGGCTCTGTAGTGGCCATAGAGCCAAAAACTGGAGAAATTCTGGCAATGATTTCAGCTCCATTCTATGATCCTAATGAATTAACAGGAGCAGATTTTGGAAAAAATTACCTCAAACTGAACCGGGATCCTGAAAAGCCTTTGTTCAACAGACCGATCATGGCCACCTATCCTCCCGGGTCCATCTTCAAGATCGTACAAAGCCTGATTGGACTCCAGGACGGAATTTTGGTTCCGGAAACCACCTTCTCCTGCAACCGTTCCCTGGTGGCTTGCCACAACCATCCGAGTCCAGTCAATCTCTTTGGAGCCATCCGTAATTCCTGTAACCCTTACTACCATCAGGCTTTTCGTCAGATCATTAACAGGGAAGTCGTCTCCAATACATTCAAAGACACTGAGATCGGTCTAAATGACTGGAGAGAAAAAGTAATGCGCTTTGGGCTGGGCTCCAATCTGGGAGTGGACATCACCAATGAGAAATCAGGTCAGATTCCTTCGGGGAATTACTACAACAAAATCTACGGGGAAGGAAGATGGAAATACTCCACCATCTACTCACTATCTATCGGACAGGGAGAGATGCTGGTGACTCCACTGCAAATGGCCAATTTGGCTGCCATCTTTGCCAATAAAGGGTACTATTACATCCCTCACCTGATCAAAGCAGTAGACGGTGACCCTACACTCATCCCCGGCAAATACCAAATCAAAAGAGAGGTCGGTGTAGATGCCCGCCACTTTGATCTGATTCAGGATGCCATGGCGGAGGCGATTTACGGTACGGCAGCTCGGGCAGCAATGACAGACATTACTCTAGCAGGTAAAACCGGTACAGCTCAAAATCCACATGGAGAAGATCACTCGGTCTTTATTGCTTTTGCCCCTAAGGAAGATCCAAAAATCGCAATCGCGGTCTATGTGGAAAATGCTGGCTGGGGAGGTAGAGCAGCTGCGAGTACTGCTTCTCTGATGATAGAGAAATACCTCAAGGGAGAAGTAACCAGACAAGCCTTACAAGATTATGTGATGGCTGGCAATTTTATTTATTAAATGAGAGAATCAGATATTCAAATCAGCCGGGTAGATTGGAGTGTAGTCCTGATCTATTTTGCCCTAGTCATTTTTGGCTGGTTCAATATCTATGCGGCAGTGTACGATAGCCAGGCTCCTCAAAGCATGTTTGATATGTCCATCAATTCCGGACAACAGCTGGTGCGAATTGGGATTTCAGTCATCTTGATCATTCTGATTATGGTGGCGGATTACCGGTTTTTTGAAAATCTCTCCCTGTTTATCTTCCTCTTTTTCGTAGCGCTACTTGTAGTCACCCCATTCATAGGAAAAGAGGTCAATGGACAGGTCTTGTCCATCGGTTTCGGCAGCTTCAGAATTCAGCCTGGGGAATTTGCCAAGTTTGCTACGGCTTTGGCTTTGGCCAAAATCATGGAACGCCCCACCTTTGACCTTACCAAAACCAAAAATCAACTGATCGCTTTCGGGGTACTATTTATCCCAATTCTCTTGATTTTGCTTCAGCCGGATACAGGAACGGCCATGGTGTTTTTTGCTTTCCTGCTGATGTTTTACAGAGAAGGGCTACCACAATGGTATTTCGTCTTGGGCTTTGGGATTGTGGCTTTGGCTCTATTGGCTTTGGGGATAGAAAACAACCTCTATCTGGTAGGGGCTATCATTCTGATTGTGGTCGTTTTATCGCTTTTGGGAAGAAAGAGTATGAAAAAAACTTTGGTACTCTCTCTAATTGGCTTGGGGCTGATTGCCTTTACTTATTCATTGGATTACGTAGTATCCAAACTCCCTCCCCATCAGCAAAACCGAATCATGGTACTTTTCAACCCCAATATTGACCCTTTGGGTGTGGGATGGAATGTCACCCAATCCAAGATTGCGATCGGTTCAGGCGGACTTTTTGGGAAAGGCTACCTGGAAGGAACTCAGACCAAGTTTGATTTTGTGCCAGAGCAGCATACAGATTTTATTTTCTGTACTCTAGGAGAAGAGTTCGGTTGGATGGGTAGCTTGATTGTAATCGGCCTGTTTACTGGCCTGCTCTATCGGCTGGTAATCATGGCTGAGCGCCAAAAAACACGGTTTTCAAGAATCTATGGCTATGGAGTGGTGTCAATTCTCCTCTTCCACTTCATGATCAATATCGCCATGACCATCGGGCTTTTTCCTGTGGTGGGAATACCTCTACCTTTTTTCAGCTATGGAGGATCCTCCCTTTGGTCATTTACGGTTTTGCTCTTCATTTTTGTCAAGCTGGACTCCTCAAGAGTAGCCCAACTTGGACGTCTGAGTTGATTGATCAAAAAGCAAAAAATCCGGACTCAAGCCTGAGATTAATCCGGGTACTTTCTGTAAACCAGCATGAGGAATTCGCGCACCGCCTCGGAGTCCGTTTCCCAATCCAATTCGCTCACGTAGCGGGAATTGATCAAATCAATCGCCGAGTCAAAAGACCCTGCCTGATCGATGGACTTGAGGGCATGCTTTAGCAAATCAGCATTTCCGTCAAAAAGCTCCTTGGTGAACATAAATCGCTGATTCAAGGCAAGACTATCGGACAATTCTCCCAAAATGCCTTTCATTCCTTTGTAACTCTGAGCTGAAAAGTGGGACTTCAAAGCCTTAGAATCCAGATTGCCTTTTGCCGCAGGCGAGTGGAATACAGGCTTTGCTGCTTCTTCCACCGCAGCTTTCACCTCTTCCAAAACTTGTTCTTCTTGAACAGGTGCCGGTTCTTCTTCGAGCGGGATTGAATTCAAAATGGGTTCAGGATTGGGCTTCTCCTCTTTTTCAAATGAGGAAGTAGATTCAGTCCCTTTGTACTGATCGGTATCAAAGGGACGAACGTCCCCCAATGTAGCCAAGAGCAGGTTTTCCGATTCCAGATTTTCCCTGATCACTTGGTAGTTGGCTGCGATAGCTTTGGTATAGGATTCTTTATCCTGTCCGAATCCTGCCTTATCGATCAAGAAAATGATGGCCCGGTCATGCCATTTGTAATACTTACGATTCTCTTTGAGGTATTCATTGATTTTCCCGGAAGGAGCCTTTTGGATTTCTGATTGGTAGAAATCCACAGGATAACAAGCCAAATGGATGGCCTGGCTTACCGCCTCCTTGACCAGGGGTTCGAAATGGCTTCTTTCCACCTTGATTCTGCGGGAGAGCACATTCATAAATTGGGTCAAAGCTTCGTGCACGCTGATGTCCCGATAATCAAAAAAAGGATTGGATTTGAGCTTGCCCAATTCCTCCTGCCACAGTTCAAAAAGGCGTTTGATGATGAAAAAATTAACCTGAGTACTATTCGTCAACTGGATGATTTCCTGACCGGAAATGAACTTTCGGTCAGAAAAAAAGCGATCACAGATGATTTGGGCGTATTCTTTGGAATAATTTTCTAAATAATTGCTGTTAATTTGAACTGTCATGGATGGGTCCGGTTTTCAAAATCAAACGTAAAAATGCCCCGAATTATCATTCAAAACCTTGGAAATTTTGTCATTGAATCGGAGCACGGAGATCGTAAAGTTATCGATTTAATTCATGAAAATGGAATTGATTGGATGCATGCCTGCGGGAAAAAAGGCAGATGCACGACCTGCAAAATGATTTTGGTGAAAAATGAAGGAGAGCTCAGTGAACCAACAGATCGGGAACTCTTTTACCGCAACCAAAACCGCCTGAAATCCTTTGAGCGGCTTACCTGCCAAACCCGTATTTTAGAAGGAGAAATACTCATTCGAGTCGCCGAAATCAATAAATTTCCACACCTCACCTACACCGAATAGTCCATGTTTATCGAGCCATCACCCAATACCCGACGACCCGCTGAGCGAAAAGGACAGATCGAAGTGATTTGTGGTTCTATGTTTTCAGGCAAAACAGAAGAGCTGATCCGAAGGCTCAATCGCGCCCGCATTGCCAAGCTCAAAGTAGAAATCTTCAAGCCTTCTATTGACAAGCGGTACCACGAGTCCGACGTAGTCTCTCACAACGAAAACAGCATCCGGTCCACTCCTGTCCAATTTGCCGGAGATATCCTGCTACTTGCCGGGGACTGCGATGTGGTGGGGATAGATGAGGCGCAGTTTTTTGATTCTGAACTCGTCCGGATTGCTCAGGTCCTCGCCAATCAGGGGAAGCGAGTCATTTTGGCTGGATTGGATATGGATTTTGAAGGGAAGCCCTTTGAACCCATGCCTCAGCTGATGGCCATAGCCGAATACGTGACCAAAGTGCACGCGATCTGCATGAAATGTGGGGATTTGGCGGCTTTTTCACTGAGGCTCACCACCAGCATGGATAAGGTAGTCCTCGGAGAAAAAGAGAGCTACGAAGCCCGGTGCAGAAAATGCTTTTTGGAGGATAAAAAGTAAATCCCCATGATCAAAAAGACCTCGGGCATTGTATTGAGCTATATCCGATACAAGGAGACCAGCATCATCGTGAAAATATTCACCAGAGAACTCGGCCTGAAGTCTTACCTGATCAATGGCGTTCGGTCACAGGGTAAAAGCAGTAAAATGGCACTTTACCAGCCCCTCACCGTATTGGACCTGGTAGTGTATGACAAAGAAAATGCAGGATTGCAAAGAGTATCAGAAGCAAAAATCCAATTTCCCCTGCAGATGATTCCTTTCGATTTTCAGCGCACCGGAATTGCGCTTTTTATGACCGAAGTGATCAACAGAAGCATTTATGAAAATTACCAGAATGAGTATCTATTTGATTTTATAGAGGAAAGCATTCGGACTTTGGATCAAAAGGATACTTTTCTCGCCCATTTTCCCTTGGTCTTTTTACTGGAAAAAGCGAAGTACCTCGGCTTTGGTCCCGAAGAAGCCACGCTTTACTTTGAAGAATCCCGACAGCAGCCTTTTTCTTCGGAAGAGAAGAGAGAAGCCTATGATTTCATCAATAACCTACTCGGAGAAGGCTATTCCTGCCCCTTAAAAATCAATGCACCCCTAAGGAGAAAATTGTTGGATTTCCTTTTGGGATATTACAGCGAGCATCTGGACAATCCCAGCCCTTTTAAATCCCTCGCCGTGCTTAGACAGGTCTTATCCTGATTCTTTTAGGAAAAAAAGGGAATCCCAATTCAAAAAATTTGTTAAATCCATTGCTTGGACTTATTATTGCGCTATCACCGTGTATGAACAAGTCAGCCCACTTTGACTTGAGCTTTTCCTGCAGACCTTTTTTGCTCAGAAAATCATCCACGATTCCAATTACCACATCATACAAGATTTTATTTATTTCATACCCTCTTTATGTACAACATAGAAGAACTCCGAATCAGGCTTTTATCTGAATTGAAGGAGATTGCTGAGGAACTTGGGGTCAAAAATTTCAAAAACCTCAAAAAAGACGACCTAGTCTACGCCATCCTCGACCAGCAAGCCATCACCCCAGAGCAGGCACTCCCCAAGAAAAAGCCCTCCATCGTCGAAACCCAAGCGGAAGACGAAAAAAAGAAACCTGAATCCGCAGCCCCTGCATCCTCTACCCCACCCTCTGATGCAGCAGATTTCAAACCGAAATTCAAAAGACAAAACGTGACTGAAGCCCCTGCGGCTCCAGCTCCTTCTGAAAAAGCAGAAGCTCCGAAAGAAGAAAAGGCCAGCGCTGAAGCAAAACCCAAGCGTGAACCAGCACCTAAACCGGAGAAAAAAGAAGCTCCCAAAGCAGAAAAACCGGAGGCTGATTCAAGCAATACCGAAGAGCCCAAGACTTTCAGACCAAGGAGAAGGGTTTTTGAAGAAGTAGATGTCAACGCGAAGGTTTCGGAAGAAACGCAAGCCAATACCTCCTCAGAAGAAAACTCCAATGGTCCAAAGCAGGAAGCTGAAATAGAGCTTCCCAAGAGAAAGAACTTCAAATCTCACGACGAAGTGATGATGCCGGCTGCAGAGACGGTTCAAAATTCCAATAGAAAGAAACCTTTTGTAAGCCCAAGAGAATTTGACGGGGTCATCGAGAATGAAGGCGTATTGGAAATCATGCCTGAAGGCTATGGATTCCTTCGCTCACTGGATTACAACTATTTGGCCTCTCCGGATGATATCTATGTATCTCCAAGCCAAATCAAACTTTTTGGATTGAAAACCGGAGACCATATCAAAGGCTCCATCCGTCCTCCCAAAGAAGGAGAAAAATACTTTGCCCTGCTCAAATTGGGCACAGTAAACGGAAAAACCACCGACGAAATCAGAGATCGGGTACCTTTTGAATATCTGACTCCTCTCTTCCCTGAAGAACGATTAAACCTGTCCACCAAGCCGGATGGCTATTCCACCCGAATCTTGGATCTCTTTGCTCCTATCGGTAAGGGACAGCGGGGTATGATTGTGGCACAGCCAAAAACAGGTAAAACTGTCCTATTGCAGCAGATTGCCAATGCCATCACCAAAAACCATCCGGAAGTACACCTGATGATCCTTTTGATCGACGAACGTCCGGAAGAAGTGACCGACATGGCGCGTTCCGTACGGGCGGAAGTGATCTCCTCCACCTTTGATGAGCAGGCTGACCGACATGTGAAAGTAGCCAATATCGTTTTGGAAAAAGCCAAGCGGATGGTAGAAGTAGGGCACGACGTGGTGATCCTTCTGGATTCCATCACCCGACTTGCGCGTGCACACAATACGGTGGTACCTAGCTCAGGAAAGATCCTCTCCGGGGGTGTGGATGCCAATGCCCTACACAAGCCTAAGCGCTTCTTTGGTGCTGCCCGAAATGTGGAAAACGGAGGGTCATTGACCATCATCGCCACTGCCTTGGTAGAAACCGGTTCCAAAATGGACGAGGTAATCTTCGAAGAATTCAAAGGAACAGGCAACATGGAATTGGCCTTGGACAGAAAGTTGGCCAACCGAAGAATCTACCCTGCCATCGATGTGCTCGGTTCGGGTACTCGAAGAGAAGACTTGCTGATGGACAAGGAAGAAATGCAGCGCGTATGGATTCTCCGTAAGCTGATGAGCGATATGAACTCACAGGAGTCCATGGAGTTCCTACTCAACCGTATGAAAGGAACCCGGGATAATGCTGAGTTTTTGATCAGTATGAATGGGTAAAGATGTCCGATGTTAGATGTCGGATGACCGATACCACGGCTTCGCTCTGCATAAGTGTATTGTTATAAAAAATGAAACCGGCTCCAAAGAGTCGGTTTTTTTTGTTGAAGTGGGTTTTTCTTGGATTTTTTGAGTATTTAATTTTTTCGGAAAATCCACAAGAAAATGGACTTCAAATTATCCTTTATGCTTTGTTTATTAAGTGTTTGGTAATTAATGATTTGATAAATATTTTTCGCTCCTTTTGTAAGCTTGATAACCATCTTACTTGCAAAAGGAAATAGGATGCCATTGTATAAACAATTCTTTTAGAATAAATAAGTAATTTCAATCTAAATTATGGTTCAATGACAGGGCATCGGAATAAGATCCATAGTCAAAAATATATTTGCGGATTTGGGATGAAAAGAGGGAAGGATTCTGAAAAAACGAAAAAATCTTCAATTCATTCTGGAAGACTTCTAATTTTCAGAGATTTATGACAAATGTCAGCATATATAAAAAGTATTTTTTTGTATGTTTGTGACAGAAAAGTGCTTACGAAACTTGAATAACCTTTTTGGGAAAATATTTCAGATCCAGCTGATAGCTTGGATTCTGAGCGGACTTTCGAGCCATTTCCTTCAGGAAAGAAGGAAAGGGGAAACTTTTTTCAAAATCCCAAAACCATTCCTCCAGATTTTAGCCCAATTAACCCTGGTTTTTGGCTTGCTTTTGCTTGGGGGAGTGGGAGAAGTGTGGGGACAGATAGCCTTAAGGGGCTCTACCACTAATACCATAGCAAACAACTCCAATCCTGCAAACCTAACACTTACAATAGATAAACCTACCGGACTGGCTGTTGGCGATCTTATGATCGCGACCATTGGCCAAAGTGATAATGATAGTGACAACTTAAATACTGCAATCGTTGCATCTGGTTGGACTATTATTGACAGTAGACTGATCGGTTCAAATGGAAATAACAGATGGTGGGGGACAGTTTTGTACAAGGTTGCTACTGCCGCTGATGTAGCCGCTGCAAACTTTTCATTTACTGGGGACCCTGATGCAGAAAGTATGGTAGGGGGTATTACGGCATTTTCAGGTGTTGATCCTACAAATCCCTTTTTCGGGACTTTTAATAATATAAATACTAGAAGCGACGATGAAGTTAGGGCAACTGGTATAAATAGCGTACCTGCCGGCTACGGAGTTGTTATGCTTGGCATCATTGGCGATAATGTGAATTTTTCAAATTGGCGAACAACAAATCCTAATTCCCTATCACAAGTAATGTATGAAAGGTCGAGTAGTGGTGCAGATTTGGCTGTAGGAGCTGCTTGGAATTTAAAACCTACATCAGGGAATACTGGTCTAGGTCGTGCTGATTTATCAAATGATGAATTTAGTGGGGGGCTTCTTTTGGCTCTTCGTCCTTGTTCAACTACTGTAAATCCAGGACCTGCTTTAGCAGCTATCTGCCAAGGCGGAACCTCAGCTCCTTTGGGAGGAAGTATTGGAGGATCCGCCACCGGAGGAGTTTGGTCTGATGGCGGCATTGGAGGGACCTTCATTCCCAATGCCACCTCACTGAATGCAACTTGGACTCCTCCAGCTAACTACTTTGGAACGGCTACCCTTACCTTGACCACAACCGGGGGAGGTTGTACTGTTTCTGATTCAAAAACCATAGTAGTCAACCAGAATCCTTCGCTAACAGTCGGTGCACCTTTACCTGACATTTGCGAGGGGGAATCAACCGTGGGCCTGGGAGGCTTAGTTTTTGGTGGGGCTACTGGCGGAATTTGGTCTGATGGAGGACTTAACGGTACATTCAATCCGGCTCCCACCGTTCTCAACGCAACTTGGACACCTCCTGCAGGCTATAGCGGAACTGCCACCCTGACCCTAACTACCACCGGAGGATCATGCGGTTCAGTTTCTGGAACGAAAACCATTACGGTACTTCCGGGTGCAACCGCAAACCCGGGTGTAGCATTGGCACCAATTTGCCAAGGTCAAACCTCAGCTCCTATGGGAGGCAGCATCGGTGGTGTAGCCACTTCAGGAACTTGGTCTGGCGGATCAGGAACTTGGACCAATGCCAATAATCCGGCAACGGCTACCTACACTGCAGCCCCTGGAGAATCCGGATTAATCACCCTAACCTTAACAACGACCGGAGGGACTTGTGGTGCTACCACCGTTTCAAAAACTATTCTGGTCAATGCACTCCCTCAAGCCAACGCAGGTCCTGCTTTGTCTGGAATTTGCCAAGGTCAAACTACTACGGCTATGGGCGGGTCTGTTTCTGGATCTGTATCAGGAGGAATCTGGAGTGGAGGATCAGGCACTTGGAACAATCCCACCGATCCAGCCAATGCCACCTATACGGCAGGTGCATCCGAATCAGGGACAATAACCTTAACATTAACCACCGTGGGTGGTACATGTGGAGTAGCCATAGCCACAAAAACAATCACCATTACTACCAGTCCCACAGCCAATGCAGGAGGAGCTTTGGCAGAAATCTGTGATGGAGACACCTCCGCTCCTATGGGAGGTAGTATCGGTGGTGCTGCCACAAGCGGAACCTGGACCAATCTGAATGGAAGCGGAACCTGGACCAATGCAAATAACCCGGCCACAGCAACCTACACCGCAGGTCCAAACGATAGTGCGTTAGGCCTTATCACTTTACAACTTACTGCTAGTGGGGGTTCCTGCAGTCCTGCAGTAGTCACTAAAACTATACAAGTAAATCCCGGTAAAACAGTAACCCCTGTTACCACAGAGACTGTTTGCTTTTTCACCGGAAACGTCAACCTTACTCACAGTACCACGGGAGTAACAGGGCTAGGTACAATCAGCAATCTGCCGACTGGGGTCAATGCAACATTTAATCCCGGTACGGGAGAGATTGAAATCACCGGCAATCCTACGGAGCTGGGAACTTTTAATTATAGCATAGAATTATTGGGCACTTGTGGAGTTGCTTCAGCGACTGGGACTATCGTGGTAGAGGATTGTGGTTGTGTGGAGACCTTGGATTTCGCTACCAATCCTTCTGGCATTTGGGTTGTTCCGGTTGGAGTTACGGAAATCATTGTCGAAGGCTGGGGAGGCGGAGGAAGGGGAGGCAGAAGAACTTCTACCGGTTCTCAACGTGGAGGCGGCGGAGGTGGCGGTGGCTATTCCAGATCAATTCTTACTGTAAACCCTGGAGACACATTTAGCTATGCCGTTGGCTCGGGGGGAAATAATACTACTATAAATGGTGGGAATACTACCTTTGGAACAGATTTACTCGCTCGAGGTGGTACTGGAGTTGGAAATAATTTCACGGGAGGTGCAGGAGGTGCTGTAGGTACAGGCAATGACGTCACTTATGCTGGTGGAAATGGAGGTACTGCAACTACATCAGGTAGTGGGGGTGGTGGATCTTCAGGTTATGCCAATTCAAATGGTGATAATGGAGGCGTAATCACTCCCGGAACTGTCCCAGGAGGAATTGAAGGAGGAAATGGAGGTGCTGGAACCAATTCTACGGATACTAATGGTCAACCCGGTCAAGCTCCAGGAGGTGGAGGCGGTGGATCCAGATGGAATGGTTCGGCCTCAGTTGAAGGGGGTGAAGGGGGTGCCGGTAGAATTAAGATATCATACACTCTTACCGCCGGACTCGTAAATGGACCAAATTTCATTTGTATAGGAGGAAACACCACCTTTACCTCTACCATGGCAGGGGGAGTATGGTCCTCGGCAGACCCTACTATTGCTACCGTAAATCCTGCAACAGGTGAGATAACCGGGATTAGTGCAGGAGCAGCGACCATCCGATATACCATAACAGGTTGTTCCGTAGCCACTTCCTCAAGAACGGTCTTTGTTAATGCCCCCATCAGCCCCGGGACCCTTAGCGGAAATCAGGACATCTGTATCGGAGGTGATACCCAGCTTTTATCTACTACCGCATTTGGCACTTGGTCTTCGTCAAATCCAGCCATTGCTACTGTTTCCAGTACGGGATTGGTGACGGGAATTTCTGCAGGAACCGTGGATATTTTCTACAGACTTCCAGCCAGTGGGGGCTGTCCTGCTCCGGAAACAAGTATCAGCATCACCGTGACTGCACCACCTGATGCAGGAACCTTGAGTGGAATTCAGGAAGTCTGTGAAGGCAGTACCCGGACTTTCTCATCCACTACTTCCGGAGGTGTTTGGTCATCGGGGAATCCAACAGTAGCCACAGTTGACCCTTCTACAGGAATTGTGACAGGTGTTTCAGCAGGTTCTGCCCTTATCACCTACACTGTTGCAGGCTCTGGGGGATGTCCGGATGACTTTGAAACCCGATCCATCACGGTAACTCCTTTGGCAGATGCAGGGACTTTAAGTGGGGCTAATGAGCTCTGCGTCGGAGAAAGTACGGTCTTCAGTTCCACCTCCCTTGGAGGAACGTGGACTTCGAGCAATCCAGCTGTTGCCTCGATAAACAGTTCCACAGGAGCAGTCACTGCGATTTCTAGTGGTACCACCACCATTACCTACACAGTAGCTGGGTCAGGTAGCTGCGCAGATGATTTTGCAACCACCAATCTGACGGTTAATGCCCTGCCCACCCCTACCTTCACTGCCCAACCTACAGGTGTGGTATGTATAGGAGAAGAGGTAACCTATACCACTCAAGTGGGACAAGTCAATTACGATTGGCAGATTTCCGGTATTTCAGGAACCGATTATACCATTACCTCCGGAGGAACCTCCACAGATAATTCTCTAACCCTAACTTGGTTAACTCAGGGGACAAAACAGGTATTCCTTAGCTATTCCAATTCCAACGGATGTTCGGCTGCTGCATTTATCAGTAGTTCTGTTTCGGTCAGCCCTCTTCCAGTACCGGTATTCTTGATTGAGCCTTTGGATGATTTATGTATCGGTGATGCAGTAACCTATACAACCAGGTCAGGACAAACAAACTACAATTGGAGTATTCCTGGAGTTCAAGGAACCGATTTCAATATTATATCAGGAGGATTAAGTACAAATTCGATTTCCGTTGAATGGTTGACGGCAGGTTCAAAAACTGTTACAGTTAACTTTGAAAATTCTAACGGATGTGCGGGAACAACTCCGGCCTCCAATACCATTGATGTAAATCCGTTACCAGTTCCTACCTTCATTACTGCACCAACTGATCCCGTATGTATTGGAGCAGAAGTCACTTATACCACACAGTCTGATCCGGATATTTCTGACTATGACTGGACATATTCCGGTAATGAAGGGGTTGATTACAACATTATTTCTGAGGGTGGAAATACGGTGACAATTGTCTGGTTGACTGATGGACAAAAGACCGTTTCTGTCAATTATGAAAACTCAAACGGTTGTTCTGGTGCATCTCCGGCACTTAGCATTATCAATCTGGATCCGCTTCCAGTTCCTGCCTTTACTGCCGAGCCTTCCAATCCGACTTGTATTGGGGATGAAGTAACCTATACCACCGCACCGGGTCAATCCAACTATATCTGGACAGTTTCTGGAGTCTCTGGAACAGACTATAATATTACCGGAGGAAGTACCGGAACTGGTAGCAATACGGTCACTATTGAATGGCTGACCGCCGGAGATAAGACTGTGACGGTTGGCTATACTAATCCCAATGGTTGTGTAAGTGCTACAACAGCTTCCAATACAATCACTCTCGCTCCTCTTCCCGTACCTACCTTTACGGCTGAGCCTTTAGACCCTGTCTGTATTGGAGAAGAGGTAACCTACACTACAGAGTCAGGTCAATCCAATTACCTCTGGACTTTATCCGGCACACAAGGGGTTGATTATACCATTACCGCCGGTGGAGTGGGCACAGGAAGCAATACGGTAACTGTTCAGTGGCTGACTGTTGGAGCAAAAACCGTAACTGTAAACTATACCGATGCAAACGGATGTACAGGTATCGCACCAGCTACAAATACGATAAATCTGGATCCACTTCCTTCCCCAAGCTTTACAGTAGAACCATCCAACCCGGTTTGTCTCAATGATGCTGTGACCTACACCACCCAAGGCGGTCAATCGGATTATATTTGGAATATCCCAGGTGCTGAAGGAGTTGATTACACAATTACGGGTGGTGGAGTTGGAACGGGAAGCAATACCGTCACCATTCAATGGCTAAGTTCCGGTAGCAAAACCGTAACCGTAAACTATACAGATGGTAATGGATGCGCTGTACCTAGCCCTGCCTCTAATACGATTGAGGTAAGTATATACACATCCATCTTCACACAGATAGACAATACCAATGTACTCGAATGCTTTGGAGATGGTTTCGACCCATTGTTTGTGGAGGCAACTGGATCAAATTTATCCTACCAATGGTATAAGAA
Source organism: Algoriphagus taiwanensis (assembly GCF_036245645.1). Classification (NCBI taxonomy): domain Bacteria; kingdom Pseudomonadati; phylum Bacteroidota; class Cytophagia; order Cytophagales; family Cyclobacteriaceae; genus Algoriphagus; species Algoriphagus taiwanensis. The sequence continues at coordinate 44,846 of NZ_BTPE01000001.1, read as the reverse complement.
TACTACTGGAGTTATTGATACTTCAGTAGATACACCAGTCGGAACAAATTCTAATACCTACACCCCTCCTTCTACACCTGTAGGTACCTCGTATTACTATGTAGTTGTTTCTGGAGATTGCGGCACTGAAACTTCTGCCATTTCAGGTGTACGTATTGTGGATCCTTCGGGCACGCTTATAACAGAAGATCCTGATGTCTTAGATGAAACGATTTGTTTTGGAGGATCTTTCTCTCAAGAATTGGATGTGGCCGCCTTAGGGGATGGAGGAAGTGCTGTAACGTATCAATGGTATCAAAATACAACCCCGGATAACACTGGAGGGGTCATGCTTTCAGGAGAAACAAGCCCGACCATGTTCACCCCTCCTTCTGATGCAAGTGTGGCAGATGGGTTACCAAGATATTACTATGCAACTGCGTCAAGTAGCTGCGGTACGGTTCCTACTGCAATATCCGGCGCGTTTATAGTTAATCCATTGACATCTATTGATTCAGAGGATCTTACAGGCGAGACAATCTGTGATGGGCAAGGTCCTTTTAGTCCAATTTCCGTAAGCGCCTCTGGAACTGGCACCTTGTCTTATCAATGGTATACCAACACGACAGGGGTAATCAATACAGGGGTGGATACCCAAGTCGGTACTGATTCTGACACATTTACTCCTCCATCCAACTTGGCGGATGGTACTTCCAGGTACTACTATGTAGTTGTTTCAAGTTCGGGAGGATGTGGTCCGGATCAAACCTCTAGTATTTCAGGAGCATTTGTGGTCAATGAATTGCCAGTTCCGACTTTGACTCCTACTCCTGTAGGTGAAATTTGCGTTGGATCCTCAATTACCTACGCCACTGAGGCTGGACAGTCTAATTATGTCTGGACAGTACCGGGTACCCTTGGAACTGATTATACAATTACAGCAGGAGGTATTGGAGCAACAGATCATACGGTAACCTTGACCTGGTTGACTTCTGGAACCAAGGATGTATCCATAAACTACAACAACTCAAATAATTGTGCAGCAGCCAATGCTACTGTCAATTCTACTATAGTAAATGCTCTTCCAGTACCAGTCTTTACGACAGCTCCACCTGCCCAAGTCTGTGTCGGCACTACCGTAACCTACACCACGGCAGAAAATCAAAGTAATTATGTTTGGAATATTCCTGGTGTTGCAGGTACCGATTATACTATCACATCAGGAGGTATTGGATCTACAAATAACTCGGTTACTCTTACTTGGCTCACTAGTGGTACCAAACAAGTTTCGATCAATTATACCAATGCTAACAATTGTACCGCAGCGACTGCAACCGTCAATTCGACAATAGTAAATGCATTACCAACACCAACCTTTACAGCACCTATTGTTTCTCAAGTTTGCGTGGGTGCTCCTATTACCTATACTACTCAACCCGGCCAAACTAACTATGCCTGGACAATATCGGGTGTTGCAGGAACTGACTACACCATTACATCAGGTGGAATCGGAGCATCCAGCAATACGGTAACGCTAAGATGGTTGACAGCAGGCACAAAAAATGTCTCAGTCAATTACAGAAACGCGAATAATTGTTCGGCAGCGGCAGCAGTGGTTAATTCCACCACTGTAAATGCGCTACCTACACCAACTTTCATAGCTCCTCCACCTTCGGAGGTTTGTGTTGGCACTTCAGTCACCTACACTACCCAATCAGGCCAATCCAATTATGTATGGACTATTCCCGGCACTGCAGGAACTGATTATACGATTACAGGTGGAAGCATTGCAACCACAAGCAATGAGGTAACGCTTACTTGGTTAACAGCAGGTACAAAGAATGTATCTATCAATTATACCAATGCTTCAAATTGTACAGCTGTAGCTGCAGTGGTTAATTCTACAATTGTCAATGCACTTCCAACTCCGGCCTTCACTTCTTCTATACCTGCAGAAGTTTGTGTTGGAACATCTGTAACTTATACTACCCAATCAGGTCAGGACAATTATAGTTGGACGGTTCCGGGAACTGCCGGAACTGATTATACGATTACTTCCGGAGGTATAGGTCAGTTTGATAACTCAGTAACCTTAACCTGGTTGACCCAAGGCAGTAAAGTGGTCTCAGTAAACTACAGCAACTCGAATAACTGTTCGGCTGCTTCTGCTGTGTCCAATACGATAAATATAAACGCACTTCCTGTACCTACATTTATTGCTGCTCCTACAGCTGACCTATGTGTAGGCGCTCCAGTCACCTATTCTACCCAACCAGGGCAATCCAACTATATTTGGACAATCCCAGGCGTAGCTGGAACCGATTACACAATTACTGCAGGAGGTATCGGAACTACCGCCCCTGAAGTAACGCTAATCTGGTTAACTAGCGGTACCAAAAATGTCTCGGTGAATTATAGTAATGGTGGAGGATGTACAGCGGCAGCAGCAATTACCAATTCTACAGATGTCAATGTAACACCAGTGATCAATGACATCAATGGGACCATTATCTGTAGTGGGGATACATTTACAGTTACTCCACTGAATGGAACCAATGGTTCAGTTCCTGCCGGAACGACTTACACTTGGGCTGTATCGCCGAATGGAAATGTGACTGGAGAATCTAATGTTGGAACACCTCAAGCCAATATTTCCCAGACTTTGACCAATACCTCACTGGTAGATCAAACAGTAACTTATACTGTTACCCCTATCACACCGGACGGTTGTATTGGCAATACGTTCGAAGTAGATGTTTTGGTAAGACCAATGCCAACTGTTAATCCTATTTCCAATCAGGATATCGGTTGTTCCGGGCAGTCTACTTCTGCTGTGAATTTTACCGGAAATGGTGTTGCTGGGGTAGTCTACAACTGGACTAACAGTCATCCATCCATTGGATTGGCTGCATCTGGTACTGGAAATATTCCGGCATTTACAGCAGAGAATCCAGGACCCGGACCAATCACTGCAACCATTACTGTGACCCCGTCAGTGAATGGTTGTCCAGGTCCATCACAATCATTCACTATTACTGTTGATCCTACCCCTGTTATTACCCTACAGGCAGATTATTGTGCAGTTGATGGAAGCGTACTTTTGGTAGCCAGTTCCAATGTAACAGGAACAACCTGGCTGTGGAGTACAGGGGAAACTACCAACTCAATTCTTGTCGATATCGCAGGCTCGTATTCTGTGACAGCCACCTCCCCTGATGGCTGTACAAGTACATCTTCAATTAGTATTGCTGAGGAATTAATTGTGGATGGTTCTTTTACCAACTTTGATCCTGCTAATCCAAGTTTCTTTACAGAGTACACTCAAAATCAGGCCTATTATGTTAATGGAAATCCTGCGACAGGTCTATGGCCTGAAGGTTATTATGCCGTAAACGTAAATGCTAATGGAAGCACCACAACAACGCCTCAAGGTTACCATACAAACTTTTTTGGACGAGATCATACAAATAATGCCACAGGTCCTCGAAACTTCATGATGGTGAATGGAGGAGCGCTTATAGGTAGCCCTCTTCGACAGCCCGTAATCTGGAGACAAGAAGTAGCAGTGGAACAATTTACTGAATACTATTTTTCTGCATGGGCAATGAACTTGAATCCGGCTTCCAATGCTAGACTTCAATTTAAAATCAATGGTCAATTGGTTGGAACCGTACTGGATTTATCAACAGCGCCTGAACCTACCAGTCAAGCACAAGTCGGATTGGATAACTGGAGAGAATTTAGGTCAAATCCTAGCTGGAGTTCAGGAACCGCAACCACAGCCATTATTGAGATTGTTAACTTAAATACGGCTCTTGGGGGTAATGATTTTGCACTGGATGATATTTCCTTTGGCACCCTTTCTCCATTTATCAGATTAACCTCTGCCGTAGGAACAGATGACAGTCAGGTGGTATGCGAAGATTCTCCAATCGTAGATATTGAATACGCAGTGGGGGGTGGATTGGATGGACCATTGGTGACTGGACTACCTCCTGGTCTTACTCCGATTTGGAATGGGGTGAATTTGAGGATTAGCGGTTCTCCAACTACACCTGGTGAATACACCTATGAGGTCTTCACCACAGGTTCTTGCCAGCAGGTAAGAGTGGAAGGTTTGATTATTGTAAGAGACGTACCTGATATCAGCACAATCGCCAGTGATCAGACAGTCTGCGAAGGTGATACACCATCTCCTATTATCGGAAATGTATATGCTCCTCAAGATCCGGGAGCGGTCATTACCTATCGATGGGAAATGAACACCAACCTTTCTACTCCAAACTGGGTTGACGTTCCTGGCAATCCTTCCGGAGCTGATTTCGCTCCACCTGTACTAGCAGAGACAACCCAATACAGAAGGTATGCTATATCCACCGTCGGCAGTAATTTCTGTGAAGGACCTCCTTCTGATCCTGTAACCATAACCCTCCAAAGTGAACCTGTTGCAGGTACTATTGCAGCCAATCAAACGATCTGTTCGGGTGATGATCCAGCTGCGTTTACAAGCACTGCATCCGGTTCCGGAGATGGAACCATCAGTTACATCTGGCAATATAGAAATTCGTCCAATCCATCATGGACATCTATTCCTGGAGCCACAGGTGCTACGTATGATTCTCCAGCCTTGACAGAAACGACTGAATTCCAAAGAATAACGGTATCTACCTTAAATGGGGTAGACTGTCAGTCAGACCCAACTCCAGCTGTCGTAGTCACGGTGACTCCAGAAAATACTGTAACGCCAGTCAATCCTGATCCGGAATTATGTTTGAATACTGTGGTTCCGATTACACTTATCCACAGGACGACTGGTGCCACAGGAATAGCCAATGATGGAGTAGCAGGAGCAAACGGCCTACCTCTTGGAATAAGCGCGGCCTTTAATTCTTCAACTGGTGATATCACCATCTCAGGGACTCCAACTGAAGTAGGTACATTTAATTACAGCATTCCATTGACAGGTGGTTGTGGATCGGTAAGTGCCACAGGAACCATCACTGTGGATGACCCATCTTATCCTATTTCGAACATAGAGGTGGTCAATCCTCCATCAGGCTCCACTCCTCCTTATGTTTCGACATTTACAGTATATGGTCCTGACCTAGTACCAGGAGATTACGAAATAAACTATAGTACTAGCGGAGCAAATGCAATTGCAGATCAAACCATTACTGTAACGGTGACCACTCCTGGCCAGTTTACTTTCCAATCCTTACCTTATTCAAATGAGGGTACAACCATACTTACTATAAATACCATAGAAGGAGTGGCTGACCAATGTCCATTCTCTGTACCTGCAAACAATACCGCACCTTTTGGAATCAATTGCAGCACAGAATACTTGGCTTCGGATGGAGATGCTGTTTACTCAGTGGGTGCCGGTGTGAGTGAGGTGACCATTCAAGTATTCGGAGATGGAACCGGCGGAAACACAGCTACCCAAACTGTATCTGTTGTCCCCGGTGAGCTCATCTTTATTGTTTTCAGTGGCACAGACGTTTTTGCAACGCAAGTTCCAGCCACAGAACCTATCGGTGACAGACTAGCCCAAGCCATAGTTAGTACAACAGGGCCAAATGGAAGATTGGTCTTTACCTACGATTGCCCTGATCCATCGCCTTGTACTGGTACCGGAGATGTTTATCAATACACCGATTCTGAAGGCTATACAGTCATTCGAATTACCGGAGATTGCTCTTCTTGGACATGGAATGCGCCTGATGGATTGGATGAATTCGAAGTATTAGTCGTCGGTGGCGGCGGTGGAGGAGGTTTTGGAGATGCAGCCGGAGGCGGTGGCGGTGGAGCTGTAGTTTATCAGCACTACACAGGCATTACCATGAATGGAGCCCCTGGCCTACAGGGAGCTGCATTCCAAGTTCTACCAGGTGGTCAAGGGCTTGGCTCAACCAATGTCAATCAGCAGGGAGGAGATGGTAGTGGCTCTACGTTCACAGGCCCTGGATTTACCTATGCTGGAGGAAATACATTCAATGATCTAAGTGCTGCCGGTGGGGGCGGCGGTGGATCTTCCAGCTCTAATTCTGCAGATCGTACCGGTGCAGATGGTGCATCTGGAGGTGGCGGAGCTGCTTTTGGCAGCAATGGCTCCTCAGGAGGGGTAGCAAGCAATGGAAATAATGGCGGTGTGGCCATGGGTCAAAGCTATGGTGGTTCGGGTGCAGGTGGCGGCGGGGCTGCTGCCGGAGGAGTCAACGGGTCCGGAAATGCTTCTTTGATGACTGCAGGAAGCGGAGGAAACGGTGTGATGCAAAGTATATCAGGAGAGGATGTTTATTATGGAGCAGGAGGAGGAGGTACATCCTATGGAGGAACAGTCAACGAACCCGGTATGGGCGGTAGTACTTATACCGGAACTGGAGGTACTACATTCTACGCTGGAGGAAGAGGCAATAATACCGGTGTGGGCTTGCCTGCCACCACCTATGGTTCTGGCGGAGGTGCCGGCAGGACTGGAGGAAGCAATGGATTCCAAGGTGTGGTTTATATCCGCTATCCAAACTTCCGAATCCTTCCTTTGGAGTATCTGTACTTCGATGCCAAATACAATTCCTTCATGCGATCCGGTGACCTCACTTGGGCTACTGCCAAAGAATGGGAGAATGACCGTTTTGAAGTTGAACGATCAGTCCATGACGTTAATTCTTGGGAAAAAATAGGTGAAGTGGCAGGGGCTGGATATTCTGACAAGCCTTCAGAATATGTTTATCAAGATAAAAATCTTCCTGTAGCCGGTGGAAATATATTCTATAGATTAAAGCAAGTTGATTTTGATGGAGATTCTACCTACAGCGATACCAAGGCAATTCAAGTAGACCCTCTCCCTGGAATTACCTATTGGAGGGTCTTCCCTAACCCAACTACCGGTGACCCAATCAACCTCGAAATGTTGGATACGGGGGCTTATAACGACGAGGAAATCACAGTTAGAGTAATCTCTGCTACGGGCTATTTTGATATTTTGAAAGGAGAAAACACAAGAGAATTAAGCCGAAGACTAGCAGATATTCTCCGAATAAAAGCTGCAGGAGTCTACACGCTTGAAATCAGCTGGGGAGCAAATAGAGAATACCATAAAGTGATTTTGAAAAGGTAAAAAATGAATTTCATGTAAAAAATTTCAATTTTTCTTTGTTTAGGAATTACTAAAAAGCTGGCTTAAAACGGGCCAGCTTTTACTTTTTTTATAAAATCAAAACGGATTTTTTTCTGATTCCCTAAAAAAGCTTGAAAATTTCAATTAAGCAATTTCTCAATTTGCTGTATATGCTTCAAAATGGGCATTTTTGCCCGAACCAAAAGCTATCTAATTCGATTTATCCTTCGTAAATAGAAGAATTTGGTAAGGAGGTGACTTTGAAAAATACTCTAGGTGTAGTACATATTTTTATTTGGTTTATTGGAATTGCGGCATTTCTTACTCCTAACTATATTTTTGGACAATGCACATCTTGTGATGTTACAATTTTCAATAATGGAGCAACTCCAACTATTAATGATGGAGACGTAGTATGCATTAACTTCAGTAGGACAAATCCGATAAACCTTCAGAATAGAAATAACCTCACCATTTGTATCCCCTCAGGAAGAACATTCAGCGGGGGATTCTCTAATTACAATCCTTCAAATTTGATTAGGATCAATGTCTTTGGCACATATAGAGGAGGCCTGACATTGAACAATAATAACAGCGAATTCAATGTGTTCTCCGGCGGAACATATAATAATTCTGGGACATTGACAGTCCAACGTGGGAGTGTTTTTAATGAAGGAAATATATCCAGGCCGATTATCCTTGAAAACACAAGTACTTTTTTGAACCGAGGTTTAAGTACTGGAAATCTCACACTTAGAGATAATTCTGAAATGACGAATGAAGGCGACATAGACATTGGTAGCCTTATCCTTCAAGATAGTCCAACAATTTTCAACAGACCAACTGCAACTCTAGAGGTAAATAATTCTGTAACTTTTCGGGGAAATATTATAAATGAAGGAAATATCCTTATTGATGGTAATGCCAATATTCAAAATGGTGCAAACTTCACTGTATTGAATAGTGGAATCTTGGATGTAGAGGATAACATAAACATTCGATCAGGGGGTACACTCTCCACAAGCAATCCTTTGAATCAAAGTCCACCTTCAAGAATCTTAGCCCGAACCTTGACTCTTGAAAATAACGGCACAGGCCACAGCTTATCCGTTGGAGAAAACACAAATATCGAGCTTTCTAGAGATTTAATTATAGATGGTCCATTTCCTGTATCGGTTGAAGGAGAACTGAATATCGGAAGGGATATGGAAATCAGAAATAATGGAGGAGGAAATCCTACTCGATTAACTATTTCAGGGGAGGGTGTAGTTTCTGTTTCTCGAGACCTGATCTCAAGTAGAAGAATTGAATTAAATGATGAAGCTTCCTTATCTGTAGGCCGTGATTTCACCACATTAAATAATGGAAGTGTTTTGGATAATAATCTAACGCTCAATGGCAATTCTTCTTTCCTGGTTTCTGGGGATACTGAAATAAACCGTCCCATCAATGCCAATGGATCTTCAACCGTGATTCTTAATGGAGATTTGGAAATAAATAATGTAGGAGGTGCAGGATTAAACTTCAATGATGATTCATTTTTAAGTGTTTCTGGTGAAACAGACGTAAGAGGACCAATTATTTTTTCTGATAATTCAGTAGCAGATTTTTTTGATGACATCAACCTTTTTAATGTTGGAAACTCCAGAATAGAGGTTTATAACAACGCGGATATATTGTTGATGGCAGATTTATCCGTTCCGGCGAATGGGGCAACAGTCATTGTAAGGGATGCCGGTCAGTTTGTTATTTGTGACGCAAGAGCTCCCAGTGGAACAGTTGAAGGATCATTTCCCCCTTCCTCACGGTGGGGTTCTACCATTGACCCCTCCCCTGCTTACTATGGAGGCTGTCGTATCCTTCCTGTTGAATTTCTCTCTTTCTCAGCAACTTACCAGCTTTCAAGCCGTTCCTCCATTCTGAATTGGGCTACTGCAAAGGAATGGGAAAATTCCCATTTTGAAATTGAAAGGGCAATCCATTCCATCCGGTCTTGGGAAAAAATAGGAACAATTAACGGGCAAGGGTATTCCGACTCCCCTGTCTCTTATTCTTTTGAAGATTCACGATTGCCTGCTTCAGGTGGTACCATCTTCTATCGTCTGAAGCAAATTGACTTCGATGGAGATGTCACATACAGCGATACGAAAGCTATTCGAGTAGAACCCTTGCCGAGTAGCACATCCTGGAAAGTATATCCCAACCCCAGCACCGGCGATCATATCAATCTGGAAATGCTGGATATGGGAGTTTATAAGGATGAATTAATCCAAGTTCGGGTAATTTCATCCACAAGTCAGTTTGATCTCATTCAAGGTGAAAATCCTAGGGATCTGAGTTCTCAACTTGCAGACATTCTCCGAAACAAACCACCCGGAGTCTATACGCTTGAAATAAGCTGGGGAGCCAATCGGGAATACCATAAAGTTATCCTTAAGAGATAAGTGAATTTTTTCTGAAAAAAATTAAGACCGAAGTTGATTATTCGGTCTTTTTTTTATTTTTGAAAGCCAATTTCAAAATATTATTTTGTATTTATAAGAATTTTAGAATTTAATTCCATTTCAATGTATTTAAAAAACAATTTCATAAGCATGAAACGAATTTTCAATGTAAAAACCTTAAGGACATTATTTGCCTTATCCTGGGTAGCAATTGCTGTTTCTTGTACCGATGACCCGGATTCTCCCTCCGACTCTTCTATTCTGATCAATACAGACAGCGAGCAGCTGAGTCAGAGACTTACTCTGGATGGAACCGGAGTGGTAGGGATCACAGCACCTTCCAATCCTTCCGGAAGAGTATTGGATGATGACGATGCAGAAAAAATAAGCTTAGTCCTAATTTCCCAGGCTTCCTCTCCGGAATATGAGGGAAATACTCTACAGGCTACCCACGTGGATATCGATGACGACTACGCCTATGTAGCTTACAATACTGCGGGCCCCACCTACTTGGGAGCTGTTGAGATTTTGGATATTTCTGATGCCTACAAGCCAAAGATTGTATCTCAGGCCATTTTCAGAAACGCCGATATCAGTGCCTTGGAGTATCGGGATGGGCTGTTGTTTCTCGCTATGGCCATCGATGTAGATCAAAGTGAAGTCAGTGACCCGGCAAATTTGGGGGTAGTATCCGTTTCCAACGGTCAGTTTACTTCCGATTTCCGGTTTTTCTCTGTCCCCGGATTTGTGGCTACCGATGTGACAGCCACCTCCCAATTCACCGCTTTGGTCAGCGGAAGTAATGGAACGCTGACGCTTTTTGACCGAAATCTAAACAAACTGTCGGAGACTCCTGGAGAAGATCTCAGAAGCGTAGCCTTTGGAGAAAACCGACTGGCTATCCTGAGTGGAACTCAAGGAGCGGCAATTCTAAACCCTAACTCCCTCGCTGAGGTGACCCGAATTTCCTTGGAGGCAGATGAGGCTCAAGCCAAACGAACTCTGGAAATTGAAGACGATCATGTTTTTATCGCTTTGGGTAGGAAAGGTGCCGGAATCTACCGGCTTTCCAACGGAAGAGAAGAAAGTACTCTACCCATCCCTATCAATCCTGAAAATGTGGAGCAAGGAGATATCGTGACCAATGCAGTTTCGGTGGATGATGAGCTTCTTTTTATGGCCAATGGGGCAGCGGGAATTTCTGTGGCAGATGTGGATGATGCTGATGAACCGGAGCTCTACGGTGTCCTTGACCTGGACGGATCTTCCAATTTTGTGCGTTTTGAGGATAAATACATCTTTGTGGCCACAGGGCAAGGCGGGATACAAATACTCAAAATTGTGAAAGATGATGACGATGATGATGATGACGACGAGGAGGAAGGAAACGGGGAGATCAACTGTGTAGGTCTTCCTGCTTACCGAGGGAGCTCCAACCTGAATATCAACGGAAATGAAAATGCTGCCTTCTCCGGATCTGCCCAGCTAAAAAATGTAAACATTGGCGGAGAATTCCTTTTCTGTGGCTCACTCGCAATCGAACAAAACCTAAATGTCAACAGCAATGGGCAGATGACTGTTGTGGGATCATTTGCCTTTGGCCAATACCGAAAAAACACCAGTCTGAATGTCAACAGCAACGCCACCCTCAGGCTGTCTGGTTCTACGGTAATCTACGGGGACCTGAGACTAAACAGCGGTGCCACATTGGAGTTTGTCGGAAATGACAATACCATAACTGTCTATGGGGATGTTCAAATCAACAGTGGTGCTCGTATCATAGGAAACTTTAAGGATACCGAAGACAAACTGGATTGATCAACAACCCTTTTCATCAAAAAACCCATGCAATCGTCAAAATTGCATGGGTTCTTTTTTTACTCTTCCTCTTCTTTCCTCAATTCCTTCGGCACTTTTGCTCTTCCCAAACCGAAGGTTCCTCGAAGTCCACTGAATGTGGCCTTCCACCAGGCACTGAAAACAAATTTGCTTTTGTCCCGCTCTTGGAAAATTCTTCGAGTCACCACTTTCCCTTTTCCACCGCGGGGATTGTTGTTTTTGGCCAATAAATTAGCCCCAAACGTATAGATTTTCAGTTTTCCCATTCCCCGATCGAGGGTCAGACTGTCGAGAAACTGGACTTTCAAATCGGTATATCCAAAACTCATCCAACCTTTGGCAAAATCCTGATTTAACCTAAAATTCCATTCCCCATCAGTTACCGTACCATCCACTGCCTCTACAAATAGGGTCTTAGAGAGAAAATCATTGGCTTCTGTAAAAGAAAAATCTTTCATGCCAACATTAACGTCCATCGGGTAATTCTCCTGGAAATACATTTCAGCATTGAGTTCTACCTCTGACTGATCCATGATTTTGGCTTGAATCCCTATCCTTGCCTTGTCCAGAGGATATTCTTCATCTTCCTTCCTAAGGTAAAATGGCGCCAAATCCAATTGAATCTGATCAAAGCTGATCATTCCGGGAAGATGTCCTTTCGGTGCAAATTCATAATACCTCACCCGTCCATCTCTAATCCTTATCGAAAAGATATCCGCTGATACCTTTGCATGACTCATCAGAAATTGAGGCATAGGCTTATAAATTGACAAATCCGGTGGAAGCCGCTTGTCACGGAACAAATCGATCTCAGCGCCTGAAATACTCAGATTGTTAGCCTTAATTTTTCCATTTTGAACATATTCCAAGGGATCCAAACCTTCCAGTCGAATACTGTTGACCTTTGCCGTAACTGCATCAGTCTGGAAAGGCAGCTTTCGAAGCAATGCATAATTCCCCAAAATGGGCCGGTAATAGACACCCTCAAGAGCCAAATTGCCATTTTCGTAGGCTATAGACTGGAGACTCACTTTGTAATTGCTGTCAGGAGTATCAATTTGGTATCCCTTTAAGGAGAATGCAATATTCTTTTTGACCAGATCCTCAATGTTCACTTTTTGTTCTTTGTCCATCAGATCCAATCCCAAATCTTTGATCCGGAAATCTATTTCTGGAAATTTCAGCTTGGGATCCGGCCCGATTCCCTTTTTATGGATTTGAACTTTCCCGTTTTCCAAAAGCAAATCTCCCAAGAGAAAAGAATCTATCAATTGATTCCCTTTTTGCTGTTTGGGACTGGATTTGCGTGAAGATTTTAGAGTATCCAGATATACATCAACTTGAGGATTGACAATTCGGACTTCCCTAAAGTCAAGTTTTTTAGTATCCAGGATTTCAGGAAGCTTATTGTTTCGAATAGCCAATTGATCAATTTTTGCTTCAATCACAGGACTACCACTTTTTCCAAAGTGATCCTTTGGGGTGATTTTCAAATCCGAAAAAACAACCTCCTCCTTTTGCGACCCAAGACCCACATTGGAGAAGCTGATTGTATGTACACTATCCGGCAGGGCAAAGAAGAAATCTTTGAGGTCCAAATTGGCTGAAGAATAGAGGGAGCTTAAGTCCGTATTGCCCATTAAGGTATCCAGATAAAAATCCTGAATCAAAAAATCAAATCCTGTACGTATCGACTGACGAGAGTCATTTTCACCTAGATAGAGAAGTTGGATTTGAGAATCTACCGCTTGAATGGAGTCAATCCGAATCAATTCTAAAGATTTTCGGGCACCTTTCTTTTTAGGCCCTTCATTTTCCGCTACCGATACTTCCTGATCGATCCCTATTTCTACGAGTCCCTTATCGATTTCAAGCTTTTGTAGATTAAGAATATTATCAAAAATGAACTCCTCAATATCCACTCCCCTTAAAATCACCTTGGGAAAATTCAATCCCAGGTTCAACCGACTGTTGGTGTTTTCTCCAGGCTTGAGAATCAAATGGTCAAAGAGAATCGCCTGATCTTTTGAATTATAATTCAGAAAATCAGTCTCTACACTATACTTTCCACCAGCTAGATTAAATGAATAATTATTGAAAGTAAGATCAATCTCCTCTGAAAAAAGCGTTTTTTCGGTAAATGTGGTATCAGCGGGACTTAGGTAAAAGTTTTTAAGTTTTAGGGAAAAATCATCTTCTTGAAAGCTACTCTTCTTATCCTCAATTAAACTTTGGAATTTGATCTTCGCCTGACCCAAATTCAGGGAATCAACCTGAATGGAATTGAAATAACCCAATAAGACATCCTTGATTTCGGAAGTGGACTGAAGGGATTCCCCTTTATCAGCCTCCTTCTTTGCCCGATATGCGGAGATTTCAAATTCCGGGTTTGGCATGTTTATCAGATTCACATCGAGCACCTTTTCCATCAATGCCGCCTTGACATCAAGTCCTACAGCCTGAAATGAAGGGACAAACAAATTGATGGCAGAGGTCTTCCCATAGGTGTCAAGAAGGGATTGAATCTGATCCGGAGATTCGGGCCTGATGCTCAAATTCCTTAATGCCACCAGACTTTTACGGGAATCAACCGTAAGCTGATCCGCAAGAATGACATGAAGATTATCTTTGATTTTCAAGCGGTAATCATACAAATCCAAGGATATTTCCTCTGCATATATCTGATCTTGGATAGGCAAAGAAGAATCTGCATTCAAGGACAAGTCATCCAACAAAAAACTAAACCGATCAAAACCAATATCATTGCTTCTCCTGCCTCTTGCATCGGTAAACTGCACGGTACCCTCCCTTACCTCAAAAGAACCGATGTTGGCCTGGTTTAAAAATCCTGAAATCAGTTCATTAGTAGATACTCCTTTTGGTTTTTCCTCAGCATTTTCCAATTCAACCAACTCAACACTTGGTCGGTCAATCAGGAGGCTACTAACATTCAAAACGCCTTCATTGTAGAGCTTTTTGAGGTCAATATCATCAAGCAAAAACTCGGGTAGGCTTATTTTTAGCAGATTTTTGGGGGACTTAGACTTGATACTTTCTTCTCGGGGACTTAGAGTAAAATTTTGGACCAGCAATTCATCTTTGAATGAGGAGACAAATATTTTCTCCCCCTGAATCAAATGGATATCATCACCGAGGTACAGACTTCCCCCGTCTATTTCCATGGAAGCATCCTCCCCATAAAAAAACTGATTCTCTTTTAACAGAGAATCCTGCCCAAGATAAAACTTGATCATTTTGAAATTGAGCCGATCAAGTTCTATTCGACTCTTGAGCGTATCGGCAATCTGGGATTTGACAAATTTGCCATCATTGATTGACAGCTCTTTAATTTTCACTGAATTGAGAATTCCCTGAATGAAATCATTTAGATTCCCTGATGCCAAACTGTCCTTGTGAGGATTGGGATTACTTGCTACTTTAAAATAGGGTTCATTTAGAATCAATTCGTCAATTTCCATTTCGGAGGTCATAAAGGCCTTATTCAGATCTACATTCCCCAAAAGGAGTTTTTCCAGATTTACTGTGTAGTAGGCCTTACTCTGCTGCTTTTCATCGGGACGAAGAGAAAAGGTGGTGATATTTACCAAATCATCGAGTGAAGAAATAAATACTCGCTCCGCTTCCAGCGAGTGTACCCCATCAGGCAATGCAAACTTGACCTCATCCAACTCAAATTCGAAGCCTTCAGCATTGAAGGGAGTGGTCCATTCTTCTTTGGTAGTGAGATCAATATTTTTTATTACGAGAGAAGTATTTTCTGCATCAAGATTCCCCTTGCTCAAAAAATTGAAAAATAAGACGTTGGCATGGTTGATCTCAACTTCATCAATCCGAAACGCCCCAAGATTCATTTTTAAAATACTTTTTCTGATTTCCTGCTCAAGAAGTTTAACCGGAGATCCTTGTCTATTTTCTTTAATTTTCAGAGTATCTTTTTTCTCGTTTGCGGCAAGACTTAGCTCAACGCTGGGATTATCCAGGTAGATTTTACCTATAGTAAACTCTTTTTCAAAAAAGTCAAACCAAAGCCCTGAAAACCCAACCTGGTCCAATTTGATGTCAAATAGGGCCTGATCTTCATTTTTCAGATCAGAATTGATTGGCTGAAGAACCAATCCATCAAGGAAAAACCCTCTTCTAATTAGCGAAAAATTAAACCGGTTAAAGTCTACAACATATACATCATGTGTCGCCTCATTTATTTTCCGTTGGGCATAGCGGGAAAGGAAAATATTCGACCCGAAATACAACAAAAATTCCAACATGAGTAGGATCAAAACTCCCTTCAAAAATAAGGCGAGAAGTTTTTTACGTACAGGATGTCTGAGGTGCTTTTTAGCGGATTCCCGGGACATGCGGAATGGAGGTAATTAACACAGAAAAGATACTCACAAATCCTGATTATTTGCAATTCACAACAAATTACCTCCAAAAATCAGGTCAATACACCACTCATTTACCTTTCTCAGCACACCCCCATTGTCCTCTATTGCAAATAAAAAAAGCAACATTTCTGTTGCTTTCAGTTTGGCTGTAGGAGAAGGATTCGAACCTCCACGGGGCAGTTAGGCTAAAGTCCGGTCGACGCTCGCTTTGTGCTGGGCTCCCCACCCCCGAGACAGGAGGGCTTGTCTGCCAATTTCAACATCCTACAGGATCGTGGTACTCTGGTAAGGAGTAGGCTCTTTTAGCCTTTTGTCTCTAACTTACTGAAAATCAAAAACCTCTATTATTCGTCGCGTAATCGATTGAGTAAATAGAACCATTTGATGCTTCAAAATTAGAAATCAGATCGATTTATTAAAATTTTTGCAAGTTTTATTTTATTTTTTTTCATTTTTCTTATTCTAAAAGCCTTTTTGATACCTATTCAATAATTGAAGAGATTCTTTTTGCTTGTGAATTAGAAAATCGAAAAAGAAATCAAAAGCTTACAAGGAGTACTCTAATTTGGGCAATAAAAAAACCATGAAATAAAATTCCGTGGTTTTAGTCAATTAACAATAAACCCAAAATAACCTGCTGTAGGAGAAGGATTCGAACCTCCACGGAGTAGTTAGGCAAATTACGAGCTCGCTAATTGCTTTATCCCTCCCGATAGCTATCGGGACTCCACCCCCGAGACAGGAGGGCTTGTCTGCCAATTTCAACATCCTACAGTATGAAGTAAACTTTTTAGCCGTTTGCTTGATTCAAATATAGGGGGTCAAAACTCTATTTTGCAAATTTTCTAAGAAAATGATTGAATTTTTATACTTTTTTTAATGAAAACGATTGATTTATGATCATTTATTAATTTCTAGCCTATTTTTCTGATTCATTTTAGAAAAATCGCAATGAAAAAATCAGTGATTTTCTGCCTGTTTTTCAGAAAAAGTCGGATTATTTGATAAAAATCTATTTTAAGCCCTTCCTTTTTACAAAAATGCAAATCACTCTTCCCGCAAGACAAAGATTTTGCAGGAAAAGAAGGACTAATTCCTATAATCCCATCCTTCCAAAACTATTCAAACTGCACATAGGCTTCCCATTTCTCCAGCACTGCAGAAAAATCAGCAGGCAAAGGAGCTTCAAAGTACAGCTTTTCCTGAGTGACAGGATGAACAAAGCCCAAACTCATCGCATGCAATGCCTGTCGTGGCATCAAGTCAAAACAATTTTGGATAAAGGCCTTGTACTTTGCAAACTGGGTACCTTTTCGGATTTTGTCTCCACCATACATGGCATCATTAAAAAGTGGATGACCAATAAAGCGCATATGGGCGCGAATCTGATGGGTTCTTCCCGTCTCCAGATTGCATTGAATCAGACTTACATACCGCAGGCGCTTGAGGACTTTCCAATGGGTGACTGCATGCTTTCCCTGACTTCCGTCCGGAAAAACATCCATGACCTTTCGATCTTTGGCACTTCTCCCCACATGGCCAATAATAGTACCTGAATCCTCCTCAGGCTCGCCCCATACGAGGGCGATGTACGTTCTCTCGATGGTATGATGAAAGAATTGAGCAGCCAAAGGGGCCATGGTTTCCTCCGTTTTGGCAATGACTAACAACCCGGAGGTGTCTTTGTCGATCCTATGTACCAATCCGGGACGGCCCACATTGCCCTTCATCTCCGGTAAATGCTGAAAATGGTAGACCAGACCATTCACCAAAGTACCCGTCCAATTGCCATGAGCCGGATGCACAACCATGCCCGGAGGCTTATTGACTACCAAAAGATGGGGGTCTTCAAAAATGATATCCAAGGGAATATTCTCCGGAATGACTTCCGTATCCCGGGGTGGTTTTTCCAGCAAAACCCGGATTTCATCAGCAGGCTTGATTTTATAATTGGACTTGGAAGACTGCCCATTGACCAAAATGGTACCTGCATCGATCGCACGCTGAACCCGATTTCTAGTTGCATTGGCGATTTTCTCAGTCAAAAATTTATCGATCCTCACCGGAGATTGTCCCTTGTCCACCACAATTCGATGGTGTTCATAAAGCTCTAACTCTTCTTCTTCGAAGTCTTCTTCCGGTTGCATCATGCCGTAAAAATAGGAGGATAGCGCTTAACTTTGGTGAAAACTCCCATGGATTCCTCCTACCCACCCAGAATTCAGCATCTTTACCATGAACTTCTTGAGCAAAAGAAGCTCGAAATGGCCATGCTCAGGCTGGACAAAGTACATCCTTTGGTATCAGGAAATAAATTTTTCAAGCTCAAGTACAATCTACAACAGGCTAGGAATGAGGGCAAATCCACTGTCTTGACCTTTGGAGGAGCATTTTCAAATCATATTCATGCCACTGCTGCTGCCTCTCAAATGGAGGGATTCAAATCCATTGGAATCATTCGAGGCGAAGACACAGACTCAAAGAATCCGACCTTGGCCTATGCCAAAGAAAAGGGAATGGAGCTCCACTTTGTAGATCGGAATACCTATCGAGAAAAGAACACCCTCCCCGTCATTGAGGACTTAAAACAAAAATTCGGAGACTTTTACCTGATTCCTGAAGGAGGAACCAACCAACTGGCCATTCAAGGAACAAGCGAAATTTTGAGTTCAGAAACCTCCGCTTTCACTCACCTTGCCACGCCAATCGGAACTGGAGGCACCTTATTGGGTTTGGCTGCTTCCCTTCTCCCCTACCAGACTTTGCTTGGAATTTCCGTGCTCAAAGGGGAATTCATCCGGCAAGAGCTAGATAATCTGGCTGCCCATTATCAAGTTCAATCAAAGGGGCAAGTTCAAATTGAAACTCAATTTCATTTTGGGGGCTATGCCAAGTGGAAGTCGGAATTGATTGAGTTTATCCGATGGTTTTGGAAGGAATTTCAAGTTCCTCTGGACCCGATCTATACCGGAAAAATGGGGTATGCTATCTGGGAAAAAATCAAAAACGACGAATTCCCTCCCCACGCCAAAATCCTCCTCATTCACACAGGAGGCCTGCAAGGAAGCCAAGGCTTCACCCACCGCACAGGGATTGAACTCCCCTATTCTTTCAAAGTGAAATAATCCTCTGATTCCTGGGGATGGACCTGCAAAACATTGGCAGTCACGAGGCGAACCAAGGTTTTGGAAGCCAAAAAGATAGGAATTCTGGCCAAGCGAGAATATTCACGAAGGGTAATTTTCTCCTTTTCTCCCAAGGCTTTCATCAAAAGCTCCTCTTTTCGGCCATAGGTAAATACTGTGTCCTTTGGTGTTCGCCCTTTTTTCAAAATCTCCCAAACCTCCCGACTCGCTTGGATACTGCGATCAGCCACTCGAACGTAGGCCTGCTTTTTTTCCTTTTCCTTCAAAAAGTGGGGGCGATCCGGGCTCAATGGAATCTGAAAAACGGCCACTCCTTTCTTTTCCGTCAGTTTTAATATCGTGCATTCCACCTGAAGCTTGGGGAAAATCAGGGAATCAATGGCTTTTTCCATGACAAAAACCTCCTCCTCGATAAATCGCTGTCCACTTACCGTTCCATCGTCATCCACACCAATCAACAAATTTCCCCCTGCTGTATTGGCCAAAGCAATCACTTCCCTGACAATCTTTTCTGGGAATGCTGCTTTCTTTTTAAACTCAATTTTCAGCCCTTCCCCTTTTGCGGCAAGAGCCCTTACATCCTGAAGGGTCATGGTCTTCGTTTGGATTAAGATTAGGAACCCAAGGTTCGGGAAAGCTCCTCGAGTCGTTTTTTCTGAGCCATCCATTCATCTCTCAGACGGGCAGCTTCCATGAAATTCAGCTCTTTTGCAGCTTTTTCCATTTGCTTTTGGGTCTGCTCGATGAGTTTTTGGAGTTTGTCTTTGCTGAGGTATTGCACCACTGGATCTGCAGCGATTTGAGCTTCACCAGGCATGGGTTCTGCATAGACTTTCGCGTTTTTCTTGGAATCCGCCACTTTGGTCTGTCCCATAATCTTGTCTCGGGACTTGATGACTGTGGTAGGCACTATGCCATGTTCCTCATTATAGGCCATCTGCAAAGCTCTCCTTCGCTTGGTCTCATCGATGGCCATACGCATGGATTCAGTAATCTGATCCGCATACATGATTACCCTCCCTTCTGAGTTTCGGGCAGCCCGACCAATAGTCTGGACCAGGGATCGCTCATTTCTGAGAAAGCCTTCCTTGTCCGCATCCAAAATGGCTACAAGCGCTACTTCAGGCAGATCCAATCCTTCCCTGAGCAGATTCACCCCGACCAATACATCAAATATCCCAAGACGGAGTTCTCTGAGAATTTCCACCCGATCCAGGGTCTTTACTTCTGAGTGGATGTATCGGGATTTTACTCCTGCCCTTTCCAAAAACTTCTGCAACTCCTCCGCCATCCTTTTAGTCAGGGTGGTTACCAGTACTCTTGCTTCTGTTTTGATCGTCTGATCAATTTCTTCCAGCAAATCATCAATCTGATTTTGGCTGGGTCGCACCTCGATGGTTGGATCCAAAAGACCGGTAGGCCGGATAATCTGTTCAACAACCACCCCTTCGGTCAAGGCCAATTCATAATCTGCCGGAGTTGCCGACACGTAGATCACTTGCCGGGTCAGTTGCTCAAACTCATCAAATTTCAAAGGACGATTGTCCAAGGCAGAAGGCAATCGGAACCCAAAATCTACCAGGTTTACTTTTCTGGATCGGTCTCCTCCCCACATCGCGCGGATTTGAGGAACAGTGACATGGCTCTCATCGATCACCGTCAAAAAGTCATCCGGAAAATAATCCAGGAGACAGAATGGTCTCATTCCAGGGGTTCTACGGTCAAAATACCGGGAGTAATTCTCTACCCCGGAGCAATATCCCAGTTCCCTGATCATTTCCAGATCAAACTCGGTCCTCTCCTGTAGCCGTTTGGCTTCAATGAATTTGCCTTCTTTTTCAAAGAAATTAACCTGAGCGACCATATCGTCCTGGATCTCATTGATCGCCTGATTGATCGTATCTCTCCCTGTGACAAATAGGTTGGCTGGGAAAATGGAAATAATCTTTTCATCATTCAGCTTCTTTCCTGTAGCAGGATCTATTCGCTGAATGGCTTCGATCTCATCACCCCAGAAGAAAATCCGATATCCCCAATCCGCATAGGCTACAAAAATATCTACCGTGTCCCCTTTCACACGGAAAGTGCCGTGCGTCAGCTCATTCTGTGTCCGGGAATAGAGAATATCCACCAATTTGAAAAGGAGTTGATTTCTGGGAATTCGATCCCCCTCCTGTAGTCGGATTACATTTTTCCCAAACTCCTCCGGATTACCAATACCATAAATACAGGAAACAGATGCCACCACAATCACATCTCTTCTCCCGGTCAGCAAGGCAGAGGTAGCGCTCAATCGAAGCTTCTCGATTTCCTGATTGATGCTCAGGTCCTTCTCTATATAGGTACCTGAACTTGGGATAAAGGCCTCTGGCTGATAGTAATCGTAGTAGGAAATAAAATATTCGACTGCATTGTCGGGAAAAAACTGCTT
The DNA here is from genome assembly GCF_036245645.1 of Algoriphagus taiwanensis. NCBI lineage: Bacteria > Pseudomonadati > Bacteroidota > Cytophagia > Cytophagales > Cyclobacteriaceae > Algoriphagus > Algoriphagus taiwanensis. Next base: position 23,481 of record NZ_BTPE01000001.1, on the reverse strand, counting down.
GAACTCCCCATAAAGCTGAGCAGCCAGGGTCTTGTTATGACTCAAAACCAGAGTGGGTCTTTGGGTTGCCTGAATCAAATTGGCAATGGTAAAAGTCTTCCCCGAACCGGTCACCCCCAGCAGAACCTGAGCTGGCTCTCCGGCATTTACCCCTTCGGCCAGTTTTTCAATGGCTTTGGGCTGATCTCCTGTAGGCTGATAATCTGAGGTGAGTTTGAATTCCATAGCAAGGGTTCAACACATGAAACAGGGAAAAAGGTTTGATTTTTTAGCCGTTCAATCCGGTCTTTTTCCCTTGATCCAAATTGTAATACAAGAAATTGGCCCTTAGAAACAAAACCAAAAACAAGGGAACCAAGCTGGGGTGAAAGGATTGAAATCCCAAAATCCAGATCAACAAAGCAAGTACCGCAAGAACCAAGGCACCCAAAAGATATTTGCCTATCCAAGCTGCTTTATTTTTTTTCAAAAGAGCAATAGCCAAAATCAAATGCCCCGGGAATGCCCAAAGCAAATTCCAGTTCCATTTGGTAGCGGAGTGATCGGTGAAAAACCAGAGAAAGAGGACTAAGAATCCCAAAAGACCCAATACCCCAAAGAAAACCACATCCAGTCCCAGGCTGATCTTTCCCTTCTTTTTATCCAAAAAAGTAAAAACCCCATAAATCACCGCTACCAGCCAAAAGATCAAATAAGGATTCATCAGGCTAAATGAACTGCTGGCCTCTTCAGGAAACTCAAGAATTATTCGGGATTCTCGGACAAGTGGACGAGTGGGGCCATCCCCCTCAATCGTAGCTCGGGCAAAGGCCTGCTCCATATAATCGGGCAAGTATTGTTCTTCTCGCTCGGTAGCATCCCGATCGATGACTGCTCCCAAGGCCAAGTCGATCCCCAAATCCGCCCAAGGAAGTGGATAAACATACTCATCGATCAGATTTCTGAAGGTTTTTTCTTCAGGATTGACCGGGTCATTCCAGACTAGCTGCTTTCCAACGGCTATCTCAAAGGCATCCCTGATTTTGGTAGCACAGTTGTTGAAGAAGAAGTCGTATTTGTAATACCTCCGAGCCGGGTCATATTGGGCCTCAAGATGCTGAAGGAGAAAGTCTTTTTGCTCCGCACTTAAGTCCAGCACCTGCTCTCTAATTTCTCTTTTGTCCCGATAATACTCCACCACAAACTGATCGTAGGTGGTCACACTGAGCATGTAATTCAATTTACCCGTGGCAAATTTCCCGTAGAAGTTTGGCGTCTGGAAATCAAAAGTGCCATAGTTGAAAACCAAGTCTTTTCCCTGCGACCCAATCTGCCGGATACGGATGGCACTGTGACCAAAGCTGGAATACAGCTCCTCTCCCGGTCCACAAGTCAACAAACTCACTTCGAACATCTGGGCTTGAACATGACCTAAAGCCATGAAAATCAAGAAAAAAAAGATTGAAACGATTTTTTTATTTCTACTCATTTTTTAAATTGAACTACTTTTTAAATCCCATTTTTTATGAGTGCATTGAGCTTTATATTTTGCTGCAATCCTCTTTTTCACTGCCGAATATACAGGATTATCCTGGCAGTTGGTGGAATCATGTGCCTAGCAAAACCAACCCTTTCGCAAGAAATCGGAGCCTACAAAACAATCGCAAGCGGAACTTTTCAGAATATAGCTATTTGGGCAGAATGGGATGGGAGTTTGTGGGTAGCTGCCACCACCAAGCCCAATGCCTCCACGGATATTTACATCGATCAAACTCATACGGTGACCCTATCAGGGAATGAGGAAGCCAAAAGTGTCTTTATTAACGCTGAAACAGGCGCGGGACAAAAACTCAACCTCAACAGCTTTAATCTGAATGTGTACGGAAGCCTGCATGCATTTGCAGGTCCGGCACCGGGCATACCCGGAAATGCTTGGAACAGTCAAAATTGGATAGGAAACTCCGTCGGAAGTACGCTCACCTTTAAAGGAAGCAGTAGAACGCTGGTAGAAAAAAACAGCTGGAGTGCCCAAACTACCCAAAGCCGGTATTCGGTCATTTTTGAGGCAGATCCGGGAGAACTCTTTTTGATCGAAAGCCCATTCAAGGCACTTTCGTTTACAGTCAGGTCTGGGGCTGTTTTACAGAAAGTAGACACCTCAGTAAACCCCAATGTGTGTTTTACCCTGTCCTTTAACACAGAAACTACCGTTTTTGGAAGCGGGCCTTTTGGTGAATTAGTAATCGAAGCTGGGGCTACTTTCATTTCTGAGTGCAATGCCAACATTCTCAATAGATCCACCAGCAGCACAATCAGTGCATTAAACTTTGATTTGCAAAATGGAGGCACGCTGATATTAGAAGGCAGCAATCCAAGAATTGAAACCGCTAATTTTCAATTGAATGGGAAAATTATCCATCGGGGAGGAAGCTCCCCCAAGGCTTTTCTCTCCAATTCGTACCCAGATGCGGCTACTCCGGCAGCAGTCCGAGACATAGAGCTTCAGGGAAGCCAAAATCTAACGCTTCCTACCAGCCTGACCCTCTTGGGAAATCTGGAAAAATCAGGATCTGGAAACTTCGACGCTTCCTCCACCCAACTTACTTTATTTGGCTCATCCAATCAGGAGATTTTGGGCTTTTCACTCACGGTAAGAGATCTCACTCTCAATAAATCCGGCGGAGTATTTCATCCCAATTCAAATCTCACCATCACTCGAAACCTTTCGCTGATACAAGGAGTCATGGACCTGGAGGGGAACAATCTATTGATCAATACCAGTAATTCGGGAGTCCTATCTCATTCCGGAGGGAGATGGAGAAATGTTGGCAAAATGACCTATTTCGGCCTTCCGGCTACACTCACTCCGGGCAATGCTACCTTTCCTTTTGAAGATACTCAAAACGGAGGAACCCGAAAAGTGCAGCTGCTAGGCCCCTCTCCAGGCGGGAATCTTTCCATCCAGTTTACAGAATACAGGGGTGCGGATTTCAACCCGGGATTTAACGATTCGGACGGGACCCCAATTCTTTATCGGAAATTCAGCTTTTTCGAGTTCTCTGACTTTTTGCCGGGAAGTACTCCGATAGAAATGAGAATTTCGGCAGATCAGCTGATCGTGGGAGATGTCACAGACCTGAGGATAGTCGGCACCGGATATCCTGCTCCCGGATCCAATCTAATAGGTCAGGATCCTGTACTACTTTGGGCAAGAAGGGAAGTTACTTTTTCACAATTATCAGGGGTCAATTTTACCGTGGGGAGCTTTAGGACTACCAGTATTCTTCCCCTAAACTGGTTAAAACTAGAAGGCGCAACCACCCCATTGGGCAATAAAATCAGATGGTCAGTTAATAGCGAAAAAGAAATTCTGTTTTTTGAGGTCCATAGACTGGATTTCTACACAAGGAAATGGGAAAAAGTAGGAATTATAAGCCCTGATGAACAGAAAAAAGAAGTCAATGATCTTGAATTTTTGGACCAAAGTTCCAAAAGCTACCTTCCTTATGCCTACCGAATCCTTAAAGTCAACTATTTAGGTGAATACAGCTGGAGTGAGGTAATCCGATTGGATCCCCTTAATCCATCCCATTCCAAAGACATTACCATCTATCCAAACCCCTACTCAGGAGGTAAACTGGGTCTGAGACTTCCAGAAGGTTGGGTTAGGAATCCCAAAGTCATTCTTCAAAATTCCCTTGGTCAGACTCTTCTGGAGGATGTTTGGGATGAATCTCTTTTCACCCAATTTATCCAAAACCTTCCGGCAGGGTTGTATTTCTTCGGGCTGGAATACGAAGGGGATTTCATTCAAAAAAGATGGATAAAAAAGTGAGAATACTTCCCAGGAAAGGCTTAACCCCGCTTCCAGTGATTTGGGAGAATCATTCAATTTGAACTTGAATTGATATCCTTAGAAGATCCTAAGCCGGGAGATTTCCTTATATTTCTTGCTTAACCCCAGCCCCACTATGACCTTTCTTCTGGTATTGCTATCCATCGCAATTTTGGTTCTGCTGATTGTATGGGCCAAGCTCAACCCCTTTCTTTCTTTTCTGATTGCTTCCATCTCAGCCGGCCTGATGCTGGGATTGCCCGCAGATCAAGTAGCCCGATCTGTCCAAAAAGGAATGGGAAGTCTTTTGGGAGATTTGGTCATTGTGATTGTGACGGGAGCAATGCTGGGCAAGCTAGTGGCAGAAAGTGGGGCAGCGCAGCGGATTGCAGGATTTCTTATGAAAATTTTCGGGGAAAAATACATCACTTGGGCCATGGCCTTCACTGGTTTAATTGTAGGGATTCCTCTGTTTTATAATGTAGGCTTTGTGCTGTTGGTGCCTTTGGCCTTTACCGTTTCCTATCAATTCCGCCTTCCGGCAGTCTACGTGGGAATGCCTCTTTTGGCAGCTCTCTCGGTCACCCATGGTTTTCTGCCTCCACACCCTTCTCCGGCAGCTTTGGTAGCCCAGTTCGACGCCAATATGGGTTTGACCTTGTTTTATGGCTTCATCATCGCGATTCCTACGATCATTATTGCGGGGCCGGTCTTTGCCCCTTTCTTGAAAAAAATCAAAGCCACACCCCTTCAGACTTTCCAAGCTGAACCCAAGCCTGAAAATGAATTACCAAGCATAGGAAATAGCTTGTTTACGGCTTTGCTTCCTGTACTTCTTTTGGTGGGGACTACGGCTTTGACGCTAGACCTTCCCAAAGAAAGTCCATCTGCTTCCTGGATTTACTTTCTTGCCGATCCCGGAGTGGTGATGTTGGTTTCCTTGCTCTATGCTACTTTTTCTCTTGGACTTCGCAGAGAAACGAGCATGTCTCATCTGATGGAAATCTACACGGTTGCCACCAAGGATATTGCCATGATTCTCCTGATCGTGGCAGGCGCAGGGGCATTGAAGCAAATATTTACAGATACCGGAGTGAGTCAGACCATCGCTGAGAATCTTCAGACTTGGGAAATGCACCCGCTGATATTGGCTTGGTTGATCACCTCAGTCATTAGAGTATGTGTAGGTTCGGCTACCGTGGCAGGATTGACTACAGCCGGCATCATCGCTCCGATTGTAGGTACTATGGACGTCAATCCCAATCTATTGGTGCTTTCTATCGGCGCTGGAAGCTTGATGTTTTCCCATTTCAACGACGGAGGCTTTTGGATGTACAAGGAGTTTTTCAATGTGAGCATCAAGGATACAATTAAATCCTGGTCTTTGATGGAAACTATCGTGGCTGTTGCCGGTCTGATCGGGGTTCTGATTTTGGATCTATTTGTCTAAATTCCCCAAAAATAAACGCTATGAATACCCCTGAACAGAATTTTGCAAAATTGGGATTAGAGTTACCACCCGCCCCAAAACCCTTAGGAGTTTATAAACCCTGCCTCGTAGATGGCAAATACCTCTATCTTTCCGGACATGGTACGGTGAAGCCTGATGGAACTTTGATCATCGGAAGAATCGGACAGGACTTGGATATCGAGCAGGGAAAAATCGCAGCAAGGCAAGTAGGCCTAGCCATGCTGGCTACAATCAAAGCTAACTTGGGCAGCTTGGATAAGGTCAAGCGGGTGATTAAGGTCTTGGGAATGGTCAATTGTGTTCCCTCATTTGAGCGTCATCCCTATGTCATCAATGGATGCAGTGAGCTATTTGCCGCTGTGTGGGGAGAAGAAAACGGAATTGGGGTTCGATCAGCAGTGGGAATGGGTTCTCTTCCAGACAATATCCCTGTAGAAATCGAAGCATTATTTGAGCTTCATTAAGGGGAAATCAGGCTCCGATAGGAATCATACAAAGCCAAAATGTCCCGGACATAATTGACCGCTACGTGGCCCTTTGCATAACCGCTTTTCACAATAGGGTCACGGTAGTAGTCCGGGTCACTTTTTAGATTCAAAAAGTAAGAAACCTCTTTCCAGCTCTGAGTATTTTTCCCATACTTCATGGCCAATCTCCAGGCATCTTCCACATGACCTTGGCCCACATTGTATGATGCGAGGATGAATTTGACCCGTTCGGCTGTCTCCGGTACCCGCTCCATCCAGAATTTGTCCAAGTACTGAAGATACCTCACTCCTCCTCGAAGGGATTCTGTGGGATCATTGGGGTCTGTGACCCCGAATCGTTCCAGAGTAACCGGCATCAACTGAAGCAATCCCTCTGCCCCAGCATAGGAAACCGCCGAGGTATCAAAGCCAGATTCCTTGTAAACCAAAGCAGCTAACAACCTCCAATCCCAACCCAATTCACGGGCATTTTGCTGAATCAACTCATCAAATACAGAGATTCTATTTCCTCCCAAAGAGGAAAAAGGACTGTTAATCCGGTAGTAGCTGTTTCGGGAGCTGAGAAAATACTTGGCATAAACCTCAGGGATAAAACGCTTTTTCTTCTCGGCAAGCCAGGTATTGATGGCATCTAAAAGCTCGGGAGAGTTTTTCCTTACCGCCCAGTGAACTGTGCCATCCTCCGACACCTTTAGCGAAGCATCCAAGTCAGGATAATAGGTTTGATTGGCTTTGGCAATATTTCTGTCAGCTACGGTCCATTTGATAGTGCCATCAGCTACTTGGTCTATCAATGTCTCCTCGTGGACATCAGAGACCATAACCGTGAAACCTAGTCCAAGCGAATCCTTGATACTGTTTAGTTGCTTATTATATACAGTGCTTTTGCGAACATGGATGGTGTCTCTTCCAATTTCTTCCCAAGTGACCGGCTTTTCGATTGGCTTTTTCCCAATCACCAAGGTGCTCATGGTGCCCAAATAATGGGTGAATGCAGCTTTTCTGGAGCGATCCACACTTGGCTCCAGGTTCATGGCTATCACGTCTACCTTGCCTTCGTCAAGTTTTTCGAAAGCTTCTTGGATATCCGATACAATAACAAACTCGACCTGGAAACCGAGATTTTTCCCAAGATCTCTCAGAAGTTCAAACTCATAGCCCATCCTGCGGCCGCGATAGATATAATATGAAGTGGAATTGTTGTCGACTGCTGCGCGAATACTTCCCCTTTCTTGAATTCCGACTAAGTCTAATTGATAGGTAGAGTTTTCACTTCGTTTCAATCTTTCTTCAAAAAAAGTACACTGCACTCCCGAGAGTAGCAGGAAGAGCACAGAAATGATCGTAGAAATAAATTTCTTCATGCCTAAGGGGAAATTCCCCTGATGGTTCAAGGCCCCTTTGGCAAAGGCTGTGCCAAAACAAAATTTAAGGGTTTCTTAAAAAAAGCAAATAAAAAACGGAGCCCCTTTTGGAGCTCCGCTTGTGGAGAAATTGAAGATCAGGGATTTACCGAAAAATCTTCATAACTGTTTTCGAAGAAAATTTTGCCACTGAGTCTCATCAGTTCTATTTCCTGCTCTTTAATAGAATAGATAGAAGTAATCAGCCTGTTTTCTGCAGTCAGGAGGTTTACTTGAGCATCCCTGAATTCCAAATAAGAAGATATCCCCAATCTGAAACGCTCCAGGGCAATTTCAGAGTTCTCTTTCGCCACCTGATAGTTGACTTCTTCGATTTTGAGGAGCTGGAGATTTTTTGTGTAAATGTTATAGGCTCTTTCAATATCTGATCTTAGCTGAATCTCATATTGCTCGAGAGAATAATCCTGAATCCGTTTGTTGACTTTGGCACTTTGTATTCTCCGGTTAAGGGTAAGTCCACTAAACAGATTAAGGGTAATATTTCCTCCATAATTGATCCCCTGCCGCTCATTTTGAATTAGAAACCCCGCGTCAGAGTTAAATACCGTGTTTGTGAAACTGGAGTTTAAATTAATGGCAGGAAGCCGTGATGCTTGCAGTTCTCTTATTTGGAGATAGGCATCATTATTCAGCCGCTGATTGACCAGCAAAAGCTTATTTTCAACGAAGGCATTTTCAATCAGCGTTTCCAAAGAGAGTCTTTCACCGATGGTGATTATGGAATCTTCCGGAATAAACTCCGCACTTGGATCAATCGCCAAAAGCTCATTTAGATTTACTTTGGAATTCTGAATGACCTGTTCTTGGGTAATCAAAAGGCTGGAATCTGAATTGTAATCCACTTGAGCAGTAAGAAAATCCCGCTTTCCCGCTCCACCCAATTCATATTGGGCCTGAGCGATATCCAGACGTGCTTTACTCAATCGGAGCGTCTCTTTTAACACATTGTATCGCTGAAGTTCCAAAATCAGGCGATAATATGCGGTAGAAATGCTTGCCACAGTATTTTCCACTATGACTTTGGAATCCAATTCACTGATTTCGGTCAATACTCCCAAGCGCTTCATCGTGACAATAGTCTCAGGTCTGAACCCATAGACTCCGACTACACTGTAGGACTTATTCCGTGATTTTGCCCCATCAATCTGTCTGGGATTTTCCGGATCGTTGACGAATGTCTGGGTCACATCCTCGGTACCAAATGACCGAAGATAGGTAGCATCGATGACTGGCATGAAAAAATTGCCTACTCCGATCCGCTTATCCAGCTCACGGATATTTACATTCTCCAGTCCAATCTTGATTTGCAAATTGTTTTCCAAGCCCATCTGCACCGCTTTTTCCAAATCAAGGGTTTGCTGGGAAAAAGCATGAAACTGGACTGAGAATACGCTCAATAGAAATACGAAAGAAAGCTTTTTCATCAAATTCTGGCTAGTCTTCCTTGCTTGGAAGTGAGATAGGTGTAAATGGCCGGGATAATAAACAGAGTCAAAACAGTGGCAAAGGTAAGTCCTCCGATGACTGCTGCGCCCATGGGAACTCTACTTTCAGCTCCAGCTCCCAGAGCTAAAGCAATAGGAAGAATTCCCAAAATAGTAGACAAACTGGTCATCAAAATCGGACGGAATCGGGCCACCGCCGCACCGAAAATCGCTTCCTCTATCGGCATTCCCTGAGCCTTCCGCTGATTGGCAAATTCTACAATCAAAATCCCGTTTTTGGTCACCAAACCAATCAACATGATAATCCCGATCTGACTGAAGATATTCAGCGTAAATCCGAATAACCAAAGGGTCAACAAGGCCCCAAACAAAGCCAGAGGAACCGTAAACATAATTGTCAGCGGATCCAAGAAACTTTCAAATTGGGCCGAAAGAACCAGATAGATCAAAACCAAGGCGAAAATAAAGGCAAAGATCAAGCTGTTTGAGCTCTCTCGGAATTCTTTGGAAGGACCGGAAACATCGGTGGAATAGGTATCATCCAAGACCTCTGAAGCGATTCGGTCCATCTCATCCAATCCGTCTCCGATGGTGTACCCTTCTGCAAGGTTGGCTGATACCGTGGCACTCACAAAGCGATTGAATCTGTACAATTGAGGTGGAGTACTGTTTTCTCTTACTTTCACGAGGTTATCCAATTGGACCAATTGCCCATTGTCCCCTCTGACATAAAGCATGCGAAGGTTGATCGGTTCATTTCGATCCTGAAGTTGCATTTCTCCCACCACCTGATATTGCTTGCCATTCATGATGAAGTAGGCAAAGCGCTGACCAGAGTAGGAAAGCTGCAGGGTTCTGGCAATTTCCTGCACTGACACTCCGATATTTCGTGCACGCTCCCGGTCGATTTCGATTTCCAATTCAGGTTTGGTAAACTTCAAGTTGATATCAGAGAAAATAAATGCGGGGCTTTTGCCCACCTCATCCATAAAGGGAGGAATAGCCTCTTTCAATTTCTCAATAGTAGGCGCCTGAATCACATACTGCACCGGAAGGCCTCCGCGTCTGTTACCGATAGAAACCGGCTCCTGGGCAAATGCTCTCACTGAGGTTTCATTTCTGAGCTTGGCATTGACCTGATTGAAAATTTCCTTCTGGGTTCTCTGCCTCTTTTCAGCATCGGTGAGGAAAAGACGGATAAATCCTGAATTAGTATTGGCTGTGCCAAAACCCGGAGAAGTTACCGAGATTACTGTTACTCGCTCTTCCGCAGGCAATTCCTTTTGGAAATCCTCCACCAAGTTGTCAATCACCCGGTCCATATAGCCGAAAGTAGCTCCTTCCGGTCCGGACATATTAATTCTCAATTCGGCCCGGTCCTCAGTAGGAACAAGCTCAGTCTGAAGATTAGTGAACAAGACATATATTCCTCCTGCCAAGGCCAAAACCAGCAAAAAGGCCAAACCTCTTACTTTCATAAATGCGGCTAGAGCTTTCTCATACAGGTCATTCAACCACACATAGAATGGCTCAGTCAAATTGTAAAATGCAGTTTGCTTTTCTCTCCGCTTGAGCAATTTGGAGCTCAGCATAGGTGTCATGGTCAAGGCCACAAAAGACGAAATAATTACTGCACCTGCGACCACAATACCAAATTCCCTGAAAAGCCTTCCTGTGGTACCGGTAAGGAATATCACCGGAAGAAAAACTGCTGCCAAGGCTACTGTGGTAGCAATTACCGCAAAGAAAATCTCCTCAGATCCTTTCTTAGCAGCCTCCAATGGCTTCTCCCCTTTCTCTATCCGGGCGTAGATATTTTCCAAGACCACAATAGCATCATCTACCACCAGACCAATCGAAAGCACTATACCCAAGAGAGTCAGTACATTGATAGAAAAGTCCAAGAGGTACATGATGAAAAATACCCCAATCAATGAGATCGGAATCGTCAACACAGGAATGAAGGTGGTTCTCCAGTCTCTTAAAAACAAGAAGATAATCGCCACCACCAGGATAAACGCCGTGATGATCGTCTCCTGAACCTCAGCAATGGACTTTCTGATGTATTCGGTAGAGTCAAAGCCGATTTCCACACCTACATCCTCTGGCAGGTCCTTTTCAATCTGACCCAGTCTTTTGTAAAATTCATCGACTATCTCAATATTGTTCGAACCCGGAAGCGGTACCAGGACCACTGCTACCATAGGAACTCCATCCCGCTTCAAAACGGTTCGTTCATTCAGCGCAGCGAGTTCTGCCTTTCCGATATCCTGAAACCGGACAATATTATTTTGATCCTCTTTGATGATCAGATCATTAAACTCCTGAGGAGAACTGAGTCGGCTTTTTGTTCTGACGGAAAGCTCAATGTTAGCCCCTTCGATTCGTCCTGAAGGCAACTCAAGGTTTTCACTTTGCACCTTTTGCAAGACATCCAAGGGAGTAATGCCATAAGAAGCCATTTTCAGGGGATCCATTCGCAGTCGAATGGCATATTCCTTTTCACCCCAGATCTGAACCCGGCTTACACCAGGTATAGTCTGAAGTCTTTCTTTGAAAATCTTATCTGCAATGTCGGATAGCTCCAGCAAGCTTCTGTTGTTGGACTTTACATTGACTGCCACAATAGGCTGAGAATCTGCATCAGCTTTGGATACTACGGGAGGCTCTGCATCGGGAGGTAGATTTCGTTGGGCACCGGCTACCTTATCCCGGACATCGTTGGCAGCGGCTTCCAAGTCTGCCCCTACATCAAATTCTACCGTGATATTACTTCTACCGTCAGCACTGGTAGAAGTCAGGGATTTGATTCCTTGAATTCCGTTGATTTGCTCTTCGAGCGGTTCGGTGATTTGGGCCTCTATTACATCCGCATTGGCGCCGACGTAAGTGGTACTGACATTGATCACCGGCGGGTCCACGCTGGGGAACTCCCGGATACCAAGCAGAGATATCCCGATTCCCCCAAAGAGGAGAATCACGAGAGACATCACTATGGCCAATACCGGCCTGTTGATACTTAGATTAGAAAGACTGGCCATAAATTAATTGATAATTGTAGGTTCTACTGACATACCTTGCCTTGCTTGCATCACACCCGTGGTGAGTACCAGCTCGCCTTCCTTCAGTCCGGACAATACCTGGACCTCTGAATCGGTTCTGGTTCCGATTTCAATTCTTCTTTCTTCTACTTTGCCATCCGCAGTGGCAACAAATACTTTATACCCGTCGAGCTCAGGAATTACGGATTCCGCGGGTACTAGAAGTGCATTTTCGACCACTTCGAGTACGAATCTGATTTTAACAAACATCCCCGGAAGAAATCTCCGGTCCTTATTGGGGCTCTGCGCTCTGAGTTTGAGTGTGCGAGTAGCTAGGTCTACCTGAGGTTCGAAAGCGTAAACCTCCCCTCTTACTTCCTCTTGGGAAGCTTCGTTGGAGAAAAAGACCGGAGAGCCTACCGTCACTTGGTTGGCATATCGCTCAGGGATAGAAAACTCGATTTTGATCGGATCAATATTTACAATATTGACAATAGCGTCATTCGGCCCAATTACGGAACCTTCTGAAACCAATCTCAATCCAAGAATTCCATTGAAAGGCGCCCTGATCACTGTTTTTGCAAGTTGAGCTTCTACCAGCTTAATATCAGATAGGGCTGTGTTGTATTGATTTAGGACGATATCGTATTCTTCCTGACTGATGGCTTCTCTTGCCAAGAGTTGCTTTTGTCTATTTTCCTGAGTTTCGAATAGACGCTGCGTATATTGAAGTCGCTGGTATTGCGCCTGCAGTTCGTCATCATTGAGGTAAACCAGAGGGGTTCCTTTAGTCACATATTGCCCCTCTTTGAAAGCAATCTGAGTTACCAAGCCAGAGATTTCCGGACGCAGGTTGACCGTTTCGTTGGGCAGAATTGTCCCTGTTACCTGAAGTTGGTTTCTTAATGTATCGTTTTTCAATCTGATCACACTGACAGGCAAAGCGGGCTGATTGCCACCGCCTCCTTGACCGGCAGATTCGGGCTGATTTCTTTGATTGCTTAGCCTAGGGTAGAAGAATGCTACAGCGATAATCAGCAGAATTCCAATAACTAAAATGGTTTTGGTCTGTGGTTTCATTGAGAAAGAGAAAGAGGTTGGTTTTTGATAAAGGCGATTGAAAGCAGATTGAATTGTTCGGGTTGCTCTACATTGACTACATGACCACAGCGATCAAGAATCTTGAGAATAGAGTTTTTGTGATGTTTGACAATGTTTTTTACCGGTTCCAGAAACATGACATCCTGATCTCCCATGACATACAGCGTGGGGATATTGATGTCCTTTTCTTTAAAGTATTTGAGCAATGGATTGATGTCCTTTGTCAATTTAAACCAGCGGATAAATTCTTTTTGACACAACTTCTGAGCCTCCCTTATGAAGAGGTTTCTGGACTCGGCATGTTGCTTCCTCGGCATGATAATGAAGGCAAAAAGCCGGTATAGCCACATGTAAGGGATAATTTTCTTAAATGTATTCCCCAGGAAAACCAAGACTCTGGACTGAGTGGTCAGGCGGGTAACTGCTCCGGCCATAACCAGAGACTTGACCCGCTGGGGCTCCATTTCAGCCAACTGGCGAGCCAAAATAGTCCCCAAAGAAACTCCCATAAAATGCGCTGGAGGCAGCTGCAGGTGGTCCAATACTTCGATGATGTCCTGAGTGACTGCTTCGAATGTATACTCTTCCTTCCAGATAGCTTGAGGAAGGTCAATTGACTTTCCATGTCCGCGCAGATCGATTAGCAGAAGGTTAAATTCCTTCTGAAAATCCCTCAACTGCTTGTGCCAAACGGCACTACTTCCCCCGGCGCCATGAATAAAGACTATCCATTCGCTGCTACTTGGATGTAAAAACTGTTTGTGATATAACATGCAGTGACAACCCAATCCCGGGAATAAAAGTTGGTAAATGCAAAAATACATGCCTTTCTACTACCATCAGGGGAAAACTTACTGAAGGTAAATGCATGCCACCAAAGGAAAATAACGGGGATACTAATGTCTCAAAATGTTGCAATAGGCTTAAAGGCAGCACTTTTTTTAGCTTAAAGCTTCCAGCCGATGGTGGTTTGGAAAATGTAATCCAGGGTAGATGCGCCTTCCACGGGTTGATTATCGTAGTTTAAGGTAGTTCCCACTTTGAAATACAGGTCAAACTTGAACTCGTAGCGGATATCAAACTTTAAATCGGAACGAATACGGTCCTTGGTACTGATGCTGGGATAAACCATTATTGAAGTTAACAGGTCGAGATCACCGATATCGTAGATATTATACCCCGCACCGATAAACCCTTCTGCAGTACGGGAGGAGTTGGGCTCAGTAGCAAACTTTTCACTGTTTAAGTTGACCCCTCCTTGGAATCCCAGATAAACCTTATTGGTATGGATCAGATATTTACCCAAACCTACCATGTTGGAATTTCGAAAATCGAGCAATTGCTCTGTGTTGGATAGGATATTGAGGTTGTAAAGCAAGTACCAGTCTTTTTGCAAGAAATAATTATAAGCCAGCGTGAGTTCATTACGGACAATCGGCTCGGTACCGTTTTGGGAAGATCGAAGGTTATTGAGAGTAAAGTTGACTTTCCAGCGATCAGCTAGATATCCAGTACCCATATTGAAAGTAAACTGCCTTAAATCATTGGCCTTGGTGAGTGTAGTCCCCACATCAAAGAAAAGAGACAACCTGCTCCAGAAACCTTCATCCAAGGCATTGAGGTACACAATTGAATTGATGGAGACTGGAACTGGCTGAAGAGAAAGAGTGTCTTGATTATTCTTTTTCTTTTTAAGATCAAGAATCTTCTCAGGGATGGATGGCGTAATCATGACCAGACTATCATTTAGGCTGTTTACCATCCCATTGTATCTCATCCCATCCGATAGGGTGATCAAAAATTTGGTTTGTGAGAAGACCTGACTGACTTTTTTCCAATCAATTTTAAAATCAGAATTGGAATAGTCTGTCTCGAAAACCATCACGCCTTTATCCATGGATTTGATCTCTCCAATGATTTTATCCTTGTTTTTCAATATCAAAGTATCAGTCTGGGCGAATAGAAGGTGGGAGAAACCTGAGGAAATCAGGATCAATAAGGCGAGTGCTTTCAGCTTCATCATTTAAAAATTTAATTGTACAGATTTGAAAAAATACAAAAAACGCCTCTGAAATCAGAGGCGTTTTTAAAAATTTGATTTGCTTAGAATTAGAAGGTATATCTCAAGCCGAACTGCAATCTCCATACATCAGCCGGACTAGCCGTATTCTGATAGGAAGATGAAATCAACTGATTTCCAAAGTTTCTCAGTCTAAATACAGGAGCACCATTCGAGTCAACACCTCTTGGCACAAGTG
Source organism: Algoriphagus taiwanensis (assembly GCF_036245645.1). Lineage (NCBI taxonomy): Bacteria > Pseudomonadati > Bacteroidota > Cytophagia > Cytophagales > Cyclobacteriaceae > Algoriphagus > Algoriphagus taiwanensis. Next base: position 8,439 of record NZ_BTPE01000001.1, on the reverse strand, counting down.
GAGAAGTGGTGGTGAATGCCTGTCCTACACCCCAGTCTGAGTTAAGCAAGTTTCCTACGTTAAGGATATCCACTCGGAACTCAAGGAATTGACCTTCTTTCTTGGTGATCAACTGCTGAGAAGCACTGAAGTCCGCTCTGAATACCATTGGCATGATTACAGCACCTCTTTCAGCGATGCTTCCTCTGTTTGCGCTTAGGTATTTATCCTGCTGAATAAATGCCTCCCAAGCGGCAGCTTGCTGCTGAGGGGTAAAAGTAACTCCAGAAGAAGAGAACTGCTCAAAGTTCATTTCACCTGTATTTCTGTGAATATAGATCAAGTCGTTGCTGAATCCACCGTCACCGTTGAAGTCACCGCCATACACATAAGATCCGTTACCGATGGTACGTCCTTCCCAGAAGAGAGATACGTTGGTTTTACCAATAGTCAAAAGATCAGCTTCGTAGCTCAATGCAGTGAATATTCTATGACCAGCAAAGTTGGAAGAAAATCCAAGTGTTGGATTATTCGGGTCTCCATTATGCGGGTTGTTATTCCAAGAACCGAAGGCAATGGATCCCGGATCTACGGTATTTTTGGATTCACCATAAGAATAGGCAGCTTTTCCTGAGAAGCCAGCAACAGTTGGGAAATCAACGGAAACTGAAGCTACCCAAGAGTTACCCACAGCTTGGTTGGAGAGAGTTACTGCGTTATCAATGTTTCCATTGATTCGAGTAGCAGAGTTTCCACCCACCCATCTAGGTCTAGCATGAGGTCCGGTAAATGCTCCATTGGCAGGTGCCAAGTTCGCATTGTAATAGGCCACTCCATTTACATCTTGGTTGTAGATGAATTCCCCAGTAAATACGAAGCCTTTTACTTGCTTATCAACAGCAATGTTGGTTCTCCAAACCTGTGGAAACTTGAAGTTTTCTTCAGTAAGTGCAAGTTCATATCGCTCTGCCGGATCACCAGTCACTGTAGATGGCTTATAAGCGTCTGGATCTGGATTGAATGGACGAGCATCTGTATTATCCAATCTTTCAAAACCAGTCAAGATACCATTGTTACCCACTTGATTTGAAATCCATACGTAAGCTGGACGACCTGTAAAGATACCTGTACCCCCTCTTACTTGAAGAGTTTTATTACCTGATGGGTCCCAGTTGAAACCAACTCTTGGGGACCATAGAATATTTGCCCCTGGAAGACGATCAGTTCTGAAATTAACTGTTTCACCAGCAGGATTGATGAAGTCAAGAGTTTCTACTTCAGGATTTCTCAAGGCAGTCTCTCCGAAGAAAGGAATATCAATTCTAAGACCACCAGTCAAATTGAATTTGGAATTCACCTGATATTCGTCCTGAACATAGATGCCAGCATAATTTACCTTTAATGGCTGGATAGGCTTAACCTGACCAGGTACATTAGAATATCTTACTTGGAATCTGCGAACATTGATAGTATCCTGTCTTCCAGTAAGGAATGCATCTGCACTGGAGTAGAAATCTTCAAGTGAATTGAAGACATAAGCAGATTGAGATCCAGGGAAGAATACGTTTTCAGACTGGTAGTTTTCGTAGCTGAAACCACCTGTGAAGGTATGCTTTCCATAGAAATACTGAAGATTGTTTTGGATCTGGAAAGTCTTATATCTCAACTCGTTGTTTGGAGTAAAAGGCTCAAATCCAAATGTGGTGTAAGTTGCTCCATCTTCCAGGATATCCACTAGTGGGAAGAATTGACCTCTTGAACCACGGCTTTCGTCCTGATAAGTATAGCCCACGATCAAGTTGTTGGTCATGTTATTCCCGATTCGGGTGTTCAATTCACCAATGATTGAGCGGATATTTTCAAAAATGATGTAGTTGGAATTCTGGAAATTCAAACCATTTAGGTTTGTTCTTCTTGATCCAAATCCCAAGGAGGAAGAGTTGGAAAGCAACACGTCAGTCGAGGAGTCCAAGTGATTGTATCGCACGCTCAACTTGTTTCGGTCGTTGATGTTGTAGTCCAATTTCACCAAGAATTTGGTCGCTTCAGTAGAGTGGTCGTATCCTTGATAAGGACCAGTCTCATAGCCAAAGTTGTCTCTCAAGAAATTACTTAGCTGATTCAAATCAGAAGCAAGTACACGCGTCACATTTCCGCCGATTGGCTCACCACCATTGTTTGCTCGGAAGGTAGTACCTGGCTCAGTTGTCTTTTCATCTTCAAAAGAAGCAAAGAAGAACAATTTGTCTTTAATGATCGGACCACCTACGCGGAAACCGATTTGTCTGTACTTAAATTCTCCCGGATCAAAAGTATTGTCTTTAGCCTGAGTACCTACGTTGTTGTTATTTCTCCAGAAATAATAAGCGGAACCTTCAAATTCGTTGGTACCTGAACGGGTTACTGTATTGATACCAGCTCCGGTAAAGTTACCTTGTCGAACGTCATAAGGTGCTACGTTCACAGAAATCTGATCAATAGCGTCCAAAGAGATTGGAGAAACGCCTGTTCTACCTCCTGGGTTACTTCCACTACCCAAACCAAAAGAGTTATTGAAATAAGAACCATCGACCGTAATGTTATTCAATCGAGAGTCCTGACCAGCGAATGACTGCCCATTAGATTGTGGGGTCAATCGAGTGAAGTCATTGATATTTCTAGAAATGGTTGGAAGCTTGGAGATTGTATTATTGTTGATGGAAGTAGAAGCTCCAGTTCGCTCGGAAGAGAAAACACTGCCTTCAGCAGTAACCACTACTTCTGTCAATTCAGTACCCTCTTCTGCAAGCACCACATTTACGTTAGAAAATGTTCCAAGGGACAATACAATGTTTTCTACCTCTTGCGTGGAATACCCAATGAAAGAAACAGAAACTCTGTAAGGACCACCTACACGCATACCTGGGATAGAATATTTTCCTTCAAGATTGGAAACAGCCCCGTAGCGGGTACCGGATGGAAGGTGAGTAGCTACCACATTTGCTCCTGGTAGAGGTTCACCATTTGCTTCTGTCACCACACCGGTAATACCGGAAGTAGTCACACCCTGTGACAATGCGTATCCAGTGCTCAGCACCAGCATAACCATCGCCAGCAAGTTCTTCAGTAAATTTTGCCTCATAATTTTTTGTTTTGGTAAGAGTTGGTTTTGATTTAAAATCGTCGCAAAGGTAAGGTTGACTTCCTGATTCAAAGGGTAGTTAACATTAAATTTTGCTCTGCAAATTTCACACTTTTTAACATAAGCTTAACCCTGAATTCCAAACATTTTTGAATTTCTCGGAAAAAAGTCTTGAAATTTCAACCCGGTTTTTAACAAAAACAGTGAAAAATCGGATTTTAGGTTTTTAGCTTATAGGGTTAATTTCTTGTATCACCTGCCAATTAATCTTTGAAATATTCAATTAACCACACATTCTTTTAATTTTGACTCAATAACAAAATATTATTGCTTTGAGAGATAAAAACATCATTTGGCTCTATTTGTTTTTGGGCGCAACCTTGGTTGACTTGGCTTTTTTGATTGAAGGAAATCAAACTTCAAGATTTTTCTCCAAGCCACTCATTCTCTTGGGATTGATCGGATATTTTTTCTTCATCTCTAGACCCATTGCCAGCACATTATTAACTAAGTCCGTCCTCGGGGCATTGATCTTTTCCTGGCTAGGTGATATTCTTTTACTTTGGCCCAACCTATTTGTCTATGGGCTAGGATCATTTTTCCTGGCGCATGTTTGCTATATCATTGGATTTAAGCTGGCGCAAAAACAATCCACCCGCATTGATCAGGTCAATTTTGTACTAAGCTTCTTCTTCAACCTCCCGGTTTACATGGCGGCAGCATTTATTTTTTACCTAATCAATCCTAACCTCGGAATTCTCAAAATCCCCGTAATCGGGTACATTTTGGTTATTGTATCCATGGTGGCCACAGCAAGAGACCGATATAAAAAGTGTATTGCCGCCAGCTTTTGGCAGGTTTATGTAGGTTCTATCTTGTTTTTGATTTCAGACGGAATTCTGGCTTTAGACAAATTTTACCTCTCTTTCCCTGAAGCCGGAATCCTGATTATGGGAACCTACGCCACTGCCCAGCTGCTGATTGTGATGGGGATTAGATCCTATCTCATAGGAGCCAAATAAAAAAGGATGGCCTTGTGAGACCATCCTGAAGCTTATTTTTTCAAAGCCACCTTGATTGACAACTCCTGAAGCTGATCTTCCGAAATCGTGCTCGGTGTGTCTATCATCACATCTCGGCCTGAGTTGTTTTTTGGGAAGGCGATATAGTCTCTAATCGAGTCCGAACCACCGAAAATGGCACAAAGACGGTCAAATCCAAAGGCAATTCCTCCATGTGGGGGAGCTCCATATTCGAAGGCTTCCATCAAAAAGCCAAATTGCTTTTGAGCCTCCTCAGGAGTAAATCCGAGATGGGTAAACATCAATTGCTGGGTAGCCCGATCATGAATACGAATCGAACCTCCGCCGATTTCTACTCCATTGATCACCAAATCATAGGCATTTGCACGGACAGAACCCGGATCGCTTTCCAAAAGCGGAATGTCCTCCCGCTTGGGTGATGTAAAGGGATGGTGCATGGCGTGATAGCGCTGGGTCTCTTCATCCCATTCTAAAAGAGGGAAGTCAATTACCCAAAGAGGCTTGAAGACATTTCGATCGCGCAATCCCAAGTCTTCGCCCATTTTCAATCTCAATTCAGACAGTTGCTTTCTGGTCGATTTAGCATCTCCACTTAATACCAACATCAAGTCGCCGGGCTTTGCTCCAAAGGCTTCTGCCCATGCAGACAAATCCTCCTGGGAATAAAACTTATCCACGCTGGATTTAAGCGATCCATCCTCATTATATCTGACATAGACCAGCCCCTTCGCTCCGATTTGCGGCCTTTTGACCCAATCAGTCAATTCATCTACTTGCTTGCGGGTATATCCCGCAGCCCCCTGAGCATTGATCCCCACGACCAATTCTGCCTGATCAAAAATTGAAAAGCCTTTCCCCTTCGCTAAATGATCGAGTTCGACAAATTTCATCCCAAAGCGAAGATCAGGCTTATCATTTCCATAGCCTTTCATAGCATCTTCAAAAGTCATCCGATCCACTTCCCCAAGCTCTATTCCTTTGACCTCACGGAAAAGACTCTTTACCAGACCTTCAAAAGTCATGAGAATGTCCTCCTGATTCACAAAAGACATTTCGCAGTCGATTTGGGTAAACTCCGGCTGACGATCTGCTCTCAAATCTTCATCCCGGAAGCATTTTACAATCTGGAAGTATCGGTCAAATCCACTGACCATCAGCAGTTGCTTGAAAGTCTGTGGGGATTGAGGCAAAGCATAAAACTCACCCGGATTGACCCGGCTTGGAACTACAAAATCCCTCGCACCTTCGGGAGTGGATTTGATCAAAACCGGAGTTTCCACCTCAATGAAGCCTTGACCGTCCATGTATTTTCTGGTCTCTTGCATCATTCGATGCCGCAATTGCAGTTTTTCCCGAACGACTCCCCTTCTCAAATCCAAATAGCGATATTTCATTCTCAGGTCATCTCCACCATCAGTTTCATCTTCGATGATAAATGGAGGGACTTTGGCAGGATTCAAAACGGTAAGCTCTTCTGCCTTGATTTCAATAGCTCCTGTCGGGATTTTGTCGTTTTTAGAAGTTCTCTCGATTACCTTTCCTGAAGCCTGAATCACAAACTCTCTACCCAATTGGGCTGCTTTTTCCAACAATTCCTTTTCGGTAGATCCTTCTTCAAAAATCAATTGGGTGACACCATAGCGATCTCTTAGATCTACCCAAATCAATCCTCCTTTATTTCTTACTCGCTGAACCCAGCCCGCAAGAGTTACTTTTTGGTTGACATGGTCTAGGCGAAGTTCGCCACAAGTATGTGTTCTGAGCATTTTTGTATCCTAAATTTTGGGAAGTCAAAGATAAATAATTGACCAAGAGATATTCCTACTTGCCAAAAAGTTTCCGGAGAAAGCAATAGAATTATTCTAAAATTTGGGGGTTTGAATAAAAATGTAAAAAGTTTTCCGGACGGATTGGTCGCGGTACAATTGTTGCAGAAAAACCAATCAACCTAATTTCCTTGGAAAAAAGTCCTTTTTTTCCTTTTTTGGTTAATTATAATCACCACAATCTTCACCCTGATCAATGAAAAACTTACGGACAGGTATCATGGCTCTATTAATTGTAGTCGGAGCCATTGCGACTTTCCAAATTTTATCCCCCGATGTAGTCAATTCTGACCAGGAAAATGATCTGACTCAGGACTCATTAGCTTCTGAAGTTGACCCTCAAATCTATCTATATGGAATCAATGTTACAGGCTTGAACATTGTTGAGGGCACGGTGAATAAAAATCAAACTTTGGCCTCTATCCTTTCGCCTTTCAATGTTCCCTATCAGATCATTGACGAAATCGCCAAAAAGTCCAGAGAAGTATTTGATGTAAGGTGGATTGCTGCAAACAAGAAGTTTACAATTCTTACCCCCTCTGATTCCTCTCAAGCCCAGTTTTTCATTTATGAGCCCAATCCAGCCGAATATGTTGTGTTCAATTTGGACTCTTTGGAAATATATAAAGCCGAAAAGCCTGCCGAATTCAGAACAAAGCAAGTGGGCGGTATCATAGAGCAAGATCAATCTCTTTATATGGTAATGGATGAACAGGAAGTATCCATTCAAATCATCAATAAATTTGCAGACCTCTTTGGTTGGTCTGTAGATTTCCAATCTCTTCAAAAGGGTGATACCTATAAAGTAGTATATCAGGAAAAAGTGGTGGATGGGCAAGTTGTTGGGGTTTCCGGAATTCAGCTCGCCTACTTTGAACATAAGGGGAAACCTTACCATGCGATTCCATTTGAGCAAAACGGGGAATTGAATTTTTTTGATCAGGATGGGAATTCCTTGAAAAAAGCATTTCTGAGAGATCCTCTTGAATATACACGCATCAGTTCTAGATACAATTTGAAGCGTTTTCATCCTGTACAGAAACGATACAAACCTCATTTGGGGACGGATTATGCAGCCAGAACGGGAACTGAAATCCGAACTGTGGGTGACGGAACAGTTGTGGAAGCCAGATACACTTCTGCCAATGGGAATTATGTGAAAATCAAACATAATGGCACCTACACCACTCAATATCTCCACATGTCAAAAATCGGCAAAGGAATCAAACCCGGAGTAAGAGTGCAGCAAGGTCAGGTGATTGGATATGTGGGTAGTACAGGACTTGCGACAGGACCTCACCTTTGTTTTAGATTTTGGAAAAACGGAAAGCAAGAAGACTGGTTGAAGGAGGAAATCCCTCCATCAGAGCCCATTTCCGAAGCTAATCGAGTGGCTTTCGAATCCAAAAAAATGGAGTCCCTAAGCTTATTAGCTGAAATAAAAACATCTGGCTCAGAAAACCTGGCCGTAAAAAACTCGATTTCAGCACCCATAAAATCTGAATAGGTCTGTCAGATTTATTTTGTAATTCCAGCCTGTCCTTAAACAGTATTCACTCCCATTTATGGACCAAAATTCCATCAGAATCAACAAATACCTGAGTGAGGTGGGCTTTTGTTCCAGAAGGGCTGCTGACCAATTGTTGGAAGAGGGGAGAATTACCGTCAATGGGAAAATACCTGACCTGGGAACAAAGGTTTTTCCTCAAGACATAGTAAGAGTAGATGGTAAAATCGTCGGCAAACCCAAAACCAATCACGTCTATATCGCATTCAACAAACCTGTTGGCATTGTATCCACTACAGATACAAAAGGTGAAAAAGATAATATCATAGACTATATAGGCCACAAGGAGCGCATTTTCCCCATCGGCAGGCTGGATAAAGATAGCGAAGGCTTGATCCTGCTTACCAGCGAAGGGGATATTGTCAATAAAATACTGAGGGCAAAAAACAACCATGAAAAGGAATACATTGTGACAGTGGATAGGCCAATTGACCGAACATTTGTCAAAAAAATGTCTTCAGGGATTCCTATACTGGATACAGTCACTGATCCCTGCAAGGTTGAACTGATCAGTAAATTCAAATTCAGAATTACACTCACTCAGGGATTAAACAGGCAGATCCGACGAATGTGCCAATATTTGGGGTATTCAGTCCGGCAACTGAAAAGAATTCGGATTATGAATATTCATCTTGATATTCCAGTTGGAAAATGGAGAGATTTGACCGATAAGGAGCTGAATGAGTTGAATTCGCTCTTGGCAGATAGTTCCAAAACCATTTAGCGATTTAGGTAATGTGGTCAAAAATAGTTGGTGCCTTTGATTAGAAAATTTCTTAAAATCCCGTGCAGGTTTGAAGAGGACATAAGCTCTGCTGAGGAGCAACTTACCAGCAATAGAATCTGCCAAGTGGAATGAAGGGGCTTCGTTTTTCGGAGCCCTTTTTTCATGCTTCATTCTTC